>DAOUCN010000424.1:0-15100 GCA_034431995.1 Chloroflexota bacterium | reverse complement strand
GGATGCGGGTGAGGCCGGCGGCTGAGTCAGCGACGCGCTCGACGCGCAGGCCGGGCAGAGAGCGCTGCACGTCGGCAAGCAGGGTGGCGTAGGAATCGGCGAAGCCGACGGCTACAGCGAGGGTAGAAGGCGCGGTTGCCGGCGTGGGCGGGCGCGTGGCAGTGGCAGGCGCGAGGGCAGGCGTTGGCGTGCGGGCGGCAGTGGGGAGGGGCGCCAATGGCGTGGGAGCCAGGGTCTGAGTGGGAGCTGGGCCCCGCAGGGAGCAACCCATGGCCAGGACCACCAGGAGCGACAGAAAGATGTGTTTGTACGCCAAGAGAAGAGCAGACATGGCATCCTTTGGGCGTGCCCGACCTGGATCTGGCAGCCCAGGGGCATTATAACACAGGGGCAAGACGGAAGACAAGAAGCGGGCACCTGCGCGGCAGCAAGTCCAAATGTGGCGGAGGCCGGTCAGGCCGTAGGTCGGCTTTCCATACCCGACATGGGCTCTAGCGTGTCACGTGTGCGGCAGCTATGGAGACCTGCCCTGCAGCGACTGGTGCATCTGGAATTGCTGCATGCGCGGCGCGGGCAGTGAGCGAGGTGGCCCGACTTGTGAATGGGCGATGGCCAACGACGGAGGGTCACCACCATGCGGCGTCGGCGCATGAGGGGCTGGTCGGGGCCTCAGGAACTGCGCCTCAAGCCCGAGTGCCCAGGACAGCAACACAGGGCCGCCCCTACCTCGCATACGCTCCAAATATAAGCGATTTACTTATTGACAGAACGACCTGACTGTGGTATACTCCAATACGGCGGAGTAGCCGTCGAGGAGAGAGTCATGTTCATACCCACGAGGATCGTGTACCTGTGTTCGCGTTGTATGGCGGTCTATGACCGGCCCGCCATGTGTCACGGGCGCGCCTGTTATGCATGGGATGCAGGGCTTCCCGGTGACGTCCGCTCGCGTCCTTGCCTGACCGCCGAGGGCCGCCCTCTGTGTTCTGCGCCGCGGTGGTGGCTGGAGGCGTATCGGACATTGCGCCAGATCGACGCGAATCCTCTGCTCGCCAGTTGAGCCGCGGATGCCTGAGAAGAAGACAGTGCTATGGCGCTGCCCCTGCCAGTGGTTGTCCTCGACTCACTGCCCGAGCACGGCCTGATAGAAGCGATATGTTGCCTGGGCCACATGGCGCTGTGTGTAGCAGGCGAGGACTCGTTGTCTGCCCTGGCGCCCCAAGTCTCGGCGCAGGCTTGGGCTAGACATAAGGCGCGCGAGGTGCTCCCTGAGATGGTTGGCATCGCCCTCGCGAGCGAGCAGGCCGGCTGACCCGATCACGTGTGGTATCTCCCCGCAGTCTGATCCCACAACCGGTATCTCGCAGGCCATGGCCTCCACCAACACCCGTCCAAACTGCTCTTTCCAGTTGGGTCTGGTTAGGGAGGGGAGGACGAGAACATCGAGGCGGTTCAGCCAGAGGGGGACCTGAGCCGATGGCACGGCTGGCATGATCGTCGCCCGCTCTGGGATGCCGAGTTGTCTTGCCTTTTCCTGTAGGGCAGGGCGCAGGGGACCGTCGCCGATGAGCAGTAGGCGCCAGTCCCCGCCAAGCCCCGCGACAGCCTGCAATAGGACGAGTAGCCCCTTCTGTTCGACCAGACGCCCCAGATAGCCGACAACGAAAGAATTGGCTGTAGGCAGACGCAAGGCCTCGTTCCTCTCGGCCCGCGTCTGCGGGTGAGGTCAGAAGACGGCGGGGTCAACGCCGAACTGGGGGATGACCTCGATGCTTTTGCTGAAGCCCTTGCGCCGCAGTATCTCGGCTGCTGCGCGATTGCCGGCGATGGCAGCAGCAGCGTGGGTGAGGTTGTAGCGTTCCAGTAGATTGAACGTGTGGGCGCGGTAGATGTTCTGCCAGGTGAAGAAGACGCACCGCGCTCCGGCGCGCCGACCCACGTACATGGCCTGCAAAGTGGCGAGGTTGTATGGCTCCTCGTCAATGTGGAAGAGGTCGGGTCGGATGCGCTGTACCACTTTGCCCAGGCCCGGGTAGAAGTGCAGGTGGTAATGGCCGTTGAGGGCCATCGGCAACACGGCAAGCTCATAACCGTGCGTATGGGCACGCTCGAGCATGGTGCGGTGCCTGCCCTCCTGCCAGTAGGGGGGCACGACGGCAGTCAGCTCGACCCCTGGCTCAAGGGCCAGCTCTTCTAGCTTCTTCTGATAGGCCCCGACGACCAGGGCCTTGGATAGCATAAGGATTCGCATTAGGGGAGACCTGGAATTGTGCGTCCGAGGCGGAAGCGCTCCGCTGTCTCTCGGTAGACCTGTGCTGTCAGCTCTGCCGTCTCCTTCCACGAGAACCGCGCTGCCTGACGCAGTCCTCTTAGCCGCAAATCCTGCCACAGGTCTTCGTTGCTCAGGACTTGACTGATGGCGTGAGCCAGGGCGCGCACGTCTGTCGGCTCGATCAGCAGGCCGCCGTCGCCTACGACTTCGGGCAGCGACGCCGCGTTGGACGAGATGACAGGCACACCGCAAGCCATGGCTTCTAAGGGCGGCAGGCCAAAGCCTTCGTAGAGCGATGGGAAGACAAAGAGGCGCGCTCCTGCATAGAGGCCGGGCTTGTCGGCCTCCGGCACGAAGCCGAGGAACAGGACATGTGCGCTCCTGCTCTGTGGGCCGCCCGCCTCGGTCCAGGTGAGGCCCAACTGCTGCGCTTCCTGGCGGAGGTCTGGGAAGATGGCAGCATTGGTTGAGTGTGGGCGGCCCACGATGGCGAGCTGATACGTGTGCTTGAGCGTCTTCCTGGCCTCGGCATAGGCGGCCAAGAGAGCAGGCACATTCTTATGGCGATTCAGTCCCCCCACATACAAGATGTAGTCGCCCAGTCCATGCCGCTCTTTCGCCGCGGTGGCGGTGTTGCTGTCTGCCGTGGCGGCCAGTGCTTCGTCTGGGGCCAAGTGGATCACGTAGACGCGCTCACGGGGAATGTGCAGGATGTGCTCAATGTCTCGCCTCGTGTGTTCGGAGTCGGCAATGATTGCGCCGGCGCGGCGAGCGGTAGCCGAGACGAGGGCGTTGTATAGCCTAACGTGGGGGTTGCGGCTGTACTCAGGAAACAGAAGCGGGATAAGGTCGTGGATGGTGACTACCACTGGACACCCACACACAAGGGGAGCGGCGAAGTACGGGTAGTGGAGAATGCCGACACCATGCTTCCGCGCGACCCGAGGGAGGCTGATTTGCTCAAGCCAGACCTTGGCCAGGTCGGCCGGTAGCCGAGGGCGGGGCAGAGGCACGATGTCCGGGCCACCGGCATGCGCGGCTGGGCAGAACGTGAGGCAGACCAAGTCCCCTCGCCGCAGGAGTTCGCTTCTCAGGTGGCGAACGTATTGGCCACTGCCGGATTGGGGCTGGCCCAGGAACCAGCCGTTCAAGGCGATGCGCATAGGCTCTGATAGGCGTGCAGAAGCTGATGGGCGGCTGCCTGCCAGGTGAATCCGCGCGCTCGCTCCAGCCCGCGAGAACGCAGCGTCTCACGTAGGCCGTCGTCGTGGAGCAGACGGCTGATGGCATCGGCCAGGGCAGCGGTGTCGCTGGCAGGGATCAGGAGAGCAGCATCACCGACCACCTCCGGCAGGCTTGAGCTGTCGGAGCAGACGACAGGCACGCCGCAGGCCAGGGCTTCCAGCGGCGGCAGCCCGAAGCCCTCGTAGAGTGAGGGGAAGGCGAAGACGGCAGCCAAGTTGTATACAGCGGGCAGGTCCTCTTCGGCGACATGTCCGGGCAGGTGCACTCTGTCGGACAGGCCAGAACGCTCCACAGCGGCGAAGATGTCCTGATAGAGCCAGCCTTTGCTTCCCACAAGTACCAGGTGAAGGTCTGGCTCATCCGCAGCAAGGCGGCTCATGGCCTCGATGAGGCGCACCAGGTTTTTGCGCGGCTCCAGCGTGCCGACGCTCAGCACGAAGCGCTGCGGTAGATTGTAGCGGGCTCGCACGGCTGCCAGATAGTCTCGGTCTGTGATGGGGTGATAGGCAAAGCTGACGCCAGCGGGAACCACGCTGATCTTCTTCGGCGGTACGTTGAGCAAGGTCACGAGGTCATTGCCCGTCGAGGCCGAATCGGCGAGCACAAGATCGGCGCGTCGCAGAGAGCGTGGTACGACGTCAGTGAGATAGGTGACCAGGCGGCGGTCGGCACATTCAGGGAAGCGCAAGAAGCTGAGGTCGTGTACCGTGACGATAGTGCGAGCGCGACGCACGGGGGGCAAGACGAAATCGGGCGCATGAAAGACATCGAGGGCGCCCGCAAACAACTCGACATAAAGCGGCAGATGGAGACGATGCCAGGCGATAGTCAGGGTGCGCTCTGAGAAGGGCAGGCGGCAGAGACTGGTATTGCGCGGCCACTCCGCAGGTAGGCGGGTGGCGTCTGGTGTGCAATCTCGGCTGATGAGAAGAGCGTAGGTATTGCTCTGATCGAGCTGGGCCAGACCGGAGACAATGCCGCGAGTGTAGCGGCCGATGCCCGCCCGCTGGCGGATGGCCGCCGTGTAGTCCAGACCAATGCGCATGTTCAACCAGCGCTATTCCTTGAAGGTCCAGAAGCGGTTGGCGAAGAAATTCCAGAAGAGGACGAGGAGGATGGCGAGCGCTTTGGCAATGATGTACCAGAGACCGACAATGTCATGGAAGAAGTAGAGCAGCGCCTGGTTGATGCCCAGGCCTACCGTGCTCACGAAGAAGAACTGAGGGAGCTGGCGCTGGTGCTGCTTCTGCTGGTCGGCGAACGTCCACACGGAGTTGAGAGTGTAGTTATTGAGGACGGCCGCCGTGAAGGAGAATGTGTTGGCGAGGTAGAGGTTGAAGCCGATGATCTCCTTGAGGAAGATCAGAACGGCGAAGTCAACGACAGCGCCGATGCTTCCCACGACGGCGAACTTGACAAATTGGCGAAGGAAGCGGGGATTGGACAGCATGGATCCGGCAGACGTGGCCAACACTCTCTCCTGTGATCTAAGGCTTGCGCGGCGAAGGATAGCAGAAAACACGTCACCTGTCAACGCCATAGCGTTGACTGGGCAGGGCCTGTGCGGAGTCAGCTCAACCTCCCGCAGGTTGATCCCCTGCACGCCCGGAGTTATGAACTCCCGTCGTGATTTGCGGTTGGAGTGAACCGGTGGGAGGTTTTGCGGCCGCCGCCCGCGACTTTGCACAGGCCGTGGATTGCCACGGCAAAGCTCTTGACAAGATGGCCGCGATGTGGTAATGTATAATCGGAAAGCCAGGGAGGGCTCCACCCCAATGAACGGGGAGGAGCCCTCTTGTCGTATAGATGCAAAGGCGACGACGGGAAGAGTACGCTAGGCGGAAAGGGCGACAGAGAACCGAGGTAGCTGAGAATCGGGGCCCGGAACGTCTGGCGGAACATGGACCCAGAGCCACAGGCTGAAAGGTGCTGCAGCGCCGGGCGCCGAGTAGGCCGCGTCGGAGGACTCATGGGCCGGAGATCCGCCGGCTCGGAGTCAAGCGGCCACCGTTATCACAGGCCGGGGTATCGAAGCGGCTGCGCGCGGCTCCTTCTGTACCTGCTGAGGCTGGCTGCCGTGAGGCGTCAGCAAACGGGGGTGGTACCACGAAGCCTCTCGTCCCCTTGGACGGGAGGCTTTGCTGTCACATCCCAGTGCTGCAGGAGGAACAGATGAGCTTCGCAACCGGTCTGCGCTGCCGTGAGTGCGGGGAGGTCTACCCCCTGGATCCCATCCAGGCTTGTCAGGTATGCTGGGGTCCGCTGGAGGTCGTGTACGACTACAAGGCGCTGCTGACGCGTACCTGCCCGGCGGCCATCGCTGCAGGCCCGCCCAGCCTCTGGCGCTACGAGGCACTGCTGCCCGCCAGCCGCAACCCCGCGGCAGATCTGGGCGCCGGTTTCACCCCCCTTATTGAGGCGCGGAACCTCGGACGGGTGCTGGGGCTGAGCCGGTTGTACCTGAAAAACGATTGCGTGAACCCGTCGCATTCGTTCAAGGATCGGGTCGTGGCAGTGGCGACGGCCAAGGCCCTGGAGTTTGGCTTCCGCACGCTGGCCTGCGCCTCCACGGGGAATCTGGCTGGGGCGGTGGCGGCCCAGGCCGCTCGGGCCGGAATGGAGGCCTATGTCTTCGTGCCCGCCGACCTGGAGCGCAACAAGCTGGTCGCCGCCGTGGCCTACGGTGCTCACCTCGTCGCCGTGAAGGGGAACTACGATCAGGTCAACCGTCTGGTCTCGGAAGTGGCCGAGCGTTTCGACTGGGCGTTTGTCAACGTCAACATGCGAGCCTACTACACGGAAGGCTCGAAGACCCTGGCCTTTGAGGTTGTCGAGCAACTGGGCTGGCAAGCGCCTGACCATGTGGTGGTGCCGATTGCCAGCGGTGCGCTGCTGACCAAGATCGGCAAAGGGCTGCGCGAGCTACTGGAAGTCGGTCTGGTGCGCGAGGTAGCGACGCGCATCCACGGCGCGCAGGCACATGGCTGCTCGCCGGTGGCTCAGGCCTTTGCTGAGGGCAGCGCGGATGTCCGGCCAGTGAAGCCGAACACCATCGCTCGCTCGCTGGCGATTGGCAGTCCAGCAGATGGCGTCTATGCTCTGCGTACAGTGCGGGAGAGCGGTGGCCAGGTGGTCGCCGTGTCCGACGATGAGATCGTGGCGGGGATGCGCCTGCTGGCCTCCACCGAAGGTATCTTCGGCGAGACAGCCGCCGGGACGACGATTGCTGTTCTCAGACGCCTGGCGCAGGGCGGGTTCATCAAAGCCGATGACCTGACGGTGGCCTATGTCACTGGCAGCGGCCTCAAGACGCCTGATGCGCTAGTGGGTACTCTGGAGTCGGCCACTGTCGTCGAGCCCCGGGTGGAGGCTTTTGCCCAGGCTGTTGGGGCTGCTGCTTGAGTGACACGCAGGTGGTAGGAAAAGGAGTCTCATCTTGGCGAGGATCTTTGACGCCATCACCGAACTAGTCGGCAACACGCCACTGGTGCGGTTGCACCGGGTGACAACAAGTACCAATCTGGTGGCGAAGCTCGAGTTCTATAATCCCGCGTCCAGTGTCAAGGACCGCATCGGGCTCAGCATGATCGAGGCCGCCGAGAGGGCGAGGAGAATCGGCCCAGATACGATCATCCTGGAGCCGACCAGTGGCAACACGGGGATTGCTCTGGCCTTTGTTTGCGCCGCCAAGGGCTATCGGTGTATGCTGGTCATGCCGGATACCATGAGTGTTGAGCGCCGTATGTTGCTGCTGGCCTATGGCGCAGAGTTGGTGCTGACGCCCGGCGCGGAAGGAATGCGCGGTGCGATTCGCAAGGCCGAGGAAATGGCGCAGGGAGACCCACGCTATTTCATTCCTCAGCAGTTCGACAACCCGGCCAACCCTGAGATCCATCGCCAAACGACGGCTGAGGAGATCTGGCGCGACACTGACGGCATGGCCGATATCCTGGTTGCAGGCGTGGGCACAGGTGGAACCATTACCGGCGTCGCTGAAGTCATCAAGGCACGGAAGCCAAGCTTCCAAGCAATCGCCGTTGAGCCAGCGGATTCGCCCGTCCTATCGGGAGGCAAGCCTGGGCCACATAAGATTCAGGGCATCGGTGCCGGCTTCGTGCCAAAGGTGTTGAACATGGGCATCATTGATGAGATTATTCGGGTGAAAAACGAAGAGGCCTTCGCGATGGCGCGCCGAGTGGCAAGGGAGGAAGGCATTCTGGTGGGCATATCTGCTGGCGCGGCTATTCATGCTGCGGTGCAGGTGGCCGAGAGGCCCAGCAATGCAGGCAAGCTGGTCGTCGTGATCGTGCCCTCGTGTGGCGAGCGCTACCTGAGCACGGCTCTCTTTGAGGACCTGCGCGAGATCCACGGCGATATGGTCCAGAGTGGAGCTTAAGAGCCGTGTTTGAGACAATTCGAGACGATTTCCGATCCGTTCTTGCACGCGATCCTGCCGCGCGTAGTATACTTGAGGTGTTGTTTTGCTATCCAGGGCTGCATGCCGTCTGGTTCTATCGTGTGGCTCACTGGTTGTGGACGCACAGGCTGTGCCTTCTGGGCCGATTGGTCTCTCACGTAGCCCGTTTCCTGACCGGCATTGAGATCCATCCTGGCGCACGTATAGGTCCGGGGTTGTTCATTGACCACGGAATGGCAGTCGTCATTGGGGAGACAGCAGAGATTGGGGCTAATGTAACGATTTACCACAATGTTACCCTGGGAGGCGTGAGCTGGGAGAAGGTCAAGCGCCACCCGACGCTGGGGGATCATGTAGTCGTGGGAGCTGGGGCACAGATTCTTGGCCCCGTCACCATAGGCGCCCACAGCCGCATTGGTGCCAATTCGGTCGTCGTCACGGACGTGCCTGCTGAGTCGGTGGTTGTCGGTGTGCCGGGCCACATCAAGCGCCGCAATGGCCAGCCTGTGCCGGAGCCTGAGCACGAGGACCTGCAGCACAACCGGCTACCGGACCCGACTATGGAGATCTTGCGTCAGATCATGAATCGCGTCGCCGCCTTGGAGCGAATTATCCAGGAAGATGACACCCGATCCGCCGATGCCTGGACAGTGGGCGAAGGCAGCCATATTTGACATCCTTCTGCACCGAGGAGGACCGGCATGTCCATCAAGGTCAGCATCCCGTCGCCTTTGCGTAGCTTCACTGGTGGCGCGGCGCAGGCCATCGTGGAAGCCCGCAGTGTTCACGACTGCCTGCATGCCCTTGAGAAAGCGTACCCAGGCATCAAGGCGCGTCTGTGCGAGGAGGACGGCAGCCTGCGCCGTTTCGTGAACGTGTACGTCAATGGTGAAGATATCCGCTTCTTGCAGGGTGCACACACAACGCTCAAGCCTGGTGATGAAGTGTCTATCGTTCCCGCCATCGCTGGCGGCTGACGACGACGGATGGACTTGCATGCGAGGTACGAGCACGGGGGGTGGCGTTAGGGCTCGAGGAAAGGATGTGGCCTCTGGCGCCGTGAGGAGCAGTGGATGGACTCCCACGTAGTGTCCGGTCAGCAAGATACCCGTCGCGTGGTGTGCCTTTCGTGTGGCGAGTCTTATGGCGAGAGGGACCCGCGCACCGTCTGCGACTGCGGCGGACTGCTGAGCGTGCAGCCCTCCCTCATGAGCATAGACGCCGCTGCCCTGCGCGGCACGTTTGACGAGCGATGGGGATGTCGCAGTGGCATTGACGGTAGCGGTGTCTGGCGCTACCGGGAACTGATTGGCGATTTTGACCGCGTGGTCACGCGCCCCGAGGGCAATACCAACATCTACGACATTCCGGCCGTGGCCCACTGGTGTGGGCTGGCCCAGGTGGGCCTGAAACACGAGGGGGAGAACCCAACCGGCTCCTTCAAGGACCGAGGCATGACGGTCGGCGTGTCCCAGGCGGTGCGCGTGGGGGCACGGGCGGTGCTCTGTGCTTCCACCGGCAATACCTCCTCGTCACTGGCGTCGTACGCGGCCCTGGCTGGATTGCGCTGCATTGTCCTGGTGCCGGCAGGCAAGGTCGCCATTGGCAAGCTAGCGCAGACGATCGCCCACGGCGCCCATGTCGTTCAGGTCAAGGGCAGCTTCGACGATGCCCTGGTGCTGGCACGGCAGGCCTCGCGAAGCGGTGGTCTCTATCTGTTGAACTCAGTCAATCCGTGGCGACTGGAGGGGCAGAAGAGCATCGTCTTTGAGCTGGCGCAGCAGCTTGGCTGGACGGTTCCTGATTGGATCGTCCTGCCCGGCGGCAATCTTGGGAACACCGCCGCATTTGGCAAAGCCCTGCGTGAGTTGAAGGAGGTTGGGCTCATCAGTCGGCTATCTCGTCTGGCGGTGATTCAGGCCGCGGGCGCCAATCCGTTCCAACGCGCCTTTTGCGCCGGCTTTGGCACCTATGAGGCGGTGATCCCGCACACGGTGGCCAGTGCGATCAACATAGGCAATCCCGCCAACTATGAGCGAGCGCGTCGGGCTATCCAGGAGACGAACGGCTATGTGGAGGAGGTCAGCGACGACGAGCTCCTGGAAGCCAAGGCGGTGGTGGACCGGGCCGGCATCGGGTGTGAGCCGGCTTCGGCGGCAGCGGTGGCGGGCGTGCGCAAGCTGGTCTCTCGTGGCATCATCGGACGAGGGGAGAGGGTTGTCGCCATTCTGACCGGCCATGTGTTGAAGGATCCGGAGAATGCCGTCGGCTCGCAGTCGTGGCTGCCGGGCTCGGCGGTTGTGGTGCCAGCGGAGGCCGCTGCACTGCGGCAGGCGCTGGAAGGAGCGGCACTATGGTCAGGGTGAGAGTCCCGGCCACGTCGGCCAATCTCGGAGCAGGATTCGACTGCTTCGGCATGGCCTGGCAGCTCTATAATGACGTGGAGGTTGAACAGGCAGACAGGTCCTCACTGCACATCGAGGGCGAAGGGGCCGACTCGCTGCCTCGCGATCGAAGTAACCTGGTATGGATGGCTCTCTCCAGGTACTATGAGGTGACGGGCAGAGGGATGCCGTGCTTGCATGTGCGCATGGTCAACAGGATACCCATAGCCCGCGGCCTAGGCAGCTCGTCGGCAGTCATCATTGGGGCGCTGACGGCAGCCAACGCTCTCAGCGGCGGCTTGCTGGACAAGGGCGACCTGCTCGACGTGGCGGTGGCCATGGAGGGACACCCAGACAACGTCGCCCCGGCCCTTCATGGCGGTCTGGTGGTGGGGGCCATGAATGGCCACAGGGCGCTTGTCACGCCTGTGCCTGTGCCACCGGAGCTGCGCGCCGTTGTCTTCGTGCCAGACTTCTCCATGCTGACGGAGCAGGCGCGTGCCATCCTGCCGCCGGAAGTTCCGCGCGCGGACGCGGTCTTCAATCTGAGCAGGTCCGCGCTTTTTGTGGCAGCGATGGCGACAGGCAACCTGTCTGTGTTGCGTGAGGCCATGCGCGACCGCCTGCACCAGCCGTACCGTCAGGTGATGTTTCCCGGTATGGCCAGGCTGATTGAGTGTGCGGTGGATGCCGGGGCCGTGGGCGCCTGCCTTTCCGGTGCGGGCTCGGCTATCCTGGCCCTGACAACGGGCAGCGGGGATGCCATCGGGCAAGCGATGAGCCGCGAGGCAGTGCGGCTAGGCGTGCGCGGCGACGTGATAGCCCTGGAGGTGTGCACCAGAGGGGCGCACCTCTACTGAGCGAACCTGTCTCTTGTCAGCGCTCTGCCCTTAGGCTATAATACGGCCAAGATGAACCGGCGCCGGATACCGCGAGACGCAGCCGCCGTGGCGGGCTTCGTGCTGCTGGCCTGCTTCTTCTTCTGGCCTATCCTCGTCACGCGCCTCGTACTGATTGGCTACGACACGTTCACGATCTTCTACCCCCATCGCATTGCCACCGCACGTGCCCTATTGGAGGGCCGCTTACCTCTCTGGAATCCCGATCATTTCCTCGGCGCACCTCTGCTGGCGAATCCACAGGTGGCAGTCTTATATCCCTTGAATCTGCCCTTCTTGTTCCTGCCGGCGGGGCCGTCGCTTGCATACACGATGGTCCTCCACATCATCCTGGCTGGCGTGTTCATGTTCTTCTTCATGCGGCGAGAGGCGCGGGCATCAGGAGCGGGCGCCTTCGTGGCGGGCTGCTGCTTCGCCTTCGGCGGGTTCATCGCGCAGCAGACGGGGCATCTGAATCAGGTAAGCGTGGCCGTGTGGCTACCCCTGTTGCTGCTGGTGGGGGCCGATCTGTGGCGGCTGCCGAGTCTGCACCGTGTGGCTGCTTGTGCTGTTGTGATAGCCCTGCAGCTTCTGGCGGGGCACAGCCAGGAGTCGTACATGATACTGGTCGGGCTGGCTGCCTATGTGGCCTTCCTTGCCTGGGAAGCGGGCCGGCCATGGGTCACGAGACAGAATCTGCGGCGGCTCGCTGCCGTGTCATTGGGGGTGGCGCTCGGCGTCGGGCTGGCGGCCATCCAGCTCCTGCCAACGGCCGAGCTGACGTCACTCTCAGTGCGCGGCGGCGGCCTGAGCTACCGTCAGGCTACGTCGTTCTCGCTGACTCCCCGAGAGCTGCCACTGGCCTTGCTGCCTGGCTACACGGCCGCGGCGGCGAGCGAGATGGCCGCCTACATCGGCGTCTGTGGCGTGCTCCTGGCTGCGGTGGGTGCCGTGGGGCGTTGCCGCTTCGGTCTGGGAGCGTTCGCGACGCTGTTGTGCCTGGCTGGCCTTATCTTGGCGCTAGGACGCTATACTCCCGTGTATGCCGCCGCATACTATGTCATCCCTGGCATTAGCCTGTTTCGGGTGCCGGCCCGCTGGTTGCTGCTCTACTCCTTTGGCGCATGTGTGCTTGCTGGCATGGGAATGGACGTGCTTCTGGGAAGACTGCGGGCCGGGCCGGGCCGCGACACGAGGTGGGTGCTGCTGCGGACGACTGGCGGTGTAGCAGCTCTGCTGGGTCTTTTTGCGCCGTGGCTGCGTCTGCCACCCCCGGCGACGATCGCGGCCTGGGGCGTGGTGGCCGTGCTCCTTGCGGGTGCGGTGTTCCTGCGGCTGCCTGCACAGCGCCCTGTGCTCTTCATGTCGCTGCTTCTGGCCATCCTGCTCGGCGAGCTCTACGTGGCTGGCCGACACCAGGAATACAGCCGCGCAGCCCCGCCCGAAAGCCTGACCGCCCTGCGCCCGGCCATCGCCTATCTGCAGACGCAGGACGGTCTACACCGCATACTCAGCGTGTCGGACGCGACCTTTGATCCCGGCGATCTGCTGGAGATCAGGGCGGCGGCAACGGGCAGGGCGGCAGCGGAGGTCGCCTCTTACGTGGACGCCCTGAAGAACAAGGAGCTGATGACGCCGAACCTCCCCAGCGTCTTTGCACTGCAAACGGCCGATGGGTATGACGGCGGGGTGTTGCCGCTGCGCCGGTATCTGGAGCTAGAGCAGTTGTTGCTGCCGCCCGAGTCCGTCTCTCCTGACGGGCGGCTGCGAGATCATCTTGGGAGCATTCCTGATGCCCAGCGTCTGGCGCTGCTCAGCGTGGGCTACGTAATCGGCGACAAGAACGGCGATGTATGGATTGATGGAGTGTACTATGATCTGGCTTTCGCTGCCCCAGTGTCTGGCGAACTGCGCCTGCCGGTAACGCGGCCAACGGTAGCGACAGCCGTTGGCATCGTGTTGCGATTGAGTGGGGAGCCTGTTGTCACGGGGGGCTCTCTGGTGGCCGAGGTTGTGTTGTTTGATGCCCACGGCAGGACAGCCACCGCCAGTGTCTTGGCTGACCAGGGGGCAGAAGGACGGACGCTCTGGCGGGGTGCGCGAGGCGTGCGGACCAGCGATGGCGTGGAGTGGTCTCATCTGGTCGTGCCCCTGGACACAACCATCGTCCCCAACAGCGTACAGGTCCGCTCTCCTCTAGCCCAGGGCAGCCTCGTCCTGCGCGCGGTCTCGCTCATTGACCAGCGCACAGGCGCCAGCCTGCCCGTGGTGGTGTCGCCGGACTTCGAGCTGGTCCATAGCGGGGATGTGAAGGTCTATCGCAACCTGGCGTCCTTGCCCCGCGCCTACATTGTGCATGGCGTCAGAGTGTTGGGTACGCATGAGATCGTGCCCGCGATGAGCCTTGACGACTTCCGGCCTGCGGTGGAGGCGTTGGTAGAGGGCGCCCCGGGCGTGGACGCGATGCTACGAGGCCTGGGAGATTCGTCGCCACAGCACGACGCACAGGAGGCCGTGATTACGGAGTACCAGCCCGAGAGGGTGGCGGTGCAGGCGCGGCTCACGGAGCCTGGCCTGCTTGTTGTGCTTGACGCCTGGTATCCGGGCTGGGTGGCGATGGTGGACGGCGCTGCCGTGCCAATCCTGCGGGTGAACTGCTACTTCAGGGGAGTAGCGCTAACAACTGGAGAACACCGGGTGGAGTTCGTCTATCGGCCGCGTTCTCTGCAATTGGGCGCAGCGCTGAGCGGCGTCAGCGGGATGGCGCTGGTGGCGTTCGTCGTCGTGGCCAGTGTGCGCGGCCGGGCTTCTAGGGGATAGCAGGCGGGCCCTTGATGCCCTCGATGATGAGAACGCCCTCTTCGATGCGCAGGGCGGTAGGTACGATGCCTGTCCCCGACTCGTCAATCATCTCATTGACGGTTGATGTGACGGAATTGAGCATGATGCCGGGCAGGGCAAAGGGGCCGATGGCTGCCCTCTCAAGGACCACGCGTGGCTTGCCGCCCACCATGGCGGTGGCCCATTCCGTGCGAACCTGCATCGGCACGCCCAAGCTGACTTCACCGGAGATATGGACACGCCCGCCGGTGATGTAGACCTGGGGTTTGAGGAACGGCGAGTCTGGTAGACGCAGGGCGATGAGCGAGGTGGCCTCTTCCTGAGTGATCTCTAACCTGAAAGGCCCGTGGGGTGCCCTGTCCACGGCCCAGATCTTGTCTTCGCCGCTGGCAGCGGCGGAATCTGTGGGTTCGATGTGCGGCAAGGAGAGGCGGGGCGGGCGCGGGCTGGCAGCGAGGCAGATGGCCAGGGCAAGGCAGAGGAGCAGGAGCAGGGCGACGCCGACAATGAGGTAAAGGGAACGTGAAGACGTTGGGCGGGCATTGGCGCTCAACGGGCATCTCCTCGGTTCGTGCTGGACCGATCGTGTTCGCCCGCGATTATAGCACAACGGATTCCACGCTGACAAGGAGTTGCATGGAAACGTCGGAGTGCGCGGCCATCATTGAGGCTATCCTGTTTGTGGCCAATGGCGCCGTGTCGGTGGAGCAGTTACATAGAACGCTGGAGGTAGAACAAGAGACAATCGAGGCGGCGCTGGCTGTTCTCGCCGAAGCCCGCACCACGGGCGGTCTGAGACTGCAACGCAAGGGCCGCGACGTGCAGATGGTGACGGCACCCCAGGCCGGGCCATACGTGGAGCGCTTTCTTGGCATTCAAGCGAGCGGAAGGCTATCGCCAGCAGCCCTGGAGACCCTGGCCATCATTGCCTACCGCGAGCCGATCACCCGCGCCCAACTGGAAGCCGTGCGCGGAGTGAACTCAGAAGGCGTGCTGGGCACCCTGTTGTCGCGCGGCCTGATCTGCGAGGTGGGTCGCCTGGAGACGGTGGGGCGGCCTATCC
>DAOUCN010000423.1:0-1740 GCA_034431995.1 Chloroflexota bacterium | reverse complement strand
CGTGGAGGGATCGGCCAGTTACGTCAAGTAGCTGGCCTTTTTGCTGCCCGATGCGTTCCCCATCGCCCTCAAGTGGCATCTTGGATAGCAGGAAGAAGCGCCCGCTTGCCAGCAATCTCCCTTTGCCATATCATGAGTGGGAGCACAGTAGATAGCGCGAAGCGAGGAGGAACACGGTGAGAGTTGGCATCATCGGCGCCGGGCACATGGGCAGAACGCACGCACGCCTCCTGGCGCAGGACGAACGGGTCACGATCGTTGGCATCGCCGACGTGGCGACGGAACGGGCGGAGGCTCTGGCCCATGAGGTGGGAGGCAGCGCCTACAGCGAGCCCGCCGCTCTGCTCGACAATCGGCCAGACGCCATCTACGTATGCACTCCTAATACGCTGCACACGGCGGCGGTCCTAGAGGCGCTCAGGCGCGACATCCATGTCTTCTCTGAGAAACCCATGGCTACATCCCTCCAGGAAGCGGGCCAAATCTTGGATGCCTGCCGCTCCAGTAAGGGCCTCTACCAGGTGGGACACAACCGCCGCTTTGCGCCGGCTTATCGCTTCGCCAGGCAGCGCATCGCCGACGACTTCCTGCCCTACTCCGCCAATGTCAAGATGAATCGTGGCGAGCTGTTGAACCCGCCCTGGGTGTCCGACCGCAGTGTCACCGGTGGCTTTCTCTATGAATCCACCATCCACCTCCTCGATATGATCCGTTGGCTGATGGGAGATGTGGCGGAGGTCCGCTGCAAAGGGCGGCAGAGCGTCTACCGGGAGCTGGACGATTTCTCCATGATCTTGACCTTTGCCAATGGCCGCGATGCCGTCTTTTCCTCCTGCGCACACGCGACCTGGGCTTTTCCCTTCGAGCGCATCGAGCTGTACGGCGAGCACGCCTCCATCGTCACTGAGGAGATGGAGAGGGTGACCTACTCGCCAGGGCTGGGCAAGGAGATCGTGCAGTACAACTATTTCCAGTTGGATATCCCCGCCAAGTGGGGATATCGTGAGGAGGATCGCTCCTTCGTGGACGCCATCTTGAACGGCACTCCCCCTGCGGTCACCGCCGAGGATGGATACAAGTCCGTGGAGTTGGTGGAAGCGTGCTACAGGAGCGCGTCCCTCGACGGCCAGCCGGTGGCGCTGCCACTGGCCAACTAGGCGGCTCGACTGCCAGACACACATCGCCACAGGAGGTCCCATGGGCAAAGTGAAAGCGGTCTACATCTTTACCGATCTGGAAGGGGTGGCTGGCGTGGACGACTGGGATCCGCGTCACGCCGAGTACGCAGCTCAGGCGAGAGGGGTGCAGGAGCGACTGGAGATGCAGCGCCTGCTCACCGGCGAGGTAAACGCAGCGGTGGAGGGGCTTTTCGCCGCCGGCGTCGAGGAGATCCTCGTCAACGACGCGCATGGCGCAGGCCGCACGATCCTCATCGAGGAGCTCATCCCTGGCGTGAGGATCGTCCGTGGGCGCAATCGGCCCGGCTGGGTGCTGGGCATCTCGCCCAGGTTCGGGGCGTTGGCGCAGATCGGCATGCACGCCATGGCGGGCACGCCCAATGCCTGTCTGGCCCATACCCAAAGCCGGGGCTATAAATACCGCCTCAATGGGCGCGAGTTCGGCGAGATGGAGCAGGCTGCCCTCCTGGCCGGGCAACTGGGCATCCCCTGGATCTTCACCTCAGGCGATCTGCACGCCTGCCGCGAGGCGAAGGCATGGGTGCCGGGGATGGTCACGGCG
>DAOUCN010000422.1:0-3851 GCA_034431995.1 Chloroflexota bacterium | reverse complement strand
TTCACGTTGAAGACGCGGTCCCACGACTCGGTATACCATAGTTCGGCGAAGAGCAGCTCCACTCGGTACTCGCCGTTGGGCACGTCGAACTTGTACGCAGTCAGGCCCCAGCGCTCGCTCTGGTAGAGCACGTCGTCATCGGTGTTGGCAATCGCCGTGCTCACGGCGTAGGTGCTGCCTCCCACGTAGCCAAAGCCACCGGACGTGTAGGCGCGATCGGCCTGCCAGACGCGGCCAAGCGTGTCCGTGTACTGCGGCCCGCCGGCATTGACGCGGTATGCTGGCCCGGCAGGAGGCTGCGTGGTCGTGGCAGTTGCCGTGGCTGACCGTGTTGGCGTGGGCGTGGCCGTGGCCGAGGCCGCAACCGTTCCAGAGACCGTGGGAAGAGGCGACTGGGTGGCCGTTCGCGTTGGCGTCCGTGAGGGGCTAGGGGTAGCTGTTGGCGATACCACGGGAGCATCAACGGGTTCCACAGAGATAGCATTGATCTTTGGCTCGTGCTTGACGGCCACGAACTCCACTGCAAGTACCCCGTTGCTGACGGTGGCGGTGAACACACGACGCACGGCGATGAAGCGGCCGCCGGCGGCAGCGCTGGGGCTGAAGTTGGAAAGCACTGTGTTGCCCTGGAGTCTCACGTTGAAAATGCGATCTCCAGGATCGGTGTACCAGAGCTCATCGAAGAGAAGCTCCACCCGGTACTCGCCGTTTGGGATGTCAAACCTGTAGGCGGTCAGGCCCCAGCGCTCGCTCTGGTACAGCAGGTCGTCATCGGTGTTGGCTATGGCCGTCGTCACGGCGTAGGTGCTGCCTCCCACATAGCCGAAGCCTCCCGTTACGTAGGCGCGGTCAGCTTGCCAGACGCGGCCAAGCGTGTCCGTGTACTGCGGCCCGCCGGCGTTGAGCCGATATGCCCCGCCCACGGGGATGGTGGTGCCCGTGGCCGTTGGGCTGGCAAGCGTCCCCGTGCGCGTGGGTGTCCGTGTGCGGGTTGCGCTGGCAGCGGGCGTCGCCAGGCGTCTGATCCTGATGGCGTTGACCTTCGCCTCCTTCACCCGCCGCACGAATTCGATCACCAGGCGACCATCGGTAACCGATGTCGTGAATGTGCGATCGTAGGCGATGAACTTGCCGCCAGCCGCGGCGATGATGTCCAGCAGCGAGAGAGCGGTTGCGCCCTCGATCTTCACGTCGAAGATGCGCTCGTTGACGTTGTTGTACCACGTCTCGGCGAAGCGCAGTTGCACCTCATACGTGCCGTTGGGTACGTCGAACTGATAGCTGAACTCGCCCCAGCGCTCGGTCATGTAGAGCACCGGATCGCTGGTGCTCAGCACCTCGTACAGCCCGCCGCCCCCCGTGCTCGTTCCTACCCATCCCCAGCTCCCGCTCACATAGGGCTGATCCGAATGCCACAGGCGACCAAGGTGATCCCAATAGTCGGGGCCGCCCGTATTCACCGCCAGATCATAGAAGTCCGTGGGCGTAGCCGTCGGCGTCTGCGTGGCCGTGAAAGTAGGCGTGGGCGAGCCGGACAGTGCGCTGACGCGGATCGCGCTCAGCTTTGGCGAATTATGGCGGGGGATGAAGGCCACCACGAGTTGCCCGTTCGTGACCGTGGCCGTGAACGTGCGATCGCAGGCCATGAACTTGCCACCGGCTGCGGCATACACATCGAACAGCGAAAGGACAGTCGCCCCCTGAATCTGCACATCAAAGAAGCGGTCGAGGGCCTTGTCGTACCATATTTCGGCAAAGCGCAGCTCCACCTGATAGGTGCCGTTGGGCACGTCAAACCGGTAGCTGAAATCGTTGTAGCGCTCGCTCTGGTACAACCCGTCGTCCAGGCTATTGGGGATGCTGCCAAAGACGTGATTGGTGAGGCCGCCCACGTAGCCATACTCGCCCGCGACATAGGGGCGGTCCGTTTCCCACACCCGGCCCAGGCTGTCCACATACTCGCCGCCGCCGGCGTTCAGGCGTACCTCATACGGGCCAAAGGTTCCGGGCGTGCGCGTCGGCGTCCTCGTGTGCGTCTGCGTTGGGGTGCGCGTGATGGTGGGGGTGCCACCCGCGCCCGTGGTCGGAGTGGCCGTAGGGCTGGCGCTGGCGGGCGGGGTCGAGGTTGGCGGTGGCGGCGCGCTGCCGTAGGTGTATTGCCAGACGCTGCCGCCAACAGTGGCCGCCAGTACCGTGTGGCCATCGCTCTCTCGCCCGACGGCCAGATCAATGACGTTGGTGTGCCCCAAGCCCGCCGTGATGTCCGTCCAACTGTCGCCCCGGTTGGTGGAGCGGAACACGGCGGCGTTCGTCGCCACGTACACCGTGTTGTCCTCGGCAAAGCGTGGGGAAACGGCCACCGCCCGATAGCCATAGCCTGACCGCACCGTGCTCCACGATGTGCCGCCGTTGGTGGAACGAAAGACGCCGCTGTTGCCGTACACATAGAGGGTCTGATCGCTGGCATAGTTGGGCGAGATGTCTATGCCAGAGAGGGCCAGACTGCCCAGGCCGCCATTGGCCGCTGTCCACGACCCGCCCCGATTGGTGGACTTGAACACGCCCTTGTCCCTGGTGGCAGCAAAGACGGTGTTGTCCGAGGCAAAGGCCGGCGAGACGGCCAGGCCGGCCATGTTCAGGCTGGTCAGCCCCACGTTGCTGGCCGCCCAGTTGTTGGCCTGACTGGTCGAGGCGAAGACACCGCCGGTATAGCTGGCGGCAAAGAGCGTGCCGTCGGAGGTGTAGTTGGGCGACAGGGCGATATCTATGATGTCGCCCGCCGTGATGCCCGTGTCCGCTTTCTGCCAGGTAACGCCGTTGTCCCGGCTACGCATGACGGCCCCGCCGTATCTTATCTGCGCGACGAAGATGGTGGGATCGGCAGGATAGGTGGCCGGAACAGCCACCGCAGCCACCATACCGAAATCCAGATGCTGTGCCACCGAGCCGTTAATGGTGCGCCAGGTCTGGCCGCCGTCAGTGGTGCCGTAGAGGCCGCCGCCGAGGGCCAGGGCAAAGGCGGTGTGGTCATCGGCGAAGGACGGCGAGGCCACGACCTTGCCGTGCCGCGCTGCGTAGTAGCCCCTGCGCACCAGCTCCCAGGACGCCCCGGCATCCTGCGAGCGGAACATGCCCGTGCCCAGCGTGCCAGCCCACAGCGTGCGGTCCGTCGCGTAGTTGGGCGACAGGGCAATCGAGAGGCCGTCACCGTTGCTGGTGTAGGGGATGGGGGCGTTGAAGGGACGGTGCGCCGCCCAGGTCGCGCCGCCGTTGGTGCTCTTGGAATAGCCGTAGCTCTGGTTGGCTGCGTAGAGCGTCTGATCGCTGGCATAGGCCGGCGAGATAGCCAGCCCGCTGATGTCCGTCGGCCCTGTGCCGCCGCTGGGGTCGAACCACGTCGCGCCGCGATCGGTGGTCTTGAAGATGCCGCCCCACTCGCTGCCCACGAAGGCTGTGCCGTCGCTGGCGTAGTTGGGCGAGATCACGATCTGCCGCAGGTCGTCACGGGTGATGCCGCTGTTCGCGTAGATCCAGGTGCTGCCCCCGTCGCTGCTCTTGAACATGCCGCCCTGGGCGCCGGCAAAGACGGTGCGGTCGTTGGCGAAGTCGGGAGAGACGGCCAGGGCCAGGATGCTGGTAATGCTCAGGCCGCTGTTGGTCTGCGTCCAGGTGTCGCCGCTGTTCGAGCTGCGGAACATGCCCTTGCTGTTGGTGGCAGCGAAAACCGTGGGATCGGCGGGGAACTGAGGGGAGAGAGCGATGGCCCAGACGTTGAGATCAGTCAGCCCGTTGTTGATGGCTGTCCAGGTCTGGCCGCCGTTGCTACTGCGAAAGACGCCGCCGCCTAGGGA
>DAOUCN010000421.1:0-20597 GCA_034431995.1 Chloroflexota bacterium | reverse complement strand
GGGGGGAGCGTAGCGCACGGCAGTGTACGATGCTCGGCGGGTCCCCTGGCCGCACAGGTGTCGCCTCCTTCTCTGGCCGCGACAACGACACCTCAGCGTAGGCGGCAAGCTCTGGCAGCGTCTCCCCACGCATGAGAGGCAGCAGCGAGCGTCCCCTGAAAGGCACCTGGAATCCCCCCCGCTGCCCATCTGCGCCCACGAGGGCCAGAATGGTGGGCAGAATATCCGCCTGGGATACCTGGACCTCGCTCCTCGTTCCCCCACCGCTTCCCGGCACATGCACAAACAGGGGAATGCGGATCACGTCATCCAACAGGTTCGTTGAGTGACTCAGGCGGCCGGGACCTTCGCTGTTGCGGCCCTCCCCGTGATCCGCCGTAACGACCACGAGAGCCTGGTCGAGAATGCCCACGGCCCGACATATCTGTACGACGTCCCGCAGGCGACCGCCGTCGAAAGCCCGCAGCCCGTCGAGATAGGCGCCCAGTCCCGCCTCCCAGCCCAGCTTCTGCTCAAAGAGGCACTGCATCACGTTCACCCGATGCCGCTCAGGCTCCGGGTGGGGCTGGTCATCCAGGTCCGCTGGCAGCGCCACGTTGTGCTCCCGTGTCACCCGGCGCCATTGCTCGACCACCGCCGCGTACGTTCCGCGCAGCGATTGCTTGACGGGCATGCCATAGGGCTTGTGCACATCCCACAGGTGAAGGAAGAGAAAACGTGGGGCGGTCCGGTTGCCTTCCCACCAGGCTATGGCCTCGTCTTCGTCTTTGACCGTGGTCTCGAAATCGGCCAGCAACCCAACGCGAGACAGCACCTCCGGGTAGTCCGTCATGGCGCAGGTGCGGTAGCCCATTGCCTTCAGAATGGCTGCCAGCGTCTCGGCACCGGGGGCGAGGGAGGTGGCGGCATGTGCCCTGACCCCGTGTTGCGGGGGAAGCAGCCCTGTAAACAGGCTCGCCATGGCTGCCGGCGTGTAGGGGGCGCAGGCGATCGCCTGGGTGAACTGATGGGCGCCGCGCGTCAACTCAGCCAGGGCGGGGAGCGACGGCGCGCTGACGCCTGCGGCCCGCAAGTGGGGGCTGTCTGGTGCGGACGGAACACAATCATAGCGCAACGCGTCTATCACGATCAGCACGACCGATTTGCGTTGCCCAACCATCGCATACTTCCATGACCGACACACACAAACATCAGAATGAGACGGAACGCGCATGGACAGTGGCAAGCTGACTCCGCCAGACTAGTACCCAACGATTCGCCACAGCGATGCAAGCTCCAGCCAGAAACGCTTGACGGAATCACACAATTCATGTTATTCTGTGCATCGCAAGGCGACGGGACGCAGGTTGGCCCGTGTGAACCGGCAACGGCAGCCGAACAACTCGGTGTCCCGGCCAGAAGCAGCTTTCTAGATGGAAGGGAATCGCCATGCTTGCGCTGGAACTCAAACTCGATTTGCCAGATAGTGTGGCACGTGAGGCCGAGGCCAACGGACTACTGACGTCCGAAGCAATTGAACGCCTGCTGCGCGCTGAACTTCGTCGCCGGCGCGTCGACGAGTTCTTCAAGGCGGCCGACCGCCTGGCAGCCCTGGACATGCCTGTCCTTACCGCAGCCGAAGTGGAGGCCGAAATCCAGGCCGTACGCGCACAGCGTCGAGCACCCAATGCGCGTCGTCGCTGACACCAATGTGGTTGTCTCCGGCATCCTGTGGCGCGGAGCCCCACGCCAGATCCTGGAGGCAGCGCGCACCGGACGCATAGATCTCTACAGCTGCGCCGACCTACTGCTGGAGCTCGAAGAGGTGCTGCATCGCCAGGCCTTCATGGAGCGCCTTCAGCGCGCCAGGCTAACGCCCCGTGAACTGATCCTCGGCTACGCGGCACTCGTTTCCCTGGTTCGACCCCCGACTATCCCAGAGGCGATCTCCGCGGATCCCGACGACGACATTGTACTTGCGTGCGCCCTCACTGCCGACGCCGACTTCATTGTCTCGGGCGACCGCCATCTCCTGCAACTTGGGATGTACAATAGAATACAGATCCTCGATCCCGCTGCGTTGTTGCTGCGCCTCAGGCCGTGAAGGCACCGTTGCTTCCCGCGGGCACCTAACGGGTGACTCCTCACGCCTCCCCTCTGCCCTGCCGTATGCGGTCAGCATCTCCCTGCTCTTGGCCCTCGTCGCGCTATGTCGTGGTCGGCTTCCACACCCAGGCGGCGAAGCCTACCGTCCAGTGTACGACCTGCTGCAGCAAGATCAGTGTTGAGAGGGCCACAGCCATCTCCTGGCTTTCGCCCGTGATGCTGAACAACACGATGAAGGCCGCATCGCGCGTACCCACGCCGCCGATCGTCACCGGCAGAATGGCCGCGATACCGGCGATAGACGTCGAGGCCAGGAAGTAGACGAGAGGCACGTGCAGGTCAAGGGCAACGAAGAGGAGATAGAGCCGATAGTAAGTGATAACGAATGAGAGCAGGGTGATGGCCAGTGCCGCGCCAAGAGTGGCTGGCGGTAGCACCAGACCGCCAAGCGCCTGCGCAGGGTCGCGCCCCCTAACAAAGCGGGCAGGCACAACCCGCACGATCAGGCGGCCCAGGGGCTGCTGCCAGCCGCGCCAGGCGAAGAAGACAAAGAGCAACACAATACCGACCAGCGAAAGGACGATGATGGCCGTCTGCCCCTGGGGCACCTGCCCGTAGACAAAGATGCCCCACAGCGCCAGCCCGCCCACCACCAGCAGATCAAACAGCCGGTCCAGCACCACCGTGACCAGCGCCCTCCCCAGGCTGTGCCCGGCCCCTCCCAGATAGACAGCCCGCACCGCTTCGCCCGTCTGGCCAGGGGTAATGAAACCCGCCGCCAGGCCGACGGCATAGAGCCGCGCCGCTTCCACCAGACCCACGCGAATACCCACGCTGCGCAGGAGCACCTGCCAGCGCCAGGCCTTGACCGCAATGTACGGAAACACAAGGAGATTGGACCACATGATTGGCCACAGATCGGCTTGCGCCAGATAGGTGAGGATGCGTGGCACATCCACTATGATCAGGATGACCGCGAAGAGGGCCACACCCAGGAGGCGTATCAACCAGCGCAAGCGTGTCATGATGTCGCCAGGAGCGCTGCCGCCCGCTCCAGGCGCGCCAGCGAGGTCTCACGGCCCACAATGGCCATCGTCTCGAAGAGGGGCGGGGTAATCGTCTTGCCCGTGATGGCAACGCGAGTGCTGCCGAACAACTGGCCCGCCTTCAGGCCCAGCTCGTCCGCCAACGGGCGCAGAACCTCCTCGATGGCGGCCGCGTTCCAATCCGTCAGCTTGCCCAACCTGGTGTGGACGGCGGCCAGCGCCTTCTTGGTCACCGCCGCCGTCATTGCCTTGCCCACCAGCAGGGCAGGGTCATAGTTGATGTCAGCCGAGAAGAAGAAGTCCACCAATGGCCAGATGTCCGTCAGCTTCTTGATGCGCTCCTGGATGATGGGCATGAAGCGGGAGGCGAGATCTGCGATGCGAGATGCGGGCCAGGCTTCCTCGCTCGCCCCTGCTGCCCGCAGTTCCTTCGTGATGAAGGGCAAGGCCCGCTGTGTCAGTTCTTCGATGGGCAGATGGCGGATATAGTAGCCATTCATCCAATCTAGCTTCTCCACGTTGAAGATGGAGGGCGATGGGCTGACCTTGTCCAGATCAAAGTACTCGATCATCTGATCCAGGGTGAACAGTTCGGTGTGATCGTCATAGGCCCAGCCCAGGAGCACCATAAAGTTGCGCACCGCTTCCACCAGGTAGCCTTGATCGCGGTAAGCCAGGACTGACGTGGCCCCATGGCGCTTCGAGAGCTTCGTCCGGTCCTGCCCCAGCAGCATCGGCAGGTGAGCATAGACCGGCGGCCTCCAGCCAAATGCCTGGTACAGCAGGATGTGACGTGGCACACTGGGCAGCCACTCGTTGGCCCGCATGATGTGGCTGATCTCCATCAGATGATCGTCAACCACATTTGCCAGGTGATAGGTGGGGAAACCGTCAGACTTCAGGAGGATCAAGTCGTCTAGAGTCGCGTTCTCCACGCTGATGGCGCCATAGATCATGTCGTGGTACGACGTTGTGCCCGTGGTGGGCACCTTCAGGCGGATGACCGGCACAACGCCCTGGGCTTCCCTGGCGGCCCGCTCGGCCGGTGTCAGGTTGCGACAGCGGCGGTCGTAACCGGGCGGCACCTTGCGCGCCCGCTGCTCGGCCCGCATCTGCTCCAAGCGCTGCTCGCTGCAATAACAAGGATAGGCCGCGCCTTGCTCCACCAGCTTGCGGGCATAGAAATGATAGATGTCCAGCCGCTGTGACTGGAAGTATGGCCCGTACTTGCCGCCCGCCTCCGGCCCTTCGTCCCAGTCCATGCCCAGCCAGCGCAGAGCCTCCAGGATAGCTTCCGGGGCAGTCGGCACCAGGCGCGCCTGGTCTGTGTCCTCGATGCGCACGATGAAGGCGCCCTTGCGATGGCGGGCAAACAGCCAGTTGAAGAACGCCGTATGGATATTGCCAACGTGCGGCTCCCCCGTTGGACTGGGAGCATAGCGCACGCGCACGGGCTTGTCAGTCATGCACACTCACCTTTAGAGGGTACAGGGTTCAGGGGTCAGGGTCTAGGGTTCAGGGTTCGGGCATCGGGTATGGACACGCCGTCCCGCGTTCACGCATTGCGCATCACGTTTCACGCATCGCGCTTTGCGTCTTCTTCGTCAATATGCTTTCTCCAGCAGTTCCAGGATCTCGTCCTGGCTGGCGGAGCGGGGGTTCGAGATCATCATGGCGTCGCCCAGGGCATCCTCGGCCAGTTGCTGCAGACCCTCACGAGGAACCCCCACCTCTCGCAGGCAGCAGGGCAGACCGATGTTCTGGCGCAAGCCCGCCACCGCCAGAATAGCCATCGTCGTTGCCACTTCTGGCTCTTTGTCTGGTACATCTAGACCCATGGCCTCCGCCACGTCTCGATAACGCTCCGCCGCCACCGGCAGATTGAACTCCATGCCGGCGGTGAGGAGAATGCCATTTGCTGCGCCATGGGGAACGCCATAGCGCCCACCGCAGGCATGGGCAATAGCGTGAACAATGCCACAGAGCGCGTTTGTGAACCCCATGCCAGCAATGCTAGCCGCCAAGAGCATGTATCCTCTGGCCTCAATATCGGCGCCATCGCTCACCGCTCGCGGCAGGTAGCGCATGATCAGACGAATGGCGTGCAGACAGAAGGCGTCGCTGATGGGCTCGGCGTAGACCGAGACGTAGCCCTCGATGGCGTGGGTCAGGGCGTCAATGCCGGTGGCCGCCGTCATTGCTGGCGGCAGGCTCACCGTCAGCTCTGGATCGAGCAGCGCCACGTCGGGCATCATGAAGGGGCTGTTGAACTCCAGCTTCAGCCCTTGCTCCTCGTCTCGGATCACGGCCGCAATCGTGACCTCGCTGCCTGTCCCTGCCGTGGTCGGGATGGCAATGAGCGGCAAGAGAGGCCGGCTCAACAGCCCCGATCCCTGCCACTCCAACAGCGACCCGCCCTCCACCAGCAGGAGGTTCATGCCCTTGGCCGTGTCCAGCACGCTGCCGCCGCCCAGGGCCACCAGCAGATCGCAGCCCGCCTCCCGCGCCAGGGCCGCACCCCGCTCCACCACCTTGATCTCTGAGTTGGGGGGCACCTCATCGTAGACGCCCACCACCTCCACGTCTGAGTCCTTGAAGCCGGTGAGCACCCTGTCCACTAGACCCAGACTGCGCAACACCTTGTCAGTGACCAGGAAAGCCCTCCTGCCCTTGAGCTTGGCGGCCTCGAAGCCGACATCCTTGACCAGTCCCCGACCGAAGACGACGCGAGTGCGCACCTGGAACTCGAAGACATCCGGCAACGGCATGGCGGGCCCCCTCGTGGAGAGTCTACGGCGGTATTATAGCCAATCGTGGGGGCGATTGCAACCTGGTTGTATACCAGAGGCCCTTTGTGCTATACTTCTGCGGACAGGAGAGACGCTGTGTCAGTGCCGCAAGATCCCCGCAAGCTCTATCAAGCATGCCGCTCTGGCGGACCAGGCCAGGCTGATGCCTTCCAATCCCTCGGTCGCTACCTGTACCAGGTCGCCTACAACCTGGTGCGCGATCGGCCCCAGTTGCACGACCTGGCCGAGGACTGCACCCAGGAAGCCCTGGTCACAATCTGGCAGAGCCTGGCGTCTCTCGATGATCCAGAGCGCTTTCTGGCCTGGTCAGCCCGCATCGTGATCAACAAAGTCTATGACGCCTGCCGCCGCCTGGGCATAGCCTTGGGCAAAGAGGCTGCCCGTCAGGGAAGCGAAGCCCGCGTCCCTCGCCGGCGGCGCATCCCGCTGACGATGCAGGAGAGCCTCGACGTGGCCGTGACTGGTGATTTGCTTCCGCAGTTTCCCGATGAGATGCCCACCGCCGTGCCCCAGGAGTGTTTTGCCCGCCAGGAGCTTGTGCACCTCCTAACCACAGGCATCGCCCGCCACCCTGACCTCAGCCGCCAGTCCAAGCTCGTCCTCATCCGTGGCTTCCTCAGCGATTGGGACGACAGTGCTCTGGCCGTCCTCCTGGGAACGAGTCGCAGCAACGTGCACACCATTCGCTCGCGCGACCTGGCCCGCCTGCGCGCCGACGCCAACTTCCTGCGGCTGCTAAAGGAGTACGTGACAGAATAGGGGTGGTGTTTTCGTCTACTCGGACGGAACTGGTCGGGCATGCTGTCCGACGCTGGTTCCTACAAGGCGATGACGGTCTGTCGAGAAGGAGGCAAAATGAAGCGCACAAGTATGCTCTCAACGATGCTGTTGATCGTTGTTCTCCTAAGCGCCTGTGGGGCGCTAGTGCCCACCCCAACACCGGCAGGAGAACAAGTACCATTTGAGATTTGTGGCGAATCCACATCTTGGACGCGCCCCGCTGAAGAAGAGCAAAAGGCAAGATGGTGGAGCTCTGGACGGTATGCTGGCGGAGAGGAGAAGACCATCAAGTATTCCTGGATACACAACTTCTTCGTGGCATATGGCAGCGCCAGCAGCGAATACGACCTCGTCAACCTTTCAGGACTTTGGACACTGGTGCGAGATGCCAGAACGAAATGCGTCGAGCCTGCCCATCAGGACGCCATACTGAAACTTCAGAAGGCCGAGATGTGGGTGCTGCTCCACCAAGTGAAAAGCATCAGGCGCGTGGGGACTGATTACTATATCGTGGTCGAGCCTGCGGAGAGGGGTGTCCAATTCGTCCAATTCGCCAGGCCAGCGCAGCAGGTCCCACTTACATTCCATTTGGTGACCGCGAATGGCCAGGAGATTGAGAGAATCGTGGAAGCGGAGAGCCCGTACTGGCCCTATCCGCAACTCATACCAACTCGTAATCCATGACCAACTTTGGGGCGAACGGCGGCCTAACCAGCGCATGTAGCCGACGCCCTCGACTCGCGACACGGGTGGCGGCTGCGCCTGCCGTTCGATGCCACAATCGCAGAGTCCACCTTTATGTCTTCTTTGTCGTTTCAGCCAAGGAGCATTCTCGCCATGGATTGCGATACTGCCCGTGACATTCTGACGCGCCAGGCCTTCGCCCCAGATGGGGTCACTGATCCCCAACTGGCCGAGGCCCAGGCCCACATCGCCGCCTGCCCGGCCTGCGCCGCCCACCTGGCGCGCTTCTCCCAGGCCATCCTGTCCCCTGACCAGGACGAGATCACCTGCGCCGAGTCCCGAGCGCGCATGGACGCATACCTGACTGGCCGAGGCGTGGGCGAGGGCATGGCCGCAGTCACGGCCCATCTCGCCGCCTGCCGTGCCTGCGCGGCCGAGTACGCCGCGCTGCAACAGACGATGGGCAGTGTTGCCCAGGCAGCTCTCGCGCCGGTGCCAAGCTACCCCACCTTCGACCTCTCCTTCCTGGCAACGCCGACCCCGATCTGGCAGCAGGTGCGGGCAGGAGTGCGCCGCCTGAGCTATGAGATTCCCGCAGCGCTGGCCCTCATAGGTAAGGGCCTGCTGACGCCTCCCCCTGGCCTGGCCTTGAGCTATGCCACGGTGACAGCGGCGCGCCGCGGCACACGCACCAGGCAGCAGCACGACCTTGTTTCCCTGACCGTAACCGACGAAGCAGAGAATCTCCGCATCGCGCTCAGCGTTTCCAAGAGTGATGGCGCTGCATGGTTAGCGGTTGCCCTCAGTCTGCTCGCTACGGGAGAGCCCGTGGGAGGGGCGCGCGTGGCCCTGTGTGATCCTCACGGCCTCCCACAAGAAATCAAGACCGTGCGCTCCGGTGAGAGCGAGGCCCGCTTCCCGGCCATCGGGCCGGGACACTACCTGATTCGTGTCGACCGCGCCGGCAAGGCCTGGGAACTCCCGGTGGATCTTGAACGTCTGTAATCACGTATGGAATCAGCCGTCCTTTCCATTCTGCAGGCCGAAGACCGCTACACCGTCACCTTGGAGACGCCACGCAAGGGGCCGTTGGCCCTGGCAGGTACGGTGTGGGTTGGGCGCGAGCATCGCCAGGACATCCTGCGCATCATAGACGCCGTGACCGACCTGATCAACCGCCAGGCCGGCAGCCAGTCTCCCTACCGTGGCGACGTGTCCGCCATGAGCCAGGTGTGCGAGGTCGCCAGTCTGGAGGAATTCGGCCAACTGATGTATGGCCTGTTCCTGCCGCCCCTGGTTCAGAATGCACTGCGTGCGTTGGATGTCCCCCTCATCATCTCCACTAACGACTCGCAGATTCCCTGGGAACTCCTCCACGATGGCCAGACGTTCCTCGGCCTGCGCGAGGCGGTGGCCCGCCGCCTGATGGTCACCCGTTGGGTAGCCGGAACCGACACGGCTCTGACCCCAGAGCCCACGTTCCTCATCATCACAAATCCCCTGGGCGACCTGCCCGAAGCAGACGCCGAAGCTGACGAACTGATGGCCATGCTGGAAGCGCGCGGGGTTGGCTACGACCTGCTCCGTGGCCCACGCGCGACCTACATTGGCGTCCAGCAGGCCCTCGTCTCGGGACGCTACGAAGCCATCCATTACACAGGCCACGCGGTCTTCGATGAGAAGCACCCAGACCGTAGCGCGCTGCTCCTGGCCGGTGGCCGCCGCCTGCCCGCCAGCCAGATCGAAGGCATTCTCAAAGGCAGACCCATCGTTTTCCTCAACGCCTGTTCGTCGGCTCGCCAGGGGGACTCCACCTCGCAGGCGGGGTGGGAGGTACGCTACACCGGCCCGCAGGCCGAAGGTCTGGCGTCGGCTTTCATTGCCGGCGGGGCCGCTGGCTTCCTGGGTGCCCAATGGCCCATCTTCGACGAGGGATCGCGCGACTTCGCTCTGGCGTTCTACCGGGCCCTCCTGGATGGCACGGCCACGGGCGATGCCCTGCGTCTAGCGCGCGCCGCCGTGCGCGACGCCAGGCCAACGGATGCCACCTGGGCCTCCTTCATCTTCTATGGGGACCCTGCCCTGCGTATCGCGGAGACCTCCCTGGAACTCATCGCGCGAGCCGAAGCATGCTTCTCCGCTGGCGATTGCGCCGCTGCCCTAGACATCCTGGCCCAGGTCGAGCGGCGAGGCCAGCCGCCCGAGGCAGCGCAGGCCCTTCAGAAGCGCATCCGCGCCAGCCAGGTGGAGAAGGAGCGCCTGGACGCTCTGCATCGTGAGGGGGTGGCCTACTACGAGCAAGGCTCATGGCAAAAAGCCGCGGACGCCCTGACCCAAGTCGTCGCAGCCGAGGCAGATTATCCCGATGCCCAGGCGAAGCTGCTAGAGGCGCGGCGTCAGATCGAGCTGGCAGGCCTCTTGTCTCAGGCACAGGCCCACCTGGCAGCACGGCGCTGGGGAGCAGCTCAGGCGAGTCTGGAGCGTCTGCACGCCCAGGAGCCTCAGTATCCCGGCCTGGCAGAGCTTCTGGCCCAGGTGCAGGCGAAGTTAGCCGAGAAGGAGCGCGCCGGAGCACGGCCCCCTCTGGTGGCTATCGGCGTGACGGCAGCTACCGTTGTCGCCATCATGGTGCTGCTCTTTGCCCTGTGGCAGCCCTTTGCCATCGCCCCGGCTTCGTCGCCCACGCCATCGCCCACGGCAACCCTGCCAACGCCTGAGCCGTCCCCTACGGCCTCGCCTGTCATCGTCATCTATGTGACGCCACAGCCTGTCACCCCCACGCCGACACCCACACCCACGCGCCCGCCGGGATGGTCACGCCTTGACAACCTGGGTGGTGCCATCGTGCGCAGCATCAGCAGCGATCGCCGCTCAGGCCTCCTCTACATCGGCACATGGGGGAGCGGCGTCATGCGTTCCACCGATGGCGGCCAGTCATGGCATGGTGAGAACAAGGGCCTCGGCAATCAGCACATCTGGACCGTCCTTGCTGACCCCATCTCACCCACCGTTGTCTACGCCGGCACAAATGGCGCTGGCGTCTTCCGTAGCGGCGACGGCGGCGACACCTGGGTGCAGGCGTCCAAGGGCATCGAGTCGGGCCTGATCTATGCCCTGGCAGCAACGGAGGAGGGCGGGCGAGCGCGTCTCTGGGCTGGCACTGGCCAGGGGAAGGTCTATGTCAGTGAGGATGGAGCGCGTAGCTGGCGGGCCACCAAGGGCCAGCCCGCCGCCGGGTACATCAACGCTTTCTATCTGAAGCCGCCATCGGGCGGGCAGCAGGGGCGCCTCTATGTCGGCACGAACGTCGGCGTCTTTGTGAGCACCGACGACGGGGGCACCTGGAAGGAATTGCCCCTGCGACAGGCTCAGACTAAGCCAGACATCAGGGATCTCGTGGGCGATCCTCAGGACGACAAGGTCCTCTACGCGGGCGTTGCTGGCGAGGGGGTGTACCGTTCCCGCGACGGCGGAGCAACCTGGACTCAGACCAATCAAGGCATGGACAATGTGCGGGTGCGGGCGATAGCGGTTGATCCTGCGGATCCCCGCGTCCTCTATGTGGGAACAGATGGCGGGCGCGTCTTCCGTAGCAGCAACGGCGGCGACCGTTGGGAAACTGCCAATGCTGGCCTGGCTGGACGGTCGGTCCAGGCCCTGGCCGCCCTGCCCTCTCGGCTCTATGCGGGTACATGGGGCGACGGCGTCTTTCGCAGTGACGACGGTGGCCGTAACTGGCGGGCCGTCAACAACAACCTCAATGCCCTCAACGTGGCGGCCGTCGTGGGCGACCCCGCCTCCCGCGACAGCATCATGATCGCGGCCTACGGCAAGGGCGTGTTCCACACAGCGGACGGCGGGCGTACATGGCTTCCTCGCCAGAGCGGGCTGAGCACCGAAGACATCTTCTCCCTGGTAGCCGACCCGCAGAACCCGACTACCCTCTACGCTCTCACAACTGAGGGCCTGTTCAAGACTACAGACCTCGGAGCAAAGTGGCGGGCAATCAACGCCGGCTTCGCCAAAGAAAGGCCGCTGGCTCTAGCCATTGCGCCTTCCAGCGTGTCTGGCCTATACGCCAGCGCCGGCGCCGGCCTGGTGTACCTATCAGATTCTGGCGGTGAACAGTGGTATCCGGTGGAGGGGCAGTTCACCCAGGCTTCTGTGCTTGCTCTGGCCGTTGATCCCCGCGACGCGAAGACCGTCTTTGCCGGGGCCAGTGACGGGCTGTACCGCAGCACCGATGGCGGACGAACCTGGCGCAAGCTCCAGACCGCGCCCATCTTTGCCATAGCGATGGACGCGACCAGTAGCTACATCTTTGCTGGCACCAGCAGGGCGGGCATGCTGCGCAGCACCGACGGCGGCCAGACCTGGATGGACATGGGGCTGGAGAAGCTAGACATCGTCACAGTGGCGATCATCTCTCGCCAAAGTGGTGCCAGTGTGCCCACGGTGCTTGCCGGCAGTGCCGACCAAGGCGTATTCGCCAGCCGCGATGGCGGGGTCACTTGGCAGTCCCTCGACGGGCGCATCGCCCCCTTCGTCCAGGCCATCGCCATTCATCCCGCTTCAGCAAACGATCTACTGGTGGCCACCAGCAACGGCCTCTACACGACGGAACTGTGGCGGGGCGAAGCGTTTGGCGCACGCCAGTAGCGCTCCGCACAGGTTATGTGCGCGAGCCGCCTGCGGCTCCCCAATCGTCGTGATGCCTATCTGCGTCTACATCCTTGAGTGCTCCGACGGCACGCTCTACACCGGCTGGACAACCGACCTGGCCGCCCGCCTGGCCGCGCACCAAGGCGGCCGCGCCTCCCGCTATACCCGCGGCCGTCGCCCCCTGCCCCTGGTCTACTCGGAAGAACTGCCCTCGGTCTCCGATGCCCGCCGCCGCGAGGCGGCCATCAAGAGCCTGCACCGTCGGGCCAAGCTCGCTCTGATAGGGGCAAAGGAAGCTGGGCGATGAGGACCGTGCATAACTCTGGGGCGGGCCGATTCACCCCGGAGATGCAGAGGCCGCAGAGGAAAAACAGACATGAACTCCGCGTTCTCCGCGCCTCTGCGGTGGATGAAACGCTTCGTTGGCAGCTGTCCGGCCCTTTATGCACGGATGTCAAGCCTGACTCGGTGATTGGACGCATTTCGGTCAGCGGCCAATAACCGTTGCCGTAGTCCTTTGTCCTGCTACCTGGAACCACGAAACGTCCGGTTCCCTCTCCCCATCGGGGAGAGGGTGAGGGTGAGGGGCGATTCCAGACTCAAGTCTATCCTCATCCCAACCTTCTCCCTAAGCGGGAGAAGGGGCGAGAAGCGACGCGTTGAGAAGGTATTCTCTGAAGAATCATCAAGCCGTACCTGCAACAACGCTACCTGGCTCTACAGCCACCCATCTAGGCCACGCAGGCGGCCTGTGCGCTCCTGTAGCTGCGAGAGCCTGTTCCGCTGTGTCGGCCATCGGGCGCTTCCCGTCGCCAGGGCAAGATGTGTCCAATCACCAGAAGCCTGATGCCTTGACACCCGCCTGAGAGCCTGCTATAGTGCCTGCCAACGAACTGTGGAGGGAGGCTGACCATGCGACTGGCACACAGAATGTCACGGCTCGGCACGGAGACTGCGTTCGTCGTCCTGGCCAAGGCAAAGGCCCTGGAAGCCCAGGGCAGGGAGATCGTTCACCTCGAGATCGGTGAACCAGACTTCGACACCCCGCCTAATATCATCGAGGCTGCGGTGACGGCTCTCAGGAGCGGCTACACCCACTACGGCCCTTCCGCCGGCCTCAGCGAGCTGCGGGCCGCCATCGCCACAGACGCCGGCAGAGTACGGGGCATGACCTTCAGACCAGAGCAGGTTGTGGTCACCCCTGGCGGCAAACCCATCATGTTCTACGTTATCACAGCCCTGATCCAGGAAGACGACGAGGTCATCTACCCCAACCCGGGATTCCCCATCTACGAGTCCATGATCAACTTCGTGGGCGGCAAGGCCGTGCCTATCCCCCTGCGCGAGGAAAACGACTTCCGTCTGGACGTGCACGAGCTGGCATCCCTCATCACCCCCCGCACGCGGCTGATCATCATCAATTCGCCCCAGAATCCTACTGGCGGCGTCCTCACCCGCGACGACATCGCCGCCATCGCCCGTCTGGCAGTGACCCACGACATCCCTGTCTTGTCCGATGAGATCTACCGCTGCATCCTGTACGAAGGCGAACACGTGAGCATCGCTTCGTTTCCGGGCATGGCCGAGCGCACCATCATCCTCGATGGCCATTCCAAGACGTACGCCATGACCGGCTGGCGCCTGGGCTACGGCATCATGCCCGAGGACCTGGCTGCCCACGTCAGCCGTCTGCAGACCAACGCTGTGTCCTGCACCGCCAGCTTCACCCAGCGAGCTGGCATCGAAGCCCTCACTGGTCCCCAGGACGCGGTGATCCGCATGGTCGCCGAGTTCCGCCGACGGCGGGATCTCATCGTCTCCGGTCTCAACAAGATCAAGGGCATTCGCTGCCGCTTGCCCAAGGGAGCGTTCTACGTCTTCCCGAATATCACCGGCACGGGCAGGAGTTCCAGCTTCCTGGCAGACTACCTGCTGGACGAGGCGGGGGTAGCCGTCCTCTCGGGCACAGCCTTCGGAGCATACGGGGAAGGCTTCCTCCGCCTTTCCTACGCCAACTCCATCCCCAACATCGAAAAGGCCCTTGAACGCATAGGGAGGGCCCTAGCCAAGCTATAGCGGGAGAGCGGGCAACGCCGTCTGTCGTACGGCGTCACGGCACAAGGCGGACAAAGGCAACCCAGAGGAACATCTGGACGAGGCATGAGGTGGCCAGGAGAACATAGCCAACTGCCCGCTGGCGGCGCACAGGCTCGACCATCACAAGGGCGATGTTGAGCAGGGCAACAGCGGTGCCGATGGCAGGCAGCCAGAAAAGGGCCAGTGGCGTGTCCCAGCCATCGGCGAGACCAGAAGGGGAGTAGTGAGTCGGCAGGCGATCTGGCAGGGCAGGCAACCACCAGCACAGGTAGCCGTGGAGCAGGGCATTGAGAAATGTGCCTGCCCCGGCCAGGAACGCCCCCAGCGGATGCCGCAGGAGAGCTAGCGGGCCCGCCCCGGGTTCGCTGGCAACAGCGGGCCCAGCCACCTGACGCAGAGCAGCCAGAGTGGGCAGGAAGTCATCGCCATCGGGAGAGATCAGATAGGTGCAGTCGGCGGTGCGGAGGGCTAGGGTCTGCTGTGGCGGCAGCAGGCTGAAGAACAGCGCCTTGCCTGCATCCTTGATGTAGCCGCGACCCACACGGCAGCCCGGCAACAGCGTGCCGTCCACCAGCACCGCTGCTCCCTGCCCCAGCGCTACGTCTTCGATCGCAGCCAGCGGAATCACCCAGCGGGCTGTCCCCCAGACGATAGTCAGAACACGGTCATCGAGAACATAGTGCAGGGTCAGACAACTCCAGACCCTGGCCGCAAACGCCACGGCGGTCGCCGCCCCCAGGGCGACGACCAGCCCAATCACCCACGCCGCCAGGCCCATGGGCATGGCGAGCAGCCATCGCGCCATCAGCGCGTCCGTTGCCAGCAAGGCGAGCGGCACGGCCAGCCCCACCCACACCAGGGGAGGCTTGCGCGCTGACCAGCGACGGAAACCGCCTGCGGGGGCAGGCCGGCCATCCGCCTCTGCCGTGCTACGTCGTCCTAGTGGGCTGCCATCGGGGCTGTGCTGGCTGCCACTCTGAGCGCAGCGAAGAATCCCAGCGGGGAGATACTTCACTCCGTTCAGCATGACACACTGCCTTGTGGGTCCTCAGCCACTAGTACTGCTCCTGCGGGATTTGTCTGTTCAGCCAATTCTGCTTCTTCGAGTCAAAGAACCTCTGCACGTCGGATGACTGACGCCGCTCGTTCAGCCAGTTGCTGAACGCTTCGGCCTGAAGCGTCTGCAACTGATCCTCATCGTAGGGCCGATTCGGGTCCCTTTCTTCGACCTTGATGATGTGGAAGCCATACGCGGTGGTAACCACATCGCTGAGCTGACCGGGTTCCAGGCTGAAGGCGGCCGCCTCGAACTCCGCTGTCATGACACCGCGCGCAAACCACCCCAGGTCGCCGCCTGCCTCTTTGCTCGCAGTATCCGTGGACTTCTCCCGCGCCAGTTCCTCAAAAGACGCGGGCGGCGAGCCTGTGAGTTGAGCCAGTATTGCCCGCGCCTCTTCCTCTGTTTCCACCAGGATGTGGCGCACATGCACGTGCTCACCTGTTTTGGGTACTGCCTCAGCCATAACCTTCTGCAGCTTCTGTCGCCACACCTGAGGCTCCATCGTGTAGCGGCGGAACTCTACGTCCGAAATGCCGAAGGTGGTCAGGGTGTTCGCGTACTCCGTTTTCCAGGCGTCCGGTGGGATAGGCGTTGCTGTAGGCCCCGGGGTATTGGTGACGGTGGGCGATGGCGCCACCGTGTCCGTCGTTGTGGACGTAGAGGTTATCGTTGCGGTGTCCGTGACCGAGGCGGTGGGCTCGGGGGCAGTAGGCTGGAACTGGCGCTGGATCTCCGCGTCTATGTCGGCGGCGGTGACGGTGATGCCGCGCCGCTGGGCCTCCTGCTTGATCAGTTCGTCCTCGATCATCTCTTCCATGAGAGTCGTTCCCACGGCTATCTGCAAGCGCTGTTGCTGCAGTTGCTGGAGTTGCTGCTGGGCATATTGAACCAGAAACGTCAAGCTGTCATCGCTTTGCGCCTGCGCCTGCATCGAGTAGAGCTGATTCTGAGCGAATTGGATCTGCTTGTCCAGGGTGCGCAGGTGATACTTCATCTTGTCTGCCATCGTACCCAGGGTGAAACCCGTATCTCCGATACGCGCCACGATCTGGCCCGGTGGGCTCAGATACTCCTGCCACAGTCCGAACAAAAGGACGCCGACAATGAGGGCGATTGTGCTAACGACGAAGATCAGGGCCATACGCTCTTCCCGCTTCTGCTTCTGCCAGCGGGAGAGCTCGCGCTTGGTCATTGGTGCCTTGGGGGCCTTCGCGGCCGCCTTGTGTGGTTTCTTCTTGGGCACGGATGCCATACCTCCTGAAGCCCGGATGAATGCTGTACAGGACGGGAGTGCTGGGCAAAAGGGTAGACGGGAGGACAATGCCATCTCCCGTCTACCGCATCGCGCCAGCTCGTGAGAAGGGAGCGCTATTAGCTTGCTGCGGCCAGGTTGCGCACATGGTCTGGCGTGTAGGGCAGCAGGGCCAGGAAGCGCGCCCGCTTAAGGGCAATCGCCAGACGACGCTGGTGCTTCGAGCAGGTACCCATCTTACGGCGCGGCTCGATCTTGCCTCGGTCTGATATGTAGCGCCGCAGGCGGCCAATGTCTTTGTAATCAATGTGCGTGATCTTGTCCACGCAGAAGCCGCAGACCTTGCGGTGAGGGGTGTAGCGCGGCTTGCCCGGGTCACGAGGCGATCTGGTCCCTGTACGCCTCCGTGAGTCTCTCGAACTTCTCATGCTGTTCCTCATGTTCTCCTTCTAGAACGGTATCTCGTTCGTCTCACCTTCTTCTGATTCGGGTGGTACTGGAGCGGCCTCCTCTTCGGCCGCCGCCCCCTTGGGCTTGCCTAGGAAGATCACTTGGCTGGCTATCAGGTCCACAAAGCGCCGCTCAATGCCCTGGGGGTCCGTCCACTTGCGCGTCTGCAGGCGACCCTCCACATAGACCTTCTGCCCCTTGTAAACGTAGTTGCTGCATGTCTCGGCTAGCTTGCGCCAGGCCACGATGTTGAACCACTCCGTCTCCTCCTTGCGCTCTCCGTCGGGAGTGTTCCACACGCGACCCACAGCCACCGTGAACTTCGCGGTCGGCGTCCCATCGGGCGTGTAGCGCAGCTCAGGATCCCGACCAACATTGCCAATGATCATCACCTTGTTCAGCGAGCTTGCCATCGTTCCTCCTCCATCCTTCGTTCCCTATCAACCATGCCATTGATCCCGATCCCAAAGAACAAAAGCTCTACCCTTCATCCAGACGGACAACGAGGAAGCGAAGAACATCCTCGTTGATACGCAGCGTTCGCTCCACGGCCGCCGTTGCCGCCGGCTCGAGCTTGAACTGCATCAGCACATACTGCCCTTCACGCACCTGCTTGATGGGATAGGCGAGGCGCCGCCTGCCCCACGGCTCGGTCTTGGTCACCTCACCGCCGTTCGTGGTGATGAGGTCCGCCACACGGGCCAGGGCAGCCTGTAGCCCCTCCTCATCCAGCTCCGGCCGGACAATGACCATCATTTCGTAGTCGCGCAAATACTGTACCTCCTCTCTTCGGGTTTGCCCCAGGCTACAGCAGCTCGTCCGGGGATCGGGGACCGGTCGTCTCTGCTCCCTGGGGCAGAAAGGTTCACATGCGGGAGAAGTATAACATAAAGACAGGACGCACGCAAGTGGCTTGACGCTCCCCAGAGGCCATGCTATACTCCTCACACCGTGCACCATGTTGTGGAGTGGCTATGAAAGTTGCCCGCTACTACGGTAGAGACGATGTGCGTTTGGAGGATGTGGCCGTCCCCGCTCTGGGGCTGGGCGAGCTTTTGCTGCGCGTGGCAGCGTGCGGCATCTGCGGCAGCGATGTCATGGACTGGTATGTGCAGAAAAAGGCCCCCGCCGTTCTCGGCCACGAGCCGGCTGGCGTGGTGGCTGCGGTGGGGCCAGGCGTTACCACCTTCAAGCCCGGCGACCGGATCTTCGCCCACCACCACGTCCCGTGCTTCGTCTGCCATTACTGCCGCCGCGGGTTCTACAGCAATTGCCAGACATTCAAGGAGACGCACCTTGACCCCGGCGGCTTCGCCGAGTATGTACGCGTCCCTGCCCTCAACGTTCAGCGCGACGTGCTCAAGCTGCCCGACCACATGTCCTTCGATGTGGCCACCTTCATCGAGCCGGTGGGCACGGCCATTCGCGGCGTCGAGCGCGCCCGCCTGCGCCACGGCGACTCCGTGGCCATCATCGGCTGTGGCCTGACGGGGCTGCTATTCATCCAGCTTGCCCGCCTCTGGGGTGGCATGCCCATCACAGCCCTCGACCTGCTCGACTGGCGGCTCGACCATGCCCGCCGCCTCGGCGCCGATCGTGTTGTCAACCCCACCCGTGAAGAACCCGTGGGCGCCGTCCGTGGGATGACCGAGGGGCGGGGGGCCGACGTCGTTTTCGTCTGTGCGGCTACCGTGCCTGCCATGGAGCTGGGCCTGCGCTTGCTGGCGCGCGGCGGCACGATCCTGCTCTTCGCACCCCCGCCGCCCGACGTGCGCCTGGCCATCTCGCCCCACGACTTCCTCTTTGGCGAGCTTACCCTGACCAGCACCTATTCCACCGCCCCCGGCGAGACGCGGCTCGCCCTTGATCTTTTGGCTAGCGGCCGCGTGCGGGTGGAGGAACTAATCACGCACCGGCTGGGTCTGGACGACGTGAAACGCGGACTGGACCTGACCAGGGACGCGAGGGAATCGCTCAAGGTGCTGATCGAGATGCCATGATCTGGAGTGCGACGACTCGGGTGTCGCAATCTCATGGACGGAATGCGTCGAGAATGAAGTCACTTATCCAATCGAACCCGCCTGACCGAGCCACTGCTCGCTCCAACCTCTTACGCGGCTTTGGAGCCGTGACGCCGCGCCAGCGTCCCGAGGACTTCGATGCCATCCGGCGGGAGACCAGAGAATGGGTGGCAGAGCAGGCCATTCCTGAACTCGGAAGCGAGGCATCAAGGCCAATGATCGTCGTCAAGATCGGCGGCAGCGCAGGCGTTGACCTGGATGCCGTTTGCCGCGACCTGGCCGACCTGGTGAAGGCCGGCCAGCACATCGTCCTGGTCCACGGCGGCTCCCACGAGACGAATCTCCTCTCCGAGAGGCTGGGCAAGCCGCCCCGTTTCGTCACCTCCGTCTCCGGCATGGAGAGCCGCTACACCGACCGCGAGACCCTGGAGATCTTCTCCATGGCCTACGTGGGCAAGGTGAACAAGGCCATCGTGGAGCGATTGCAGAAGCTGGGTATTAATGCCGTCGGCCTATCGGGCCTGGACGGACGCCTGCTGGAAGGCAAGCGCAAGGACGCCATCAAGGTCATCGAGAACGGCAAGATGAAGATACTACGCGATGATTACACGGGCCGTGTGGAGCGGGCCAACACTCACCTCATCCGCCTGCTCCTGGACAATGGTTACTTCCCGGTGATCACTCCGCCTGCCATCAGCTTCGAGGGCGATGCTATCAACGTGGACGGCGACCGCGCCGCCGCGGTGCTGGCAGAAGAACTCAAGGCCGATACGCTCGTTCTCCTGTCCAATGTCCCGGGCCTCCTGCGTAACGTGCATGACCCTACGACCCTTATTCGTTCGGTTGATCAGAGTGAGCTTGACGAGGTGATGGACTTCGCCCAGGGGCGCATGAAGAAGAAGGTGCTGGGTGCGAAAGAGGCGCTGGCCGCCGGCGTGCGCCGCGTGATCATCGGCGATGGCCGCCGCGCCCGCCCCATCAGCGACGCCCTGGCTGGTGAAGGGACGGTGTTCGGCAAGGCATGACAGCGGTACAGCCCTTGAAAGAGCTCACCTTCGGGGCGATAGTGGCCATCCGAGCCATTATGGACAGGAGGTTGTCATGCATGGGGAAATGGTTGGTATCGCTGAAGCGAAAAAAGGGCTGTCTGCACTGATCAACCGTGTCGCTTTTGGGGGAGAGCGCATCATCCTGAGATCGCGTGGCAAGGCAAAAGCCGCCATTGTCAGTCTCGCCGATCTCCACAAACTGGAGATGTTTGAGCGCACAGAGAAACCAGGAGAGGTAGATCAGTATGCCCTGCTGGCGCAGGCAGCGGCTTTCCAAGAAAGGATTCTGGCCCGGCGTGGCGGTCGTCCTCTCCCCGACTCCGCTGAGGAGTTGCGCAAAATACGCATCGAGGGGGTACGCTAGTGCTTCACGTCTGCCCTGATGCCAGCCTCGTCGCCAAGTTCGTGCTGGCGGAAGAAGACAGTGCCATAGCACTGTCCCTATGGCGAAGTTGGCTAGACACATCTGTCACCCCCATTGCCCCTTCCTCCACGGCATACGAAGCCGTGACCGCAATCCGCACCCGCGCCTTCCACGGAGACCTCTCCCCTGCCGACGCGGAGGAGGCGTATTCCTACCTGGAGAGTCTCGCCATCATTC
>DAOUCN010000420.1:0-7178 GCA_034431995.1 Chloroflexota bacterium | reverse complement strand
ACGCGGGGATGGACGACTTCTCCGCGTCGCCGAGTCCTGGCGTCTCCACGTCTCCGACGGCCGTCGAGTGGAACGTCTCGAAGATCAGGGCCGACCAGGTGTGGGCTGCCCTGGGCATCACCGGGCAGGGCATCGTGGTAGCCAACATAGACACCGGCGTTTATTACCAACACCCCGCCCTCTTGCAGAAGTACCGGGGCTACTCCGCCAGCGGCGTTGACCACAACTACAACTGGTTCGACCCCACCAACAGCTATCCGTCTGCACCCAACGATGGCCACGGCCACGGCACGCACACCATGGGCACCATGGTCGGGGCTGAACCGAACGGCACCAATAACATCGGCGTCGCGCCGGGAGCGAAGTGGATCGCCGTCAAAGGCTTCGATGACGAGGGCAACGCCACCGATGCCGGGCTGCACGCCGCCTTCCAGTGGGTCATGGCGCCGACGAACCTGCAGGGCCAGAACCCCGATCCGGCGAAGGCTGCCGACATCGTATCCAATTCCTGGGGCGATGAGAATAGCAGCGATACCACTTTTTGGAACGACGTGCTCAATCTGCGAGCGGCCGGCATCATGCCCGTCTTCGCCGGTGGCAACAGCGGCCCCGATCCCGGCACGGTAGACTCACCGGGCAGCCTGCCTCAATCCTTTGCTGTCGGCGCGACCAACGCCAACGATGTCGTCGCCACCTTCTCCGGCCGCGGTCCTTCGCCCTGGAACGAGATCAAGCCCGAAGTGGTGGCGCCAGGCGTCGGCGTGCGCTCATCGTACCCGCCCTCCGTCGAGCCTGGCATGTATGGACTGCTCAGCGGCACCTCCATGGCAACGCCCCACGGGGCGGCTACCACCGCTCTTCTCTGGCAGGCCAACTCCAACCTTACCGTCACAGCGACAGAGTATCTTCTTACGAGCACGGCCTTTCCCCTGCCCAGCCAGGCCCAGTCGCCCAACAACGACTACGGCTGGGGCCGCCTGGATGCCTACCAGGCGGTGAGTGCCCTCGTCAACAGCGGCACCCTGTGGGGGCGCGTGACCGATGCCCTCTCTGGCCAGCCGCTCAGTGGCGCCTCCATTAGGCTTATGAGGCAGGATAATGGCAGCGCTGTGCAGACCACCAGCAATGGCAGCGGCTACTACACGGTCACCGTGGCGGTGGGTATCTACGACGTGACGGCCAGCGAGTTCTGGCACGAGACGCAGACGGTGCAGGATGTCAGCATCGCTGCGGGCTACACCACCATCGTTGACTTCGCCCTCCTTGCCCGGCCCACGGGTATCCTGCGCGGCCAGGTGCGCGAAGAAGGCACTGCCACACCCCTCACGGCGACCATCTCGCTCAATGGTCTGCCGGCTGTCTTTGCCACCGACGCCAGCGGCGTCTACTCCGCCAGCGTCCCCGTGGGCACCTACAGCGTGCGGGCACGACCTGCCGTCGGCCATCGCCAGAGCTTGGCCACAGGCGTGGGCGTCACGGCCCGAAGCACGACGGTGCAGGACTTCGACCTGGTGCCAGCGCCCACCATCTTAGTGGTGGATGCGGACTACTATGTCCCGGCCAGCCGGGTGGAGTTCTATCAAGCCGATTTGGATGATCTGCTTCTCACGTATGACCTGTGGCGGGTCACCAGCGTCAGCAGCGACATTCCATCCGCCTCCGTCCTGGGCCGCTACGACATCGTGATCTGGCACCAACCGCTGGCATCGCCCGGGTATATGGGTGCCTGGAGCAGTCTGGGCGCGTTTTTGGATGCTGGCGGGCGGCTGCTCATCTCCGGCCAAGACATCGGCTATTGGGACGATTCCCAGGCCAGAGACAGGCTCTCCTACAACCGGTATCTCCATGCCAGCTACGTGCAGGACGATCCCGGTGTGCGCACCCTGAGCGGCATAGCCGGCGATGTCTTTACGGGCATCACGCTGACCCTCAACACCTCGGATAGCGCGGGCAACCAGTCGTATCCCGACGTCATCACGCCGACCGACAGCGCGGCCACCGTGGTCATCAGCTACACGGGCGTATTCACGGGCGCCCCGGCCGGGCTCAAGATCGAGACGCCCAGCTACCGGGCCATCTACCTCGCCTTTGGGCTGGAAGGCGCGGGCCCCCGCCCCGCACGGCGCGAGACGCTCAACCGAGCCCTGACCTGGCTCAGCCTGCCCGCCTTCAGCAAGAGCGTGGACAAGGAAGCGGCGACTTGGCTCGATGTGGTGACGTATACGCTGCGCCTGCAGAACCCGTCGTCGCGTACCATCTCAGGCATGAATGTCATAGACCCCATTCCCAGCGGCGTGACCTACATCGAGAATAGCGCCACTGGCGGGCTGGCGTTTTCCCCGCTCCACAACCAGCTTGAGTGGCACGGCAGCGTCGCGCCCGGCGCAATTCTCACGTTCACGTTCCAGGCGCGCCTGAACGTTGGCGTGGGCGGCGGAAGCGTGGTGGAGAACGTGGCCTACCTGGACGATGGACACGGCGTTGCCGTTCCCGCCAGAGCCAGCACCCTCGTCGTCGCTCCCGACCTCAGCACCTCGCGCAAGGCGGCGGCGCCCACCTCTGTCATTGGCGGCCAGGAGATCACCTATACGATCTTCCTCACTAACACGGGCATTGCTGCGGCGCCCCATGTGACCCTCACCGATCCCATTCCGGCGGGTACGACCTACGTCGAGGGCAGCGTGACCTTCGGCGCTTCGTACAATGCCGGTACCAATAGCATCGAGTGGTACGGCTCGCTGGGCGCGGCGCAACCAAGCGCGGACTACAGCTTCAAGACCAGCGACCAGCCCGGCGGCCCCCAGTTCAACTGGGTGGACATCACTGCTACCGGCACGCGCGTCAGCGCCGGAGACGACACCATCAGCGGGCCTTTCAATATTGGCTTCCTCTTCCCCTTCTATGACGCGAGGTACACCGCCTTCTACATCAACTCCAATGGTGCCCTCAGCTTCCTGCAACCCGGCAGTGCCCTCTTCTCCAATGTCTGTCTGCCTGCACCCAGCGTCCTCCCCCTGACCTTGGCCCTCTGGTGGGACGACTTGTACCCGGGAGCAGCCACGGACGGCGGCGTGTACTACTGGTCCAATGGCAGTGACACACTCATCGTGTCCTTCGTGAACGTGCCGCGCTATTCTAGCGGCGGGCCATACAGCTTCCAGGCCATCCTGCGGGCCGATGGCACAATCACGTATCAATACCTGAGCATGCAGGGGACACGCCTGGATGAAGCGACCATCGGCATTCAGGACCCGACAGGAACCAAGGGCTTCAGCGTGGCCTGCAATCAGCCCTTCGTCCACGACCAACTGGCGATCCTAATCACGCCGCCTCTGCCCCCATCCGTGGGTCACTCCCTCAGCTTCCGCGTGCGGGTGGACGAGGGGCTGCCAGTGCAGTCGGTGGTGACGAACACGGCCTTCATCAATAGCGATCGGGGGCTCACCTATACTGTGAGCGCAGCCACGCCGGTCAATGTGGTAGATGTTTCCGCAACGACCAAAGCGGTGGACAAGGCCGTGGCCGCCTTTGGCGATACCCTGCACTACACGATCACCGTGCGCAACACGGGCAACATCACGGGCAGCATCATGGTCACAGACGTGTTGCCCGCGCAGGTGAGCTATGTGCCGGGCAGCGCCAGCGGCGGGGCCGCCTATGATGAGGAGGGCCGTCGCATCGGCTGGCAGGGCGATGTGGGCCCAGGCCTGTCGGCCAGTCTCAGCTTCGCCGCCACCGTTGGGCCCGGCCTGCCCGACAACAGCTTTATCACCAACACGGCCATGATCGTTGGCCCCCGGGCTGTGCCCTCCCTTGTCTCCGCCACTACCCTGCATCGCGCCCCTGATCTATCGGCGTCAAGCAAACGGGTGACGCCTGGCACGGTACGCTCGGGCGGGGTCGTCACCTTCACGATCACCGTCGCCAACGCTGGCGGCGTAGCCACGAGCTTCCTGGTGACGGATACCTTGCCGCTCGCTCTCGCTTATCTGCCCGGCACGCTTGAGACCGGCCACGGCAGCGCGGTCTACGACGCCACAGCCGGGCGTATCCTGTGGAACGGGACGCTTCCTGCCTTGCACCAGAGCTATCTGCGCTTCGCCGCGCAGGTGGCAGGGACGGGAACGATCACCAACACGGCCACCATACAGGATGCGGCGGGCCGCGTCGTGGAGCGTTCGACGGGGGTGACCGTCACCAGCTTCCGCTTTTTCCTGCCCGTGATCCTAGTGAGCAACGACTGGCCAGGGGCGCAGGAGTAGTGGCTCGTCCGCCCCGGCCAGGAAATCGGCAGGTGGAAGCAGGCTGGACGTTCGTCAGCGTAGCCCGACGTGTCGGGTTTTCACCTGATGCTGCCTATCGCCGAGCGCGATGTGTCCGATCACCAACGCCGGTATTCCGACACACGTTCAGGAGCAACAACCGATGAGAACGCGCACCGTCGCCGAACCCTACAAGATCAAGATGGTGGAACCCATCAAGATGACCACGCGGGAGTATCGCGAAGAGAGGATCAAGGAAGCCGCATACAACACGTTCCTCCTCAAGAGTGAGGATGTGTACATTGACCTCTTGACCGATTCTGGCACCGCCGCCATGAGCGACTGGCAGTGGGCGGGCATGATGCTGGGCGACGAAGCCTACGCCGGCTCGCGCAATTTCTATAACCTGGAGCGGGCGGTCAACGAGGTCTACGGCTTTCGTTACGTGGTGCCCACCCACCAGGGCCGCGCCGCCGAGCACATCACCTCCCAGTTGCGCATCAAGCGCGGCCAGTACGTGCCCATGAATATGTACTTCACCACTACCCGCGAACACATCGAGCGGGCCGGCGGCATCTTCTACGACTGCATCATAGACGAGGCCCACGATCCCCAGAGCGAGCACCCCTTCAAGGGCAACGTTGACCTCAGGAAGCTGCAACGCTTGGTGGACGAGAAAGGCGCACAGGCCATTGCCTATCTCTCCATCGCTCCCTGCGTGAACATGGCGGGCGGCCAGCCGTTCTCCATGGCCAATATCCGCGAGGTGGCCGCCTGGGCGAAGCGCTACGGCATCCCCCTCATCTTCGACGCCACACGCGCCGTGGAGAACGCCTATTTCATCCAGCAGCGGGAGGCAGGCTACGGCGGCAAGCCGGTGCGGGAAATCCTGAAGGAGATGATGAGCTACGCCGAGGGCTGCACGATGTCGTCCAAAAAGGACAACCTGGTGAATATCGGCGGCTTCATCGCCACCAACAACGAGGAGTTCTTCACCCAGGCCAAGGCGATGGTGGTCATCTTCGAGGGGCTGCACACCTACGGCGGCCTGGCCGGGCGGGACATGGAGGCTATCGCGCGAGGCATCTATGAGATGATTGACGACGCCTACATTGCCAGCCGCGTGCGCCAGGTGGAGTACCTGGGCCGCCGCCTGCTAGAGGCGGGCGTGCCCATCGTGGTGCCCATCGGCGGCCACGCCGTCTTCCTGGACGCCAAGCGTTTCCTGCCCCACATCCCCCAGGAGCAGTTCCCCGCCCAGGCTCTGGCCGCCGTCCTCTACGTTGACAGTGGCGTGCGGGCTATGGAGCGCGGCACCGTGAGCGCCGGGCGCGATCCCGTGACCAAGGCCCATCGCTTCCCCAAACTGGAGCTCGTGAGACTAACCATCCCCCGCCGCGTCTACACCAACCTGCACATGGACGTGGTGGCGGAGAGCTGCATGGCCCTGTACGAGGAGCGAGAGCAGATCAAGGGGCTGCGCATGGTGTACGAGCCTGAGCATTTGCGCTTCTTCCAGGCGCGGTTTGAGGAGATCTGAGCAGCGAGCAGTGAGCAGCGAGTAGCAAGCAGTAAGCAGCAAGCAGTAAGCAGCAAGCGGTGCAGTAGAGGATCGCTGACCACAAGTTATCCATGCCCTGGTAGGCCACAACCAGGCACGAAAACGCACCAGCAGGAAACCGCTGACGTTCTTGGCGCCTTGGCGGTTCATTTTCAACCTTGGCACAAGGGCACGAAGAACGTTCCGCATACCCTCCTTCTACAAGGCGTTCTTCCTGGCCTGTCTTGGCCGACACCCCATTGTGCTATCCTCGCCCTTCCTCTCCGCGCTAGCCAGCGCTGCCTCCATGCTCGCTGTTGTCACCGCACGATAGGCAATGGCGAATAGGTCGCTGAAGTCCGCCTTGCCGCGCCAGAAGCCCGGCGCACCCAGACGCTTGACGGGGACGGCGTCCACCACCGGCCCTTCGATGGCAACCGCAATGTCCCCCAGGTCTTCCCCTGCCTGCCAGAACGTGTCCAGACACTCCTCAAGCGGAACGACTTCTTCGGCCAGTGCCGCCTCGGCTGGCGTCTCGGCCGGGGCAGGGGGCGGGGCTTCCGGCCCCGCAAGCGCGGAGCGCCGCGCCCTCAGCATGGCGATGATCTCGTCCTTGCCCTTGCCCCGCAACCGGAACAACAGGAAGGGATCAGCGTCGAATTGCTCGCCCAGGAGATAGTACACGGCAGCCACGTGCTTGCAGGGGTTGGCCCAGTCCGGGCACGAGCACTGCGTCTCCAGGTCGCCCCGCGCCGCGGGGAAAAGGCTGACTTTGGCTGTGGCGAAGGCCTCTTCGATGTCCTGGGGCATCTCGCCCGCCAGTAGCTTGGCGGCGAAGATGGCCTGGGCGGCCATGGCATCGGCCACCCGCTCCCACTCCTGCGCCGACAGCGGCTTGATCTTGATGGAGATCCTGTAGGGCGTGGCCCTGCTGCCCTGCACGCGCGAGCTAACCTGCCCAGGCTGAATGTCAATGTTCAATACCTGGCCGCTGCGGGCATAGGACTTGCCCCGACTCAGCCGCGCAGAGTCCACCAGCCGCTCCAACGCCGCCAGCCATTTGGCCGCCCACCACGTCTTGCCAAACTGACCGCTCTGCGTCTGGGCGCGGATGCCATTGGCCGGCCGCCGCTGTGTGGGCTCCCTGCGATACCATCCCCAGCTCATTTACTCGTCTCCCACCGCCTCGCGGCGCAGGGTGAAGATGTCGCGCAACTGGTCGGTAGATAGTTCTGTGATCCAAGCCTCGCTGGTGCCCACGATGCTCTCCGCCAGCTCCTTCTTGCGCTCGATCATGTCGTCAATCTTCTCTTCAAACGTCCCCGCGCACAGGTACTTGTAGCCTTGCACGTTCCTGGTCTGGCCGATGCGGAAGG
>DAOUCN010000419.1:0-5595 GCA_034431995.1 Chloroflexota bacterium | reverse complement strand
CCAAAAAGCCGCAAGAACGAGTCTCCCTCCCCCGCGAGCGGGGGAGGATCGGGGTGGGGGCAGTCCAGCGAAAGTCCTGTTACCCTAACCGTGAACAGTTGCCACTACTGAAGATATTGAGTCCGGCTCAATTGTGTGATATACTAGAGGTGTGATGGGTCAAGCGCGACGCCGCCGCCAGCGGAGCTGGCGGCTCGGCTTCTTTCTGTGCGCAGGGCGTTGAGAAGGGCGGCGGGAATGGCCTTTGCCGTTGGCGACAGGGTGGTTCATCGGTACCATGGTCGTGGGCGCATCGTGCGGTTGGATCGCGTTCAGGCGCGCGATGGCGACCGCGACTGTTATGTAGTGGCCATGGAGCAAGGATTGGTCGTGTGGGTGCCGATAGACGGGGTCTCAGAAGCGAGCCTGCGGGCGCCGCTATCTGCCGAGACCATTGCCAGGCTGGCGGACATCCTGCGGGGTGTGGCCAAGCCCCTGGAGACCGTCAGCAAGGACCGCCAGGAACAGATCAAGGGCCTGCTAAAGGATGGCTCGCCGGAAGCACTGTGCACCCTGGTACGCGACCTGACCGCGCAGAGCGCCCGCCGCACCCTCAGCCCGAATGAGACCGATGCCCTGCAGAGGGCCTACAACATCGTGGCGGGAGAGTGGGAATTGGCCACCGACTCACGCGACGCGGCGGCTGAGATTGACGCCCTGCTGCGGGAAGGTGCCAGCCGCAGCGTCGAGGAGACCGCCACCTGAGATCGCCCCACCGCCTGAACGACAACACCCCCGGTAGCACCGTGCCGGGGGTGTTCTTGTTCCGATTCCTTTGCATTTCAGTTTTCCATGCCCTGGTAGGGCGCAACCAGGCATGAAAACGCACTAGCACGAGATCCTTGGCGCTCTCGGCGTCTTGGCGGTTCATTTTCAACCTAGCGGTGCATCAAACGCTTCGTTGGCAACTGTCCGGCCATTTGTGCACGGATATCAATCGCTGCTGCTTGACACCTGCAACAGGACGTGCTATACACAGGTAGTGCACGTGCTGTGAGACGATTTCCGGCAGGGAGCAGGGGGAAACGAGATGAGCGACACCAGCGTAGCGGCCTATCTCAAGAGCATCGGCGCCGAGATGCGCACCGGTATCGCTACCGAGCACAGCTACCGCGCTGCGTTGACGACTCTGCTGCTCACCCTCGTCCCGGGCATACGGGCCACCAACGAGCCCAAGCAGCGCACCGATTGCGGTGCGCCCGACATCTCCGTCGCCAGGCAGGTGCGCGCGAATGGCCGGGGGGTCCTGCTGACCATCGGCTACGTCGAGTGCAAGGACATCGGCAAGAGCCTGGACGAGGTGGAGCGCGGCGAGCAGATGCAGCGCTACCGCCGCTCCCTCCGCAATCTCGTCCTCACCGACTACCTTGAGTTCCGCTGGTACGTGGACGGCCACCTCCGCCAGTCCGCCCGTCTTGCCCATGTCGGCAAGGGTGGTGCGCTAACGGCCGTCAAAGGGGGCGACAAGGCCGTCACCGAGCTCCTGATTTCCTTCCTGAGCCATCAGCCAGAGCCGATCACACGCCCCAAAGACCTGGCCATAGGCATGGCTCGCCTCACCCATCTGATCCGCGACATCGTGGTCCAGGCCTTCCAGCAGGGTCAGGCGTCGGCCACCATGTGTGACCTGCACAAGGCGTTTCAAGAGGCCCTCATCCCCGACCTCCCGATTCCCCAATTCGCCGATATGTTCGCCCAGACCCTGGCCTATGGTCTCTTCTCCGCCCGCACCATGGACATCACCGTGGAGGACTTCACCCGCGACGAGGCGAGACGCCTCATCCCGAAGACCAACCCCTTCTTGCGCAAGTTCTTCGATCTGATTGCTGGCGTCGGCTTGGAGGACGAGCCGTTCGCCGGCTTCGTGGACGACCTGGTGCAGGTGGTGGGGCAGGCGCAGATGGATGCAGTCCTGGCCGATTTCGGCAAGCGGGAACGGAAGACCGATCCGGTCGTCCATTTCTACGAGACGTTCCTCGCTGCCTACGACCCCAAGCTGCGCGAGGCGCGCGGCGTCTACTACACGCCGGAGCCAGTCGTCTCCTACATCGTGCGCTCGGTGGATTATCTGCTCAAGACGCGCTTCGACTGCCCAGATGGTCTGGCCGACAAGCAGACGGTGGCGTACCCGGCAGCGCCCCTCACCACAGCCCTCACCCCTACCCTCTCCCATCGGGGAGAGGGGGTGCATGACGCGGCCGTGGAGAGCGTTCCCCGTGTGCTGATTCTCGACCCGGCCTGCGGCACCGGCACGTTCCTGTACGCGGTGGTGGACCATATCCGGGAGCAGTTCATGCAGCGGGGCGACGCGGGCATGTGGTCGGGCTATGTGCGCCAGCACCTGTTGCCGCGTCTTTTCGGCTTCGAGCTGCTCATGGCCCCCTACGCGGTAGCCCACTTCAAGCTGGGGCTGCAACTGGCGGCCCATGACCTGCCCGAGGCCCAGCGCCGCCTGTGGGCCTACGACTTCGCCGGTGACGAGCGCCTGGGCATCTACCTGACCAACGCCCTGGAGAAGGCCGAGGAGAAGGTGCCCACCCTCTTTGGCCCCTTGCGCATGATCAGCGAGGAGGCCAACGCCGCTGCCCGGGTCAAGCGCGACCTGCCCATCCTGGTGGTCATGGGCAACCCGCCCTATTCGGGCCACTCCGCCAACAGGGGCGCATGGATCAGGGAGCTGGTCCGCGATTACTACCAGGTGGATGGGCAGCCGCTGGGTGAACGCAACCCCAAGTGGCTGCAAGATGACTACGTGAAGTTCATCCGCTGGGCTCAGTGGCGGATCGAGCGCACAGGCGCTGGCATCCTGGCCTTCATCAGCAACCACGGATACCTGGATAATCCCACCTTCCGGGGCATGCGCCAGCAATTGATGCAGGCCTTCACCGACATCTACATCCTTGACCTGCACGGGAATGCGAAGAAGAAGGAGCAGTGCCCCGATGGTTCTCCCGACGAGAACGTGTTCGACATCCAGCAGGGCGTCGCGATTGGTATCTTTGTGAAGGAGCGAGGCAAGAACGGCCCTGCGAAGGTCCATCACGCCCACCTGTGGGGAGTAAGAGGACATAAGTACTGCCGGCTACTTGTCGAGGACATACAAACCACGACGTGGGAATCGGTCCTTGCGCATGCACCGTCCTACCGGTTACTCGTCCAAGCCACGGATGCATTGCCCGAGTACAATCGTGGCTGGCTTGTAACACAGATCTTCACGGTCTTCACAAGCACCGTAACCACTGCGAGGAATAACTTTGCCATAGCGTACGACCCCGGAACGCTGGTTGCCAGGATTCGCGCGCTACGAGACAAGTCGACAAGCGATGACGCTCTCAGAGAGGAATACGCTCTCGAGGACGTCTCGTATTGGAACCTGCAAACCGCCCGCAGGGCGATGGCGGAGGAGGAACACATAGAGGGCTTCGTCACCGCGTACTGCTATAGGCCCTTTGACTTTCGGTTCGTGTTTTACCACGATGCGATCTGCGAGCGTCTCCGTCCGGAGGCCATGCGCCACATGCAACAGAACAATGTGGCTTTCCTGACTCACCGCCCGCAGTCGCCTGGTGAGTTCACGTTTGCTTACTGCACCCGAATGATCGGAGACCAATGTGTTGCTGCGAATAAGTCAGCGGGTGGAGGCAACAGCTTTCAGTTCCCCCTCTACCTCTACCCCGCTGCAGCGGGCGAAGGCGTCAAGAAGCCGCTGCCCGGCAGCGAGCACTGGCCGCCTGGTCCGGGCGGGCGGCGGCCCAATCTCAGTCCCGCTTTCGTCGCCGACGTGGAGAAACGCCTGGGCCTGGCCTTCGTCCCCGACGGCAGGGGCGACCTGCACACCACCTTCGGGCCGGAAGACGTCTTCCACTACATGTACGCCGTCTTCCACTCGCCCACCTACCGCAGCCGCTACGCCGAGTTCCTAAAGATAGACTTCCCTCGCCTGCCCCTGACCAGTGATCTCGCCCTCTTTCGCACCCTGGCCGCCTTCGGGTCAGAGCTGGTGGCCCTGCACCTGCTGGAGTCGCCCGTGCTGGCTCACCCGATCACCCGCTATCCCGTGCCGGGCAACAACCTGGTGGACAAGGGCTATCCGCGCTACCTTGCCCCAGGGGAGCCGGAACCGGCATGCTTGGCCGAAGGTCGAGCGGGCACGGGGAAGCCATTGCAGCAAGGCCGCGTCTACATCAACAGGGAGCAGTACATTGAGGGCGTGCCGCCGGAGGTGTGGGCGTTCCACATCGGCGGCTACCAGGTGTCCGACAAGTGGCTCAAGGACCGGCGGGGCCGCCTCCTCTCCTACGACGACCTGACGCACTACCAGAAAGTCGTCGTGGCGCTCAAGGAGACGATTCGACTCATGGCCGAGATAGACGCGGCAATACCGGCCTGGCCGCTGCCGGGCGCGGCTGAATGAACCGCAGAGGCCGGAGAGGACGCAAAGACAACTGATTCCTTTGCCAGCTTCGCGCCCTTTGCGGTTGTCAGTCGTGGTGGGTGGCGGCAAGCCCGGGCATCAATTCCGCTTCTAATCATGGTACATCTAGTGATAGAGATTAGAAGCAGAATTCATTCTCGCGCCTGTGTATGGCCCACGGAGCGGCAGGTATGCCCCAAACAGCGGGGGACAGGTGGAAACCTGCCCTACGGCTAAGCATCAGGGAGATCAACGTCAACTGACACATAAACGCGCCACGTCCATTCATCCCGCCCGGGTCCTCCTGCCCCTCGGCCTGGGCACGGCGGTGTCGCTCATGGGCGACGCCACGCTCTACGTCGTGCTGCCCACCCACACCGACGAGGCGGGCATCACTCTGGCCGCTGTGGGCCTGATCCTCGGCGCCAACCGGGCCGTGCGCCTGTTCCTCAACGGGCCCATCGGCCTGGCCTATGACCGTCTGCCCCGCCGCGCCCTCTTCCTGCCAGCCCTGTTCATCGGCGCGCTCTCCACCGCCCTCTACGCAGCAACGCGCGGCTTCTGGCCGCTGCTCGTGGGCCGCCTGCTCTGGGGGTTGGCCTGGTCGGGCATCTGGGTCGGCGGCGCGACCATGATTCTCGATGTGGCCCGCGCCGAGGAGCGGGGGCGGTGGACGGGGCTGTACCAGACGTGGTTCTTCCTGGGAGCGGCTTGGGGCGCCTTCGGCGGCGGATTCCTCACCGACCGCGTGGGCTACAGCGGGGCGATGTGGATCGGCGCGGCCTTGACGGCAGCCAGTGGGCTGATGGCCTTGTGGCTCCTGCCGGAGACGCAAGCTGTCCGCCAGCCGCAGCGGGTGACCATGCCCCCGGATGACCCATCGGAGCAGAGCCTGACGGCCAACGGCGCTCTCTGGGCGGCCGTCACCCTGCAAGGCATCAACCGCTTCATCAGCTCCGGCGTCTTTGGGGCGACCGTGGCCCTGCTTACCCGGGACTACCTGCGACCCACGGCCATCGGCGTGGCCACCCTGACGGGAGTGCTGATGTCCGGGCGCGCCCTCATCGCCATGATCAGCGCGCCCACCAGCGGCGCGATCTCCGACCGGCTGGGCAGCCGCTGGCGGGTGGCGGGCGTGGGAG
>DAOUCN010000418.1:0-1896 GCA_034431995.1 Chloroflexota bacterium | reverse complement strand
GCAGTGAACCAGTTCTCACAGGCTGCCACCACTGTGGAGCTGCCGAAGATGATGGTAGGCACCACCTGGCTGGGCCAGGTCAGAGACGCCAAGACACCTGCCCCAATCGTGTACTAGGTGCGGAGGATCGTGGGCCCGACATGCACCATATTCCAGAGGATGAATGAAACCGGGGACATGCTGCGGGTGTGCACTAACGTGCTGAACAAGGAAGGTGTTCGGGCGATCGGGACGTACATTCCCGCGGTTCAGCCGGATGGCCAGCCGAACCCGGTCGTTGCGGAGATTCTGAAGGGCAAGCCATACGTGGGCCGGGCGTTCGTGGTAGACGGCTGGTATAGCACCGCCTACCAACCGCTGACCGACAGCAGTGGACGCGTGGTCGGCATGCTGTATGTGGGCGTGCCTGAGGCAGCCGCCACCACGAGCCTCCGTCAGGCCATCATGGGCATTAAGGTGGGCAAGACAGGATACGTCTATGTGCTGAACGCTGCGGGCACCACGCGCGGGCACTATGTGATCTCCAAGGACGGCAAGCGGGACGGGGAGAATATCTGGGAGTCCAAGGACACCGATGGGAACCTGTTCATCCAGGAGATCTGCCAGAAGGCTCTGGCTCTTCAGCCCGGCCAGATTGCTGAGCACCACTATCCCTGGAAGAACGCGGATGACCCGGCCCCGCGCGAGAAGGTTGTGCGGATCGCGTACTACAAACCGTGGGACTGGGTCATCGGAGTCGGGTCGTATTACGAGGAGTTTTATGAGGCGGCCGACAAAGTGACGTCGATTGCGGTTACGTCACAGTACTGGCAGCTGGGGGTAGGCCTGGTGGCGCTGGTGACGGCAGTGGTGGTGTGGCTGCTGGTGGCAACCCGGCTCACCCGCCAGATAGGCCGCGTGGTCGAGAACGTCAACGAGGGGGCTCGCCAGGTGGCTGCAGCGGCTGGGCAGGTCAGCGCCTCAAGCCAGGCGCTGGCTCAAGGCACCAGCGAGCAGGCAGCAAGCCTGGAGGAGACCAGCTCCTCACTGGAGGAGATCAGCTCGATGACGCGGAAGAATGCCGAAGCAGCTGTCCAGGCGCGCGGGATTTCGAACGAAACGACGGCAGCCGCGGAAAAGGGCAACCAGGCGATGGCACGGATGTCGGCGGCGATCGCGGACATCGAAAAGTCCTCCGGAGAAACAGCCAAGATCGTCAAGGCAATCGACGAGATCGCGTTCCAGACGAATCTGCTGGCGTTGAATGCGGCGGTGGAGGCGGCGCGTGCAGGCGAGGCAGGCAAGGGCTTTGCAGTTGTGGCCGAAGAGGTCCGCAACCTGGCGATGCGCAGCGCCGAGGCAGCCAAGAACACCTCCAGCATGATCGAAGAGAGCGTGAACAACGCGCGGAACGGCGTGAGCATTGCCGCGGAGGTAGGCAAAGCGCTGCAGGAGATCACGGCGGCAGCCGCAAAGGTCAATACCCTGGTGAGCGAGATCGCAGCGGCTTCTCAGGAGCAGGCCGAGGGCATCAACCAGGTGAACAAGGCCGTGGCCCATATGGACAAGGTCACGCAGGCCAATGCCGCCGGATCCGAAGAATCCGCTGCTGCCAGCGAAGAGCTGTCGGCTCAGGCGGAACAGCTTGCTCTGGCTGCCGAGCAGCTGGCGGTTCTGGTGGGCGGGCAGGGCGCGCACGCTTCCCGGCAGAACCGTACGGAGCAGAGCGGAGTCGCCGCGGTACACCGGCCGGCCCAGGTCGCGCGGCCGCAGAAGACAGGCAAGCCCGGCACAACGGCCACTACAGGCCCCAAGCCCAGCTTGCCCGAGCTTGAGCAGAAGTCGCCCGTGAAGCACGCTGCCTGAGAGCGCATCTGATTGCCCACTGCCAACGTGGCCCGGCGCGCACCCTCGCGC
>DAOUCN010000417.1:0-4005 GCA_034431995.1 Chloroflexota bacterium | reverse complement strand
GCCTTCAACTGGTAGGTGTGGCGGCGGGAGTGTGGGCGCGGGGGTCTGGGGGGATGGGCCTGCCGTGGATGCGGGCTGTACCGCTGCTGGCGGGCCTGCTGATCCTGCTGCTGCCGGCTGTGCAGTTTCAGGTCAACAGGGCTGCCCAGGACCTGAGCCGCGATCGTACTGCGCAGGATTACGTGCGGGCTGCTGTCGCCGTCCTCCCTCGCGATGCCCTGGTCATCACCGCCAGCGACGACCATACGTTTGCCCTCTGGTATCATCAGGTGATCAGCGGGCAGATGGATATGCTGGTCGTTGACCGGGACCTGACGCAGTTCAAGTGGTATCGGAAGCAGATACAGCGGCGCGCGGCGGACCTGGCAGGCGTGGCCGACGATGATGATCCTGCCATCTACGCGGCGGGCCTGATCGAGGCTGGGCGCGGAGGCCGGGCCGTCTTCCTCGCCGACGAGGTCAGGGACCTGCTGGAGCGTTTCCACTGGGAGGCGCAGGGAGTTCTGCTCAGGCTCACCGACGAGCAATCTGCTTCGCCATAGGCGCGACGCTCCCCGCAAGGGCACGGTGCGGGCGGATGCAAGACCCGCCCGCACTGTCGAGCAGGAAGACAGCGATGCTAGCGTGCGCAGCGCTCAAAGGCCGGCAAGTGGTTGTTCAGCGAGGCCTGTTGCAGAGCGTTGTACACCGTTAGTATGTCGGGTCGTGTGGTGCTGGCCAGGATGTCGTCATAGAGGGCGACATTGGCGATCTCGGCCTCGACTCCGGCCGTGCAGGCCGCCTGTACGCTCTCGAAGCTGGGCACTGCGCCAGGCCATGGGTTGTCAGGAATGGGCACGCCGTAGGTGCGGAACAGGCCGAGCAAGGCGTTGATGTGTGTGGCCTCAGAGCGCTGGATGTTTACGAAAGGACGGATGCGTCCAAAGTCTTGGATGACCTGATCGTACACGGCCCAGGCATGGTACTCATCGTTGAGGGCAAGGAGCAGCCCTTCGACCTCCTGCGGGTTGAGGGGGCCGCTGTAGAGTCTTTATGAGATGTGATGAAGTCTTGACGAATCATTGGTGAATGCGGGCTTCAGAATCTGGAAAGGCTCATTGCTATGGCGGATCCCGGTACAGACACTGCGTCGGTTCCCCCGCGCCAGAGGGCGCTCGAAGCATGGTTCATCCGTGTTGTCGAGGGGACGGCGGCATGGGTGGCGCGGCACTGGCTTCTGGTTGTCAATAGCGCTCTGGCCGTCTTCTTTGCTCTGCCGTTGCTGGCCCCTGTCCTCATGGCCAACGGCTTCACCAGCCCGGCAACGTTCATCTATGGCGCCTATCGCATCACCTGCCACCAACTGCCCCATCGGTCCTTCTTCATCGCCGGGCCGCAGCGTACCTACAGCGAGGACGAGATCGAAGCTCTGACGGGCATACGGCCACTGGCAGAGTATGTGGGCGCGCCCGAGGTGGGATACAAGATGGCCTGGTGCGAACGAGAGGTGGGGATCTACGGGGCAATGTTGCTTGCTGGCCTGCTCTATGGACTGGTGCGCCGGCGGCTACCCCTGCTGCCGTTTTGGGTCTATCTGTTATTTCTTGTACCCCTGGCGGTAGACGGCACCATCCAGCTCTTCGGCTGGCGCGAGAGCACGTGGTATGTTCGCATGGTGACGGGAGGCCTGTTTGGCTTGGCGACGGTGTGGCTTGTGTATCCGTATCTGGATGAGGCGATGAGGGTGCTGGCGCTCGATCTGGGGGGCAGACAAAGCCTCCCGCCCCGATAGGTCGGAGCGGGAGGGTAGGGACACGATGCATCGTGCCCCTACACGGTGGGCAGGTTCTTGCGCAGGATGGTGTAGTGCTCCAGGGCCAGGCCGGCGCCGATGGCCACGCAGGTCAACGGGTCTTCGGCCAGGTGGCACGGTATGCCGGTCTCCTGGGTGAGCAGGTTGTCCAGATTGCGCAGCAGCGATGTACCGCCTGTCATGACAATGCCCTTGTCTATGACATCCGAGGAGAGCTCAGGCGGCGTCTTCTCCAGGACTTCCTTGACGGTGTTGACAATAGCCTGGAGCGGCTCGGCCATCGCTTCGTTGACCTCGTTGGACGAAACGGTGATAGTGCGGGGCAGGCCAGCCACCTGGTCGCGGCCGCGCACGTCCATGGTCAATTCTTCGTCCAGGGGCAGGGCGCTGCCGATCTCAATTTTGACCTCTTCTGCTGTGCGTTCGCCGATGGCCAGATTGTACTTGCGCTTGATGTAGCTCATGATGGCCTCGTCGAGGTTGGTGCCCCCGACGCGGGTAGAGGCGCTGACCACGATGCCGTTCAGCGAAATGACCGCTGCCTCTGTCGTTCCGCCCCCGACGTTGACCACCATGTTGCCTGATGGCTGAGCGATGGGCACTTTGGCCCCGATGGCTGCCGCCAGGGGCTCGGGGATGAGATAGGCGGCCCGCGCCCCGGCCTGAATGGCGGCGTCATGGACGGCGCGGCTCTCCACGCTGGTCACGCCGGTAGGCACCGAGAGCATGACCTCTGGCCGGAAGAGCTGAATGCGCCCGCACACTTTCGTAATGAAATAGCTCAGCATGGCCTCGGTGACCATGTAATCGGCGATGACGCCGCTCTTCATGGGTCGTCGCACTTCCAGGGAACCCGGCGTGCGGCCCAGCATATTGAGCGCCTCACGCCCGATGGCCACGATGCTATTGTCGTTGACAGAAATGGCCACCACCGAAGGCTCGTTGAGGACGATGCCTTTGCCTTTGACATGCACAAGGACGTTGACCGTTCCCAGGTCTATGCCGATCTGCCGTGCAAACATGTTCATGCTCCTACACAGTCCGTCGTTTTCGCTTCTGGGCGATCTTCAAGCGTACCTGGGCACGGCGTATGGCAGCCTGGGCTTGGGCAGCGTCAATCCCCCCTTTGGCGGCCTTGGCCAGGCGCTCTTGGGCTCGCCGGCGGGCGGCCTCGGCCCGGGCTTCGTCAATTTCGTCGGCGCGCTCGGCGGTATCGGCCAGTATGGTCACCTTGTGCGGCAGCACTTCCATGAACCCGCCGCTGACGGCCATCATAATCTGCTCGCCCCCCTTGTTCACGCGCAGTTCGCCAGGCTGTAGCGTGGTCATCAGGGCGGCGTGGCGAGGCAGTACGCCCAGTTCCCCCTCCACACCCGGGACAGCGACCGAATCCACGTCCTCAGCGTATACTAGGCGTTCGCCGGTCACGATCTCAAGCCGAATGGACATCCTGATTCTCTCTCCTCACGGGCTGGTGCTCAGGCAATTCCTCGCGGTTCACTTAGGCGGCACGCAATCGCCGGTGTTTGGGATGTAGCGATCCGTGTAGACCTTCCACTGGTTGCGCACGCCCCAGGTTGGCGCGGGATACGACGTGCTCACCACGAAGATCTTCTGGTCACGCTTCTCCAGGTCTGCCGTTTGCTGGTCGTCCGGCGTTCCTTGCTTGAAGGGTATCCAGAACATCCAGCCTCGGCTGAACTGCTGCCAGGCTCCCGTCCCGCCCTTCTCGGCCTCGATGGCCAACCCCAGGCGATCCTTGGCCCGTGGTGCTTCTTTCCAGATGCGGGCCAGGGAGCCGTTGGGCTCGAAGGGCTGGCCCGGCGTGGGCGGGCCTCCCCTGGCCGCCGGCTCGCCCTCAGTCCATGGGATCTTGGCGAAGGTGCCGTCGTCGGCAAAGAAGACCCAGACGAACTTCTCGTAGGTGGGGTACTCCAGGCCGCCCATCCACAGGATGTACCCCTTCTGGAAGCGCTGGGCCACGAACTTCATGGCCTTTTCGTTCTGGTAGTAGGAGCAGCCGACGAATGGTGGCACTTCTGGATACGTGCCCCACAGGCAGCCGAAGCCACGAATCGGCAGAATCGTACACACCTCCGGCGTCGGCGCTCTGGTTGGCGTGACCACGATCACTATCACGACCGGCGTGGAGGTTGGCGGCACGGACGTCGCGGTGGCGGTTCTGGTTGCTGTTGCTGTGGGCGGCACAGGTG
>DAOUCN010000416.1:0-5821 GCA_034431995.1 Chloroflexota bacterium | reverse complement strand
GTATCAGGGCGCTTGCGCACGAGTTCCTCCCAGAGGCGTGTGCCTGGGAAGGGCGTGGTAATAGAGAACATAGCCTCGTCGAGGGGCAACGTCTCGGCGAGTGAGATGGTGTCCTCCATGGTCTGATCGGTGTCGCCGGGGAGGCCGAGCATGAAGTAGCCCTTGGCCCGGATGCCAGACTCATCGGTCCAGGCGCCCGCCCGGCGCACCTGATCCAGATCAATGTGCTTGGCCGTCGCCTTGAGCACGTCGGGGTTGCCGGATTCAATGCCGTAATGGACCTCACGGCAGCCAGCGCGGTACATCTTCTTCAGGATGGGCAGAGTAACGCGGTCCACACGGGCCAGGCATTGCCAGCGGACGTTTAGATTGGTCGCCAGCAGGCGGTCGCAGAAGGCTTCCAGGCGGCGCACGTCAATCGTGAACAGGTCATCAATGAAATAGAAGCTGCGCACGCCATAGCGCTCGATACAGTGCATCAGCTCGCCGATGACGTTGTCGGGACTGCGCTGGCGATAGGTGCGGCCCACGATGCCCTTGAAGCAGAATGAGCAGTTGTACGGGCAGCCACGACTTGAGAGGACGGTGATCATCCGACCGCCATCGGGGTCGAAGAGCGGGTACTGGTCGAGGTCAAAGAGGTGGCGGGCTGGATAGGGCAGGCTATCGAGATCGGGAATGAGCGGCGCCTCGGCGTTGAGCTTGATCTGGCCGTCGTCGGTCTTGTAGCCCAAGCCCAGCACAGATGCCCAGTTGTTGGTGCCGGCGGCCAGGATGCGCACGAAGTGGCGCACAATCTCCTCACCCTCCCCATACGCGAGGAAATCGAGGTTGGGATCGGATAGGGTGAGCTCAGGCAGGGTGGTGGCATGGGGGCCGCCAATGATGGTGGGGCAGCCGAGGCGCTCCTTCACCAGACGCGCCGCCTGCTCGATAGAATGATGGGACGTGCTCATAGACGTGAAGCCGACCAGGTCTGGGGCAAAAGCATAGACCTGCTGCATCTCGTCCTCGACGCTGACGGAGGGGCGCAGGCCCATGTCCACGATCTTGACCTGGTGGCCCTCTTGCTCGAGGACAGCCGCGATATAGCCCAGGCCCAGGGACGGATAGCTGTTGACCAGCTTGTTCCACTTGGGGCCGACCAGGGCTATCTTCATACGCGGATGTCTCCTCTCCAGGGTCAGTAGGGCGATGATAGCATAGGGGCAGGGCGAAGTCAAGGAAAGTGTAACTTTGTGGGTACGATTGTGAACAAACTGTTAGGGTGCACAGCAATCCCAGGCGTGGGTGGGCGCAATGCTCAGTCGCACGCGTAGGTCGGCTTTCCATGCCCCACACTGGCCTCGGCGCAGTCTGCGGAGCGCCAGGTATGTCCTAAACAGCGGGGTACAGGTGGAAACCTGCCCTGCGGCGAACTAGGCATTGGGAATTGCTGTAGGGCGCGAAGAAGGCTTGCATTCTCGCCGTTTCCGTGCTATACTATCAGCAGTGACGGCGGGCGAGTAGCTCAGGTGGTTAGAGCGCGCGGCTCACATCCGCGAGGTTCACAGGTTCGAGTCCTGTCTCGCCCACCATTTCTTTCTTCACCTCAGACTTGACATAACCACCATGTGGCTACGCACGCAGACAGGCATCGTCTGGTGGCTGGTGGCTTCACTCCTGCTCTATCTCCTCGCCGTCAATCTGGGTTGGCGCATACGGAGCTGGCAGAGCGGGCGAGGCAGCCGACTTGGATCCCTCGCGCGGCGCATCGAGCAGCTTTCCCCTCTGGTTGTAGCAGTTGGCTTCGCCTACTACCTCGGCGTCCCTTACGCAGCCTTGCTCCTGGGCGCGCTCGATCCGCGCCTGGCGGGGCTGGTCGGGGTGGACTGGCCCCGTTCATTGGGCATCGGCGCCGTCTTCGGCCTTGGAGCGCTCGTGCTACTGATGCTGGGGCGCTGGTACTACCGGAGAATGCTAGAGGACCCGGCCTGTGCTGAGATCGGGGAACACGCGGTGGAGCAGGGGGCTGGAGAGGGAAGCGAGGGGAGCGCAGAAGCGCCAAAGGACGGGAATGACAAGGAGTGGCCGCGCGTCGTCTGGCGAGTCGTTTGTCAGGAGGCGCATTGGGGCTTCTACCGCAGCGCGGCGAGCGTGGTGACCGGCAACTACATCGGCGTGTGGGCTGGTCTGGGCCTCGTGCTGGTCGAGTGGGTGGCGGACCCTGGGTGGCGTGCCGGATGGCGAGGTGCAGAGGTGGCTGAACGCCACGCCATTGACATCGCGCTGGCGCTGACGGTCGCAGCCCTGTTTCTGTATACCGGGAATCTGTGGCTGTGCGCAGTGGTGCACCTGGCACTGGCGCTCGTACTCATGCGATAGGAGTGGACACCCCTGATCAGCCCCGCGATCAGGGGTGTCCGCGGATAGGGGTGGAAGGGAGACCGGTTAGCTGCTGGCTGGCACGACCGAGATGGCATTGACCTTGGGCGATCCGACGCGCGGCATGAACACGATGGTCAGTTGGCCATCTGAGACCGTGATTGAGAATGTGCGATCATAGGCCCTGTTCTTCCCTCCGGCAGCAGCGTAGACATCGAAGCCAGACAGCAGGGTGCGCCCCTCGATCTTCACATCGAAGACACGTTTGCTAGCCGACGAGTAGTAGAGCTCCGCGAAATGCAGAGTGACACGATAAGTCCCGTTGGGGACATCGAAGCGATAGCTCGACAGACCCCATCGCTCAGTCTGGTAGAGACGGTCCTCGACGGTGTTGGCGATGGACGCCGAGCTTGAGTAGGATTGGCCGTTGACGTAGCCGAAGCTGCCGGCGACATACGGCTGATCAGCACTCCATGCGTTACCCGTGCTGTCGGTGTATGCCGGCCCTCCCACGTTGACGCGCTGGATATTGTCGCCGCTCAACGGAGGCGTTGAGGTGGGAGTGGGCGTGGCAGGTGATGGCGTTGGGGTGGGCGTGGCGGGCGACGACGTTGGTGTGGGAGTTGCGGGCGGATCGTCAGCACCGGCCACCAGAATGGCGCTGATTTTTGGCTGACCTTTGCGCACGATGAAGGACACGGTAAGCTCGCCGTCGCTCACCGTGGTCGTGAAAGTGCGATCATAGGCCCTGTTCTTGGCACCGGCGGCGGCGAAGATGTCGAAATTGCTGAGGACGGTCCGGTCTTCGATCTTCACATCGAAGACCCGCTGGCCTGCCGATGCATAGTAGAGCTCGGCGAACTTGAGCGTCACCACAAAGGTTCCATTGGGGACAGGGAACTTGTAGGCCGACATGCCCCATCGCTCGGTCTGATACAGTGCATCGTCCTGAGTCGCGGCAATGCTTGCGCCGGTCGAGTACGTGCTGCCGCCTACATAGCCAGCGCCGCCCGGGGTGTAGGCAGTGTCGGCTTGCCATTCGTTGCCGCTGCTGTCTGTCTTGGCGGGGCCGCCGCTGTTCATGCGCTGGGCCGATGTTGGAGCGGGCGTCGTTGCAGGTGTGGGCGTCGGCGTGGGTGCAGGGCTGGAGACGAGGCGGGCCTGATAGGTAAACTGCCCCGGGTCGGCGTTACTAGACACGTGAGCAGGCACCATGAGCAGGGCGGCGTAGGAGCTGCCCAAGCCTGGGAGCGTCACAGTCGTAGTTGTGCCGGCGGGCACAGAGACCACGCTGCGCACGTTGGTGCCGGGTGTGAATGTACTGCTGGTTGAGGTGATGAAGCTCACAGTGAAGTCGGCGGACGTACCCGCTGTAACGGTAACGACGAGGTCACCCTGGGCGGATCCACCAAAGGTGACGTAGTTGGCAGCCCAAGCGGCTATGCCCAGTGTGACAGGGGCTACCGGGTAGGCTGTATGGGAGCGCGTGGTCCGCGGTCGCTGGAATCGGGTGACGCTATCGGCTCCCGATGCCACGATGTCGAGGGCATTGTAGCCGGAGACCGCTGCGTCGTCGAGGAAATTGGCCACCGTCCAGCGGACGAAGGCATCAGCGAAGCGATCGCTGTATCCCTTGCTCGCGAGGACCTCATCGAGACTGGCGACGCCGTTGTTGCGATTGCTGGTGACCGCGTAGGTCATCGCGTCGCCGCCGTAGTTTTCCCAGATGTAGAGACTGAAGAGGGCGAAGGCGCCGAAGTCGCCAAGGACATCCGAGCTCCCTGTGAGCAGGTTGTTGTTGACGTTGTTGAGGAAGGATTGGACATGGCTGCTGACCATGCCCAGGCCACTGAGCTGGGTGGCCAGATCGGAGAAGCCCTCGTTGAGCCAACCTTCCTCGTCGCAGTCTGCCAGCCAGTGGATCATGTGCTGGAACTCGTGGGCGATCACCTGGTTTGATTCGGTGCTACCCGGTATGGTGGCCAGCACGTCAACGAAGATCATCTCGCGTTCGTTGCTCTTGTATTGGCCAGGGAACCATTGATCCAGGTCGGATTGAAGGTACTCGTTCACTGCCCAGAAGTAGCCGCCGACCAGGCCCCCGCCCTGTCCGTAGTACTGGCTGTCGCGGATGTCGTGCATGAGGAGCGTGACGCGGGGATTGCCATCTATACCCAGGTATGGCTCCATGCCAAATGCCTGGTGCTCGCGCCCGATGATGCTGTTGTCGAACGTCTGCACGATGTTGTCAAGGACAGCACTGGAGAGGGAACGGTCACTCTCGACGTAGAGTTCGATGTGCTGACCCGTGCGCTGCAAGACCGCCGACACCTGGTGAAACGTGCTCTTGGCAAAGTCCCACGACCAGAAGGTGTAGCTAGAGCCTAAGGCGGCCATGGGACGGGGTGCTGGGGGGGCAGCGGCGGGTGGCGGCAGCGCTCGAGCCGGACCGCGCTGGAAAGCCTCGAGAGCGGGGGCATGGGTGCCGTCAATCCAAGGGACGGCAGGGTTTACCTGTTGCGGTCGTTCAGGCCCCCCTGCCAGAACAGGGCGGATCACCACGGCCGAGAAAAAGGCTATGATAAGAAGAGCGAAGCGGAGCGCCTTTTGCGCCACCGATGACCTCCTGGATGAATCTGGCCACAGCCAGTCCAGCAGCTTCGATGGGACAAAAAACGCCCGCTCCGCATGTTACCCGGAGGGGGCTAGACCGTCAGCCTCTTCGGCAGCCTGGCTATCGTATCAGGTGGGCGATCCCTGACGTAGACCCAGCGGCTTTGCGTCTCCGGCTTTCGCCGGATTTGCCTTTATCGGAGCTGCTTGGACGCGTTATTGCTTTGTGCACAGCATAGCACACCATCTGGGCGTCTGTCAAGCATTTCTTGCCAGATATGGTGAAAGCCTTTTTTGAGACGGGGAGGAGAAACATGCATGTCCGCACGACCGCCTGCACGGGTTGCGCCTACTGCCTCTTGGTCTGCCCCTTCGATGCAATCGCCATCAACGGGTACTGCGTGATTGATCCGGCGGCGTGCACGGACTGCAATCTGTGTGCGCCAGCCTGTCCCAACCACTGCTTTGTGCCAGCCCGGCCCGTGAAGGCCAGTCGCTTGCCCTATCCGAACCATTGCCAGGTCGCCATCGTAGGCAGCGGCATCGGCGGGCTGATGGCCGCGGCGGCCCTGGCTCGTTCTGGCGTGCAGGTGGCGGTCTTCGAGCAGCTCTCATTCCTGGGCGGGCGCTACACGGAGCTAGACTACCACGGGTACGCTGTAACGACGGGGGCATGGACGCCGCCCGGACCAAACAGCAACATTGGACGGTTTCTGAGCGAGGTGGGGGCTGATGTGTCGTGGACAACGCTGGCAGACCTGGGGGGTGCGGGTAAGGCCGATCTGTTTCATGTGCAGTTCCCGGACGGCCGCTATTTCCGCTCGCTGCAGGAGGTGCTTGGTCG
>DAOUCN010000415.1:0-21044 GCA_034431995.1 Chloroflexota bacterium | reverse complement strand
GGCCAAGGATGTGTGGTCTCTCCTGCTGGTGGGAGTGGCGCTGGCGCAGGCTCTTGACCTGATTCGGAAGCAGCGGCCCGACGTGGACGCTGTGCGACGAGGGCTGACTCTGCTCGTTGCCATGTGCGTCGTGGCCGCGTGGCGCGCCTACCAGATCATGTTCGTCAAACTCAGCACATCGGACGCGACATTCGAGGAGTGGGCTCGTGCGGCAGCAGAGAAGGCCGCGATCAACTGGCGTCAGGTTGCCCTTGGGCCTATGTCTCATCTCGCCCCCGCCTGGCGTGAGACGGTTGACTACTTTGGCGGCGTGTTGCTGGCCCTCGCCCTGGGAATGGCGACATTGGTCGCCCTGCGAAGGGCGTGCGGGGAGACAGTGGCATGGATTGACTGCGGTCGCCTTGGGCATCGGGTGGTGGTAACGACGGCGGCGATCTGGGGAGGATGGTACTTCCTGCTCAGCGGCCCCCACGCTGCTGCCAGGCATCTTCTGCCGTGTATCATCCTGTGCGAGCTGCTGGCTGTTGCCCTGGTGGTCAGGCTCTGGGCAGCAGGTGAATCTGCGCCCAGGGCAGATCATGGACGCGGTACGACATGGGCCTCGGTCTGGCCGGCACGACTCACCGCGGCGGCGATGGCTCTCTCGCTGGTGTGGACGATTGGCCGGGGCGTGCAATACAACCAGAGCTACGCGCGCCACAGCGCCCGCAATGCGGCCGACCAGTCCGCAGCAGTGACCTGGATCAGGGACAACGTGCCGTCGGGGGACGCCATCTGCGGCTGGGGCTGGTTTGTGCCCTGGCATGTCGCTCTCCTGGCCGATAGGCTTCCGGCACAGGTGTATCTGGAGACAGAGAACCTGCGCGGTCTGACCGACTGGCTGGTTGTCGTCCCTGAGATTGGGTGGGTGGGGTACCAGGACAGTCGGCTGAATGACTTTCTGGCCCGGCAGGGGACACCGGCCTACAAGGGGCGGGAGTACGAGATCTACCACATCACGTGGCGGCCTGGAAGCCCGTGACCTGTTGGAGAGAGGCAGTGGAGTGAAGTCACTGGGGTGTGGCACGGAGACGGATACGAGGGAAAACCGGGAACGTCAACGCTTCGGTCTCGTGGCCCGTTGGGGAACAGGCCTGGTGGCGGTGGTTTTTCTTGCCTTGGTCACGCTGGTGTTCTTCTGGAAGGTTCTTCTGACGTGGGACTACACCCTCCTGAGCCATTGGGATGGCTCGGCCCAGTGGTACCCCTGGTATCGCTTCGCGGCGGAGTGGGTGCGCAAGGGAGTGTTCCCCCTTTGGGATCCCTACGTTCACGGTGGTCATACCTTCATCGGTGAACCGCAGGCGGGGCTGTTCTATCCCTTCAACATCCTACAGGCGTTTCTGATTCCATCAGACCGGGCGCTAGCGCCTGCCGACATCTACTGGATGGCAGCGTTCCACGGCTTTTTGGCAGCGGTCTTCATGTACGCCCTGGCGAGGGTGTTGGGCATGGGGTGGCGGGCGGCGCTGGTGGCTGCTGTCGTGTTCGCTTTCGCTGGCTTCATGGCCCGGCGTGTTCACATTCATATTAGCATCTACTACGGTAGCGTGTGGCTGCCGCTTGTTCTCGCGCTGTTCCACCTGGCCGTGAAGCGCTGTCAATTCATGTTGGCGGTGGGCTGCGGTCTTGTGCTTGGCATGACGGCCCTGGTGGGCAGTCTCCAGCCGCCGGTCTACTCGGGTATGGTGCTGGCAGCCTACGCATGCTATCTTGGCTGGTCTGCCTGGAAGCGGGGGCAGGGATGGCGGGCAGTGGTGGTGCCATTGGCGCTGCTCGCGCTGGCGGGGGCGTTTGCCCTGGGCGTGGCGGCGATACAGATGCTCCCGTCCATGGAATACGAGCCATTGGCGCTGCGCTGGTCGAACTCGCCCCTGGATCCCTTGCCTGGGCCAGAGCGCCGCCCGTATTGGATTGCCGGCGGCCTCTTCTACTTTCATCCCCAGAGCCTTGTCTCATTCCTGATGCCGCACGCGTACGAGCCGGCAGAGAGGTCAGCCTATCTGGGCATTCTATCGCTGGTGTTGATTGTGGTGGGCGTAGCCGCGCCGAGGCGGGGAGGTAGTCGTTTCTTTGCCGTGGTCGGCCTGGTGGCGCTGGTCTTTAGCTTCGGGGCCGTCACGGTGGTGCATGGGCTGATGTGGGTGATGCTGCCCATCCTGGACAAGGCGCGGGTGGCTGTGCGCAGCCTGTTTGTGTTTTCCTTCGCTGCTGCCCTCCTGGCAGGATGGGGAATGGACGCCCTGCTGAGGGGGGGCAGGCGGGCTGAGCGACTGGCGCAGAGCATTGAGCGCCTGGGCCGCCACGCCCTGGGGGGCCTGCTGTTGCTTGGTGTTGCGCTCGGGCTGTTGGTGCACTACCAGGTCGTGCAGGCCGATCTCGACGCCTATTTCCTGTTGGTGATTATGGTGGCCCTCAGTTGGCTAGCCCTGGCTCTGGGACGCCTACGGCGTGTGGCGCCGCGTGCCTGGTATCTGGTCGCTATGGCTGTGCTGCTTTTCGATGTCCTGTCGTACGGCGTGGGCAATTTCGCCCTGGTGCGAGACTTCGACGACCGAACCAACTGGGCGCCGGAGTTGTATTACCGTGAGACCGGTGCCATTCGCTTCCTGCGTGACCAGCCCGGCTACTTCCGCGTGGAAAACCGCCGGGAGGCCATTCCCCCCAACTTTGGCGACGTGTGGTCTCTGTTCGGCGTGGGCGGCTTTGGCAGCAGCATCCCCACAGACTACTATACGACGCGCAGCCTGGGCTGGGTTCCGCCGTCCCGGCTGTACGATATGTTCAATATTCGTTATATCGTTACAACAGACACCATCGGCACCCTGCCGCTGGTCTATGATGGCGATCTGGCAAAGGGCGATCGCAAGGTATATGAAAACCCCCACGCCTTGCCCCGCGTCTGGCTCGTGCATCGGGCAACGCAGTTGTCGCCCGGCGAGGCGACGCGGCAGCGCCTGTTGGCAGCGGACTTTGATCCTGCGCAGGAGGCGGTGGTGGCGTCTCCTGTCCAGCTCCCGGTTGCGGGGGCAGGCGGCACGGCGAGCATCATAGAATACACGCTTCATGCTATCGCCATCCAGGTAGACACGCCTGTAGATGCCTTGCTGGTGACAGCGGAGAACTACTACCCTGGCTGGCGTGTTCGCGTAGATGGGCAGGAGGCCGAGGTCGTGCGTGTCAACGCAGCGCTGCGGGGTGTGCGTGTGCCGGCGGGACGACATGCTGTGATCTTCAGCTACGAACCCCGCTCCGTGCGCTGGGGGGCGGCCATAACGGGCGTAACGCTGGCGTTGGCTGCGCTTGCGGCAGTGGGTAGCCTTGCACTCCGGCGGCTGCGCCAGAGACGCAGCCGAGAAGCGGGCGGAAGCGTCACGCCTGGGCTTTCATGACCAATGCAGAGATCGGTATGTGGGCTGGAGGATAGGTGAGACAGGACAGCGCGCTAAGCCGGCAATGGTGGCGTGATGTGGCGGCGGTCGCATTCCTGGCGGCGGTGACGGTGGCGGCCTTCTGGAAGATACTCCTGACCAGCGACTACAGCCTTCTGGCTGGCCAGGATGGGGCCATCCAGTGGTACCCGTGGTACCGCTTTGCTGCCGAATGGGTGCGCAAAGGCGTGCTGCCCCTGTGGGACCCGTACGTCTTTGGCGGCCATACCTTCATCGGCGAGGCGCAGGCAGGAGTCTTCTATCCTCTCAACCTATTGCAGGCGTTCCTTGTCCCTGGTGATCGGCCCCTCGCCCCGTCAGACATCTATTGGATGGCGGCTTTCCATGGGTTCTTGGCTGCCGTCTCTATGTATGCGTTCGCCCGCGTGTTGGGCATGGGGCGCGGCGCAGCCGTCATGGCCGCTGTGGTCTACGCCTTTGCTGGTTATGTCGCGAGCTCGGTTCGTGCCTTCATCAGCATCTATTATGGCCTGGCCTGGCTCCCCCTTGTCCTGGCCCTCTTTCGCCTGGCTGTCAGGAAGAGGCAGGCACTGTTGGCTGTTGCGGCGGGGTTGGCGCTGGGGATGGTCGCGCTGGTCGGGCATCTGCTCCCACCTGTCTATGGCTCGCTCATCCTCAGCGCCTATGCTGTTTATCTTGCGCTGGCAGCGTGGCGGGGCCGAAGGCCGAGGCGCGAGTGCCTGTGGCCTCTGGCTATGGCGCTGGTGGTCGGCTCGGTAGCCGTGGGTGTGGCCGCTGTACAGGTATTGCCGTCGTTGGAATATGAACCGCTGGCCCTCAAGTGGTCGGGCATAGACAGCTCGCCCCTGCGCGGCGACGAGCGCGCTCCATACTGGCTGGCGGGAGGGCATTTGCAGTTCCAGCCACGCAACGTTCTATCTTTCCTTGTCCCCAGCCTGTTCGCGCCAGAGGAGATCGGCGCTTATCTGGGGATTCTTCCGCTGATTCTGGCCCTCGTAGGAGCAGTTGGCCGACGGGCTTACGGCGCGAGGTTCTTCGCTGTCCTGGGTCTGGCTGCTTTCTTGTTCTCTCTGGGGGACCTCTCGGTCGTGCATGGCGTGCTGTGGCTGACTGTGCCGCTGCTGGACAAGGCCCGGGGCGCTGTTCGTGGCCTGTATGTCGTCTCGTTCGCGGTTGCCGTGCTGGCCGGGATGGGAACGCAAACGCTTCTGGAAGGCGGGAACCGGGTAGCCCGGCTGATTGAGAGGGTGCGGCAGGCCGGAGCCCACGGGCTGGGGTTGTTGGTGCTGCTTGGCCTCGCCATGAGCGTGATCGGGGCAGCGCGCAAGCCACCTGCGGACCTGGACTCCTTCTACCTTTTCCTTACGATGGCCGGGCTGGCGTGGTTGACGATCAGGCTGTGGCGCGGCTGGCGGCTGGCCCCGCGCGCCTGGTATGCTGTGGTGCTGGCCCTGGTGTTGTTCGATGTCCTATCATACTCAACGAGCAGCATTCGCCTGATACGGGACTTCGATGGGCGGCGCAACCTCGCGCCTGAGATGTACTACCGGGAGACTGGTGCGGTGCGCTTTCTGCGGCAGCAGCCCGGCTACTTCCGGGTGGACAATTGGAACAAAGTGCTGCCTCCTAACTTCGGAGACGTCTGGCAGGTCTTTGGCGTGATGGGCCACGGCAACACCATGCCAGAGGATTACTACAACTTGCGCAGCCTCGCCTGGTTCCCGCCGTCCCGCCTGTACGACATGCTGAATATTCGCTACATCGTCACGACCGATACGCTGAAGACACTGCCCCTAGTGTATGACGGCAATGTTGCGGCAGGCGACCTCAAGGTGTACGAGAACCCGAGTGCTCTGCCTCGCGCATGGCTGGTGCACCGTACCCGCCAGGCTGAGGTTGGGCGGGCGACCTGGGAAGCCATGCTCGCCCCGGGCTTCGACCCGGCGGAGGAGGCGATCATGGCAGTATCGCTGTCCTTGCCCGGTGGCGCCGGTGGCACGGCACGCATCACAGAGTACACCCTGCATGCCATCGCTATCGAGGTGGATACCCCAACTGACGCCCTCCTGGTGACCAGTGAGAACTACTATCCGGGCTGGGTCGTGCGGATTGATGGCCAACTCGGTCCGCTCCTACGGGTCAATGGCGCGCTGCGCGGTGCGCGGGTTCCCGCTGGCCGCCACGATGTAATATTCAGTTATGAGCCGCGATCGTTCCGTCTGGGAGCTGTTATCAGCGCCATCACCGTCTTGGCCGGTTGTCTGCTGATGGTGAGTGCTCTCTGGCGGCGGGTCCGAGGGCGGGTGACGCGATGAAGGCTCTGCTCAAGCGGCTGTTTCCTTTCCTGCGCGGACAGAGGGTTCCTCTGGAACAGGATCAGATCGAACGCATCGCACTGATTCGCACGGGGTCTGCCCTGCACGCCAGCCGTGCGCTCCAGACGCTACGCGCCCACTTCCCGGCAGCGGCTATTGCCGTAGTTACGCCGCGTACGCAGTATGGCCCCTTTCTCAACAACCCAGATGTTGCCAGGGTCATCTTCTATGACGGGGCGCCTGCGTGGAGGCGACTGCGGAAAGAGGTTCAGCAAGGTCAGTTTGACCTCAAGGCCGTGCTTTTCACGGGCGAGGGGCATGTAGTGCTGAAATTGTTGGCGTTCTCACTGCCCGCGCGCCGCATGATCGCCTTCACCGAGGGGGGAGGGTACTTCCGCTGGGACTTTGATGACCGTTTGGCCATCTGGAATCACTTGAAGTGGAGGCTGGGCGCTGGGGATGCGCCCACGGTCACTCTGCGCCAGAATATCGTCACGGTCTTCTTGCGCAGACTGGCGCGGGGCCTGGCCAATGTCCTTCTCACGCTGGTCGCCCTCCTTGGGCTTCTCCTCTGGCACGCGCGCTTTCTGGTGAGTCGGAGGATACACGCCGCCCGTCTCAGGGAAGAGAGAGACAGGCGAAGACGGGCCGCGCGGACGGTGAAGTGAGAGACGGCGCAGTGGGGGACTTGTTGGTCTCTGTTGTGATTGTGACCTACAATAGCCGTGATGATGTTAGCGGCTGCCTGGACGCGCTTCTGGAATCGGACCATCGAGACCTGGAAGTGATCGTGGTGGACAACGCGTCAGGCGACGGCACGGCTGAGCTTGTCGCTGCCTCGTTTCCGAGTGTGCGCCTCATCCGAAATGCAACAAACCTGGGGTTTGCGGCAGGCAACAACCTGGGTTTTCGTGCGGCCCGGGGCGATATCCTGCTTGTGCTGAATCCCGACGTGCGGCTGCGTCCCGACGCCCTGCGCGGCCTCGTCACGGCCTTTGCTCAGGACCCGCTTCTCGGCGTGGCGGGCTGCAAGCTGCTCTTTCCTGATGGGCGCACGGTGCAGCACGCCGGTGGCGTGGTGGAGTACCCTCTGGCGACGGCGCGGCACCGCGGGTATGGGGAACCCGACAATGGCCAATGGGATGAGCCGGCAGAGGTGCCCTTCGTGACAGGGGCGGCGCTGGCTCTGCGCCGTGAGGCGCTACGGGCAGCGGGAGGCTTCGATCCAGGCTTCTTTCCTGTCTACTATGAGGACACAGACCTGTGCTATCGGGCGCGGGCTGCTGGCTGGCGTGTTGTCTATGTGCCGGCGGCAGTGGGGCTGCACCGGACGTCTGCTAGCCTCGACCAGGCCAGCCCCACCTACTTCACGTATTACCACATGAGCCGACTGCGGTTTGTGCTCAAGCACTACAGCACGCAGCAGCTCATAGACGACTTCCTGCCGGCGGAGGCAGCGCGCCTGCGTGGCGAGATGCCTGGGGCAGATCGGGCCGGCTCGGAGCAAGCGTATCGCCAGCAGTGGGAGGGAGTAATGGGTACTCTAGCATCGGATCAGGCGCAAGTGCGTGAGGCGATCGCCGCCCTGCGGGAGGAGGCGCGCAAGGAACGGGAGCGTGCCCAGGCGCTCAGGAGTCTCCTGGCAGATGCAGAGAAGCGATGGAATGTGCAGGAGCGGGCATTCGTCTCCCGCCTGCCTGTGGTCGGGCGTCTGGTGGTGGCGATACGGGAGGCTTGGAATAGCGTATCTACCAAGTGGTACGTGCGACCTATCCTGCAGCAGCAGGTGGAGTTCAACGCCGCTGTGGTGCGCGCCCTGGCCGAGGTTGCGCGGGAGTCGGGTGCCCTGGAGACGCCTGCCATTGCCTATGCCGCCGTTCTCGGTCAGCGCCTGCGCCTGATGGAGGAGCGCATAGACCAACGACTGACGACGATGGAGGAGCGGCTGGCAGGCATCGAGGCCAGTCTGTCTGAGTTGCGCGGCCGGTCGCCTTGACAGTGCGAGCGGTTTTGGGTAGAATAGCCGTGCAACGACGACGTGACACCGCACGCGGGGTGGACTTCGTGAGGTGCTAGAATAGGCAGGAGGCTATGGCATTGCGGCATGTGCTGCGCCTGGGGGATCCGGTGCTTCGGCAGAAGGCGCAGAAAGTGCGGCACATTGACAAGTCTATGGATAGGCTGATCAACGAGATGGTAGAGGCCATGCACGCCGAGAACGGCATCGGACTGGCCGCCAACCAGATCGGTGTGCCGCTGAGAGTCATTGTTGTTCAGCTTGTGGACGACGGTGCCGAACCAGAGTCGGGCAAGCTGTATGCCCTGATCAACCCGGAGATCGTCAAGTACAGCGACGAACTGGTCACCGCAGAGGAGGGGTGTCTGTCGGTTCCCCACTACTATGGCGAGGTGACCAGACCGGCGGAGGTGGTGGTGAGGGCACGGGATCGCAAGGGACACGAGACGAAAGTGAAGGCCGCAGGATTGCTGGCGCGAGCCTTCCAGCACGAGATTGATCATCTAGATGGGATTCTGTTCATAGACCGCATGGAGAGCCTGGACAAGCTGCGCTACATACCACGTAGGCCCACGGACGAGCAGGGGGCCGAGAAGGTTGCTGCGGACCAGGCTGAGCCGATCTGTGCATGAAACCCTGCACGTGATGCAGACGGAGCCCTGCCGGTGAGATGGCCTGGCAGGGCTACATCGCGATGATTCTATACGCATGAGGACAATATGGTAGCCACACGCAAGCGGGCGTCTGGGGCAAATCCGCTGCCCCCAGACGATGAACCCGGCATTGTCTTTGCTCCGCAATCGCTCCAACTCCTCAAGCATGGCGTAGACCAGCTTGCCAACGCGGTCCGGCCCACCTTGGGGGTAGGTGTTCGCCATGTCGCCATTGAAGCGAGCATTCGCCACAATACGCCGGAGTTGCTGGACGACGCGGCGACTATTGCCCGTCGTATCATCGAAGTGCCCAATCCCTACGTCAACACCGGCGCTATGCTCATGCGCCATGTGCTCTGGAGCCTGCACGAAGAGGTGGGAGACGGCGGCGCAACCGCTGCTGTCATCATGCAGGCCCTGGTGCGTGAGGCCGTGCGCCTGTCTGCCGCTGGATGGAACGTGATGACCATGCGTAGAGGCATCGAGAAAGGGCTGGCTCGCGCGCTGGACGTGCTCAAGGCGCAGGCGCGGCCGGTGCAGAGCGAGGCGGATGTCACGAAACTCACCATGGCCGTCAGCGGTGATCCCGAACTGGCCACGATCATGGGCGAAATCTACGATACGGTCGGCCCTGATGGCCACGTCGTGGTCGAGGAGGCCTACGTGCGCGGCCTCACTCGCGAGTACGTCGAGGGCATGTACTGGAAGGCGGGCTGGATATCCTCGGCGATGGCAACGAACGACACCCAGACGGAAGCCAAGCTGACCGACGCCGCCGTGCTCGTCGTCCAAGGTGACATTAACAAGGCGGACCAGCTTCTTCCTCTCCTGGACGGACTTGTGCGACGCCCCAATCCTGCCCTCTTCATCGTGGCCTATGATGTCTCTGGCCCAGCGCTCCATCTTCTGCTGAACAACCTAGAGAAAGTGCGTTCGGCAGCAGTTAAGGCTCCCGGCTACGGCGACAATCGAGTCAACATCCTTCACGACATCGCCATTCTCACCGGCACGCGGGTTGTGCTTGCTGACATGGGCGAGCGAGTGGAGGACACAAGGGCACAGCACCTGGGGCGCGCTCGCGGCGTGACCGTGAACGCCGACTACTTTGGCCTGATTGGCGGCGGAGGCGATGCCAAGCTCATCAGGCAGCGCATTGCGGAACTGCGCACGTTCCTCAACGAGTCGGTGGGCTACGAGAAAGAGGCCCTGGATCAGGTGCGAGAGCGGTTGGCCAAGCTCATCGGTGGCGTGGCCGTTATACACGTCGGCGGTCCGACGGAAGCAGAAAGCAAGGCGCGCCTGGCACGGGTTGAACGTGCGGCCAACACCGTGCGTCAGGCGATACACAGCGGCCTGGTGCCCGGAGGGGGTATGGCCTACCTGCGCTGTGCCCGGGCCTTGAGCGAGCTGGCCCTGCCAGAAGACGAGGCGGTGGGCGTGCGTGCCCTGTGCCGGGCCTTGGAAGAGCCGTTGCGGGCGATTGCCAGCAACAGCGGCGCCGATGAGGGGCCGGTCGTCGCCCTGGCGAAGGAACAGCCTGAGGGATACGGCTACAACGCTCTGACGGGCGTGTTCGAGGATCTCTGGGCAGCGGGGATCGTTGATCCCCTGCGCGTGGTAGAGGCGGCTCTGTGCAAGGCCGTGAGCGGCGCATTGATGACCGTCACCACCGACGCCGTCGTCCACCGGCGCAAGCCGCCGCAAAGTACCACTCCATGAGGGGAGCAATGACGTGAAAGTCGTGAAACGCAGTGCGCGCTTCGCGGGTGAGACCGCCATCTCTCTCGTTGCATCCCCGGCAGTCGGACGGGACGGGACGCTCTTTGCCACCACGAAGGCCGGGCTGTGGCGATCATCCGACAAAGGGCGGACCTGGAGGCCCGTGTCTTTGCCCCCGCCTGGGATTGCCTTCTGTGTGGGGGTGAGCCCTGAGTTTGCCAGAGACCGATTGGTCATCATCAGCATGGCCGATGGCACCATGTGGTTCTCCACGGACGGCGGCCAGGCATGGCTGCCAGCCAGCGGCCCGCGCCCCAGCTCGGTGGCGGCGACGCTGGTTTTCTCGCCGGCCTACGCCGCTGATGGCCTGATTATGGCGGCAACGGTGGAAGACGGGATACTGCGTTCCCATGATCGTGGGCGCACCTGGCAGGCCTCGCGCTTCGGCCTGCTCAACCTGAATACGCTCTCCCTGGCGCTGTGCCCCACCTTTGCATCGGAACCCATCGCTCTGGTGGCGACAGAAAGCGGCGTCTTCCGCAGTCGGAACGGCGGATTGGCATGGAAGGAAGTCGGCTCCTGGGATGATGTACCGCAGGCCGTGGCCTTCTCACCCCGCTTCGCTGAGGATCGGCGGGCGTGGGTGGGAACGGAGAACGGCGGGCTTTTCGAGTCCGGCGACGGCGGCCTGTCCTGGCAGCCTGCACGCGGCTTCCCCAAGTCCTGCGTGAACACCCTTGTGACAACGGCCTCTCCCAGCCCGCTCGTGCTCGCCGGCACAGACATGGGCCTGTATATCGGCGATACGACCAGCCGCAGGTGGGAGCAGGTGCTGGCAGACACGAATATCATCACGCTGTCGCTGTCCGGCAGCGGCGAGGATGTGTACGGCTTTGCCGGAGCCGAGGGGGGTGGGCTGCACTGGGCCACTGGCGATCTCAGGAATTGGACTGCTTTCTGAACAACACGCGGGACGACGAGGCGAGATGACACACCTCCTGGATGTCCAGCGATGCCCGCGCTACAAGGGCAACGTGCACCTGCACACGACGAACTCGGACGGCCGCCTGTCGCCCGCCGATGCGGTGGCGTGGTATCGGCAACGGGGCTATCATTTCGTCGCCATCACCGACCACAACCGTCTCACCGATGTGAACGGGCTGAGCGATGACGGGTTCCTCGCCGTTGCCGCCTCTGAGCTCGACGTGGACCAGACAGCTCTGGGCCAGACGTACCACTTCTTGGCCCTCGGTCTCCATAGCCCCGTTGCCTATGAAGAGCGGCGCGCTGTCGCTGCTCAATCCGTCGTTGACGAGCTGAACCGGCTGGGAGCGCTGGTCGTCCTCGCCCACCCCTACTGGTCAGGTCTGACCGCTACCGAGATGATGCCCCTGCAAGGCATAAACGGCGTGGAGGTCTACAACACCAGCGCCGAGCGCGATTTGGGCAAGGGGCTGTCTGCCTCGCACTGGGATGACGTGTTGGCGCGCGGCCAGCGATGGTGGGGTCTGGGGGTAGATGACACCCACTGGATTGACGATGATGCCGGGGAGGGCTGGGTGGTGGTGGAGGCCAGCAGCCTGACAGAAGCCAATATTCTGGCATCGCTGAGGGAAGGACGGTTCTACGCCAGCACCGGGCCCGACATCTACAGCTTGGTTCGTGACAGCGGCACGCTGACCGTCACCTGTTCGCCGGTCAAGACCATCAACTTCGTGGGCAAGACGCAGTGGGGCGCCCAGAGGCGGTCGGCGGCGAACGGTCTCTTGACCGCAGCAACCTACCAGATTCGAGGCTGCGAGACCTACATCCGGGTGGAGTGCGTGGACGAGGGCGGGCGCACAGCATGGAGCAACCCGGTCTACCTCTAGTGCCACGCGAGGGATCATGGGATGCGCGATGACGACATCCATGAGGTGATGGCTCGCCTGCGGGCGGCGAAGCAGGTGTGGGACACCCCCCATGTGGCTGAGGTCGCCGAGAAGCGGCGGGATCCCTTCCACGTCTTGATCTCTGCCATGCTCAGCCTGCGCACCCAGGATGCTACCACAGCCCAAGCGTCGCTGCGCCTCTACGCCCTGGCTGATAATCCGAGCGACATGCTCGGCCTGAGCGCCGCCCAGATCGAGGGGGCTATCTTCCCCGTTGGCTTCTACCGCATCAAGGCTCGCCACATTCTGGAGATCTCGCGTCTGCTCATCGAGACGTATGCGGGGCACGTACCGGACGATATAGACGAGCTTGTCAAGTTGCCAGGCGTTGGGCGCAAGGTGGCAAACCTCGTGGTGACGATGGCCTATGGCAAGCCAGGAATCTGCGTGGACACTCACGTGAACCGCATTGTGAATCGCTGGGGCTATGTGCAGACCAAGACACCCGAGCAGACGGAGCGGGCATTGCGCGGCAAACTGCCGCCAGAGTATTGGATTGAGATCAACGAGACGCTGGTGCGCTTTGGCCAGAACGTGTGCTTGCCCATCTCCCCGCGGTGCAGCGCCTGCCTGCTCTCAGGCTTCTGTGACAGGGTCGGCGTGACGCGCAGCCGGTGAGTGCCGCTGGCGTGCCAGAGGCTTGTGCGAAGTCAACTCAACCTCCGGCAGGTCGAGCCGACGCACGCCCGAAGCCGCGGACTCAAGTCCCGCTCTGTGATCGGAGCCAACCTGCGGGAGGCTTTTCTGGTTGCACCGCGGGACTTCGCATATGGCCAGGGTGGGGCGCGGTAGGGCCTTGTGTGTGTTGCGAGGCTGTGGTATACTGTGACTTGATTGTGATGTGCATCACAAAACCAGGAGAGGGCTATGACTATGAGAACACGTGCAGACCGATGGTCACGTCGCTCGGATGTGGATCCTGGGCCTCCGCCGCCTGCCCTGGCAGCCATCCTGAAGGCGCACCCCCAACAGCCAGATAGACTGCTGCCGGTCTTGCAGGACATCCAGGTGACTATGGGCCACATTCCAGCCAAGGTGCTGCCCCACGTCGCGCAGTACCTGGGTGTGCCCGAGAGCCGCATCTACGCCGTCACGCAGTTCTACGATCTGTTCACCACTGAGCCAGAGGGCAAGGTTATCCATCTCTGCGATGATGTCGCCTGCTACTTGGCAGGCTCGCCAGCCGTGCGCACTGCCGTGGAGGATGCTCTGGGCGCGGGCCCTGAGCAGATGAGCGCGGACAAAGCATTCACCCTCAAGCTGTCATCGTGCCTGGGGGGGTGTCATCGTGGGCCGGGCATGCTGCTAGACAACACGCCCCTCTTTGATCTGACCCCCGATACAGCTCGTCAGGCGATCGCCCAGGCGCGGTATAAGACACCGATGCCATTGCCGCTCGGCGGCATTCGCACGCCGGCAGAGAGGCGCGTCATGCTCTCCAATTGCGAGGTCATTGATCCCGAGAGCCTGGACGACTACCTGGCCCATGGGGGGTTCCAGGCCCTGAAGAAGGCCCTTGAGATGGGCAGGGAGTGGGTGATTGCCGAGATCAAGGCGTCGGGCCTGATCGGTCACGGCGGGGCAGCTTTTCCCACCGGGCTCAAATGGCAGTTTGGCGCTGCCGCGGTGGCGCAGCAAGGAGCAGTGGCACAAGGACCACGGGGCTATTTCGTGTGCAACGCCGACGAGAGTGAGACTGGCACGTTCAAGGACCGCATCCTGCTCGAGTACGATCCGCTGCGTGTGATGGAGGGCATGATCATCGGCGCCTATGCCATGGGGGCCGAGTACGGATACGTGTACGTGCGCTGGGAGTATCCGGTCGCGGCCCAGCGTTTGCAGAAGGTGCTGGCTCAGGCACGCGAGCGCGGTTACCTGGGTTCTCACATCCTGGGCAGCGACTTCAGCTTCGACATCGAGGTGAGGCGCGGGGCAGGAGCGTATGTCTGTGGCGAGGAGACCGCCCTCTTTGAGTCCATCGAAGGACATCGCGGGGAGGCACGGTCTAAGCCGCCGTTCCCCACGACCGTCGGCCTCTTCGGCAGGCCAACCGTTATCAACAACGTGGAGACGCTGACGAAGGCATGTCTGATCATTGCCAATGGGGCGAGCTGGTATCGTTCGATGGGGACAGAGAAGTCGCCGGGTACCAAGCTCTTCTGTGTCAGCGGCCGAGTGGAGCGCCCGGGCTTGTACGAGGAGCCGATGGGCATTAGCCTGCGCCATCTGATCTGCGATCTGGCGGGAGGCGTGAAGCATGGCAGGCCCCTGCAGGCAGTGCTGTGCGGTGGCGCAGCGGGGACGTTCATCGGCCCCGATCAGATAGACGTTGCCCTGGACTTCCAGTCGCTGCCTGCCATTGGGGCGACGCTGGGCTCTGGTGCGATCATGGTGCTGGATGACACCGTCTCCATGTGGGAAGTGCTGCGGCGCCTGGCCCGTTTCTTCAGCAGGGAATCATGCGGCCGCTGCTATCCATGCCAGCTTGCTACGGCTCGCCAAGTAGAGATTGTCCAGCGGTTGAGCGAAGGACGGGGCGGGCCCGACGACGTCGCGATGCTGACAGAACTGGGCGCGGTGATGCGAGAGGCGACCACCTGCGGCCTGGGTCAGACGGCGACGAGTGCCATCCTGAGCGGACTCAAGATGGTGGGATACTGACAGAACCAATGGCCGCAGGCGTGCCGCGTTCTCTCGGAATTGCGGCAGGTTCTGACGGGGCCTTGATAGGGGATGGAAATGGACAAGATCACGTTTACCATAGATGGGCAAACAGTCTCGGTGGAACCAGGAACGACCATCCTGGAAGCAGCCCGCAGCTTGGGCATCGAGATCCCCACGCTGTGCTACCACAAGGAGCTGACGCCAAATGGCATCTGCCGGCTGTGCGTGGTGGATGTGGAGAAGTCGAGGCTGCTGGTTCCTTCATGCTCGCGTGCCGCGGAGCCGGGCATGGTTGTGCATACCAGGACTCCACGCGTGGAGGCAGCACGTCGTACAGTCCTGGAACTGCTCATGTCTAGCACCGACGTGAGCAAGGCACCGGCGATCCTGCACTATGCCGAGGAATATGGCGCCAAGGCGGATCGCTTTGCCGAGGCACGAAGGCGCGACTTTCCCGTATTCAAGGACAATCCCTTCTACGTCCGCGATTACTCCAAGTGCATTGTGTGCCGCCGCTGCACGCTGGTGTGCAGCGAGGTCGTTGGCGCCAGCGCCATTGAGATCGCTGGCCGCGGCTACGATGCCCATGTCTCGACGCCGTTTCAGGGCCCCATGATTGATTCCTCTTGCGTCTTCTGTGGCTCATGCGTCACCCTCTGCCCCACAGAAGCCCTGGTTCCGGTGTCGCTCTATGACCGGCCGCGCGACGGCATCGTCAAGACCGCCCGCACTATCTGCGGCTACTGCGGCGTGGGCTGCGCCCTTGAGGTCTACGTGCAGGACGGCAAGGTTGTGGAGATGAAGGGCTTTCCCGAGGCACCCGTCAATGGCGAGATGCTCTGCGTCAAGGGGCGTTTTGGCTGGGACTATCTCCAGAGTCCCGATCGCCTCACCAAGCCACTAATCCGGCGCGACGTGGCCCAGCGTCTAGGTATTGCGGCGCGGAGTACGCGGCAAGCTGTGAAAAAGACCGGCGATCCCAGAGATGACTTCCTTGAGGTGGGGTGGGATGTGGCTCTCGACGTGGTCGCCGATCAGTTGGCGGCTACAGTGCAGAGGCACGGCCCCGATGCCGTGGCTGGGCTGGCATCTGCCCGCTGTACGAATGAGGAGAATTACCTGTTCCAGAAGCTTATGCGGGTGAGCATCGGCACAAACAACGTGGACCACTGCGCCCGTCTTTGACACTCCTCTACCGTCGCCGGTCTGGCGACAGCGTTTGGCAGTGGCGCAATGACCAACTCGATCCACGAGTTGCGCGATGCAGACTGCATTCTGCTTGTGGGGACAAACACGAGCGAGAACCATCCGGTGATCTCCTATGAGATCATTCGTGCCGTCAACAAGGGAGCGACCCTTATCGTCATCGATCCCCGCCGCATACCGTTGGCGAGGAAGGCCCACTACTTCCTGCAGCCCAAGCCGGGTGGCGACTTCCCGGTCTTCTTTGCCATGATGCATGTGATCATCCGGGAAGGGTGGGCCGATCAGGACTTCATCGCTAGTCGAACAGAGAACTTCGAGGCCTTTGCCCAGAGTGTGGCATCGTGGACGCCCGAGGCCGCGTCCATGGCGACGGGCATTCCGGCGGAGGCGATCGTGGCGGCGGCCCGGGTCTACGCCCTGGGTGAGCGGCAGCGTGGTGCGTCCCGCTACGGCGACGGCCGCGGCCATTCTTCCATCCTGTACGCCATGGGCATCACCCAGCGCACGCGGGGCACCGACGCAGTGACGACAATGGCCAACATGGCTATGCTCACCGGAAACATCGGCAAGCCGTCTACGGGCGTCAATCCGCTGCGCGGCCAGTCCAACGTCCAGGGCGCATGTGACATGGCGGCCCTGCCCAACTACCTGCCTGGCTACCAACTCGTGGCCGACGCGAGCAAGCGCCAGACGGTTGCGGCTGCCTGGGGAGTGCCAGATCTGCCGGACAGGACCGGTCTGACGGTCGTGGAGATGACCCATGCCGCCGAAGAGGGCCGGGTGCGGGCGATGTACATCATGGGCGAAAACGCGGTTCTCTCCGACCCTGACGCCCATCACGTGGAGCAGGGACTGAGGAAGCTTGATTTCCTGGTGGTGCAGGATATTTTCTTGAGCGAGACGGCTCGTCTTGCCCATGTAGTCCTGCCTGCTGCCGCGTCCTACGAGAAAGACGGCACGTTCACCAATACGGAGCGGCGGGTTCAGCTTCTGCGGCCTGCTCTCCCTCCTCCCGGGGCTGCGTTGCCAGACTGGGAGATCATCTGCCGCCTGGGCCAGCGGCTGGATGCTCGTCTAGGGCACCAGCGTGCTGCTGGCTACTGGCAGTTTGCTGGCACGGCAGCCATCATGGACGAGGCGGCGAAGGTGACGCCCAGCTATCGGGGCATCAGCCATGCTCGCCTGGGCTTGCAGGGTCTGCACTGGCCTTGCCCGGCCCCTGATCACCCGGGCACACCCATCCTGCACACCACCCAGTTCACCCGTGGCAAAGGCAGGTTCACCCCGATCTCGAACTACGTGCCTGCGGAAGTACCCGATGAGGAGTATCCACTCTACCTGACCACAGGGCGTGTGCTCTACCACTACCACACGGGCACGATGACGAGGCGCAGCGCTGGCCTCGATTGGCGCGAGCCGCGCCCCTACGTGGAGATCAATCCCAAAGACGCTCGCTCCGCTGGCGTGCGGGACGGGGAGCTGCTGCAAGTTGCCAGCCGGCGTGGCAAGAGCACCGCCCAGGCAAGAGTTGGCAGGCGAGTGCCGCAGGGCGTGGTCTTTGTCACCTTCCACTTCTGGGAGGCGCCCGGCAACGTCCTCACCCAGGCCTTCGCCCTGGATCCGGTGGCTAAGATACCCGAGTTCAAGGTGTGTGCGGTGAAGATCGCGAAGAGCGCAAAGTGACAGAAAACCTCCCGCAGGTTCGCAAGCCTGCGGGAGGTTCTGTAGGAACGACGCACAATGGCCAACGAAACGGTCAAGGATGTGTTGGCGGCGGCGGTGGCTGCCCTGGAAGTGGGCCAACGGGTTGTCTTGTTGACGGTAGTGCGGGCCGTCGGCTCAACCCCGCGACGCACAGGGGCCAAGATGTTGCTGCGAGATGATGGTAGCTTCGTCGGTACTATTGGCGGCGGGACGCTGGAGGAGAAAGCGCTGCAAGATGCCACGGGGGCCCTGAAGGAAGGGCGATCGCGCTTGCAGCACTATGAGTTCAGCGGCAAGGGGGAGGACAGCGTCGGCCTGTGCGGGGGGGCCGTTGACGTATCCATCGAGGTCCTGGAGCCAGCGCTGCGGCTGGTGCTGGTGGGGGCCGGACACATTGCCGTACCGTTGGCAGCGATGGCGGCCATGACGGGCATGGACGTCATGGTCGTGGATGACCGAGCTGAGTACCTGAGGAAGGAGCGCTTTCCGTCAGCAAAGGAGGTTCACACCGTTCTCTATGATCGGGCGACTGAGACGCTCGCCCCTTTGCCGGTCGCCATTACACCGTCAACGGCGGTCGTGATTGCCACCTGGGGCTGGGACGAGCCTGCCCTGCGCCAGGTGCTGCGCACGCCGGCCTACTACATCGGTCTGGTGGCCAGCAGGCGCAAGATGAAGCTCATCTTCGATGACTTGCGCAACGAGGGCTTTGCCGTTGCAGAGCTGGAGAGGGTGCGTGCGCCGGCTGGCCTCGATGTGGGCAGAGACGCGCCGGGCGAGATCGCCGTGTCTATCCTGGCCGAGATCCTGATGGTGCGCAACGGGCTTTCTGGTCTACCCCTGACGCGGCAACGGGAGTAGGAGCGAAGCATTCGCCGGCGACGCCAAACCTCCCGGAGGTTCGGAACCTCCGGGAGGTTAGCTATAGCCTATCGTCCGGTGAAGGTCTCTGCGAACTCCTGTTTGGCGTCCGCCAGCAACTGCGGCCTGGCAAGCAGGTCAATCGCGGTCATGGCCATGCCCTTGGCCGCGTTGAGCAACCCCTCGTGACCGGCAGGCGAGACGCACGCCTCGCGGAACTCCACAGTGTGACCGGCTGTGCCCTCTGGGGCAATGGCAATGTAGGCATGAACGCCCGGCAGGGCTTGGCTGACATTGCCGAAGTCGGTCGAGCCCATGCGCTCGCCGGGGCGCGGGTCGTGCACCTCAACACCGATGGCGCGCCAGTTCTCGGCGAAGAGGTGCGCGATGATCCCGCTAGGGATCATCTCTGCCAGCCTGGCATTCACGCTATACTTGAGCTCCGCTCCCGTCGCCTTCCCTCCCGCCTCCGCACACTGAATCACCCGCTCCAGTATCTCCTCGGCATAGGCTTTGGTAGCAGCGCGCACACTAAAGACTGCCGCGGCGTAGTCCGGGATGATGTTGGCCGCTGAGCCGCCGTGGGTGATGATTCCATGCACGCGGGCATCGGGCTTCAGGTGAAGGCGAAGGGCGTTGACGTTGTTGAACGTCAGGATGACGGCTTCGAGGGCGTTGATGCCTTCCTCTGGCGCCGCAGCAGCGTGGGAGGCGCGACCGCTGAACTCGACAATCAGACGGATGGAGGCGAGAGAGGTGCGGGCGGTCATCGTCCAGCTCGATGGGTGGACCATCATGGCCGCGTCTACGTCTGCGAAGACGCCTCGCTCCAGCATGATGAGCTTGCCGCCTCCCCCTTCTTCGGCTGGCGTACCAATGACGAGGATGCGCCCGGGTAACTGATCCAGCACGGAGCGTGCCGCGATTCCTGCCCCAACCGCCGCTGTGCCAATGATATTGTGGCCGCAGGCGTGACCCAGTTCCGGCAGGGCATCGTATTCGGCGACCAGGGCGATGGTGGGCCCCTCGCCTATCCCCCGCGCCTCAGCGCGGAAGGCTGTCGGCAGGTCTGCCACGCCCCGCGTCACCACGAAGCCGTGCCTCTCCAGGGTATCACACAGAAGCGCAGCAGATTCGTGCTCTTGGAAGGCGGTTTCGGGATGCGCGTGCAGCGTGTCGCTGGTGCTAATGAGCTCGTTGCGCAGCCCCTCTATGGTGGCGATGGCGCGTTGCTTCAACGATGAAACGTCAGTGGTCAACTCTGGCCTCCTTGTGAGTGATGTGCAGCGTCTTCGTGTACAGGTCACTCGACGTGGTGGGGATCGAGTGCATCCCGCAATCCGTCGCCGATGTAGTTGAGAGCCAATACGGTGAACAGAATGGCCAGGCCAGGGAAGATGGCGGTCCAGGCGGCATAGGTCATCTGCGCCTGGGCGTTCTTGAGCATGTTGCCCCAGGTCGGCGTTGGCGGCTGCACGCCGAAGCCCAGGAAGCTGAGGGTGGACTCTGTGATGACTGCCTGCCCGACGCGCAGGGTGGCGGCGACGATGATGGGGCTGGCGGCATTGGGCAGCAGATGGCGCAGCATCAGGCGCAGGTTGGTGGCCCCCGACATGCGGGCAGCATCCACGAATTCCTTCGATTTCAGGGACAGGAACTGGCCGCGCACCAGACGCGCCGCCCCCGGCCAGGAGAGAATGCCGATGATGACAATAATAGGCAGCGGCCCCCCGCTGAGAACCGGGTTGTTGGTGGTGCGCAGGAGTTGGGCGAAAAGCAGCAGCAGGAAGAGCTGCGGAATCGAGAGCACAAAGTCGGTGAAGCGCATCAGGATATTGTCAATACGCCCGCCGTAGAAGCCGGCCGTTGCGCCGATGAGCGTGCCGATGGTGATCGAGACGAGCATGGTGGCCAGACCGATAAGGAGCGAGATACGACCGCCGTGGCACAGCCGGACGAAGAGATCGCGCCCCAGTTCATCCGTGCCGAAGATGTGCGAGAGCGAAGGCGGCTGGCGGATCAGCTCCACGTGCGTTCTGAGGGGATCGTAGCGGGCGGCCCAGGGCACGATGATGCACAGGACAGCGATAAGGGCGATGGTTGCCAGCCCCGCCACGGCAGGCTTGTGTTTGCGAAAGCGGCGCCAGATCATGGCGCGCATAGTTTCCTGCTGGCGCATGTGCACCGGTTGGGTTATGATCACTGCCGTTGCGGCATTTCCAGCCATCCTACCTTCCCGATGAACAGCAATTCACTGACCGCAGGTGACAAGGAACGCCTGGACCGCAGAAGCAGGCTTGCAGCCTGTTCAACCGCCGAGTGGCTTCCGCAAGACCGTTGGCTTCCCGTACCCGCGTCGCAGCACTTTGACAGGTCATATCACGCTGCCCATACCGAGATGGTCTCAGAGACATCTCGGCGTGATAGGGATTTTGCTCCATAGACGACGGCAATACATATGGCTGTTACCAGGTAAACGATCGCGATAGGGGCATACTGTCGGACAAACCCGCTTTCCCCCA
>DAOUCN010000414.1:0-17262 GCA_034431995.1 Chloroflexota bacterium | reverse complement strand
CCAGGGCGGTGATGCGTCCCTGGGGAATGGTCATGGAGCATCCCTGCAGAGCCGGTCGCTTGCCGCCATCATAGGCAAAGTGCACGTCGTCAAAGCGGATGTCAGAGCCAGCAGGCGCCGACGCTGGCGCTTGGGCGGCACGGGACGGCAGCAGCGGTGTGTCCAGGATGGCGAAGATGCGTTCAGCCACCGCCTTGCCGGCGGTACCGGCGTGATAACGGATGGCCATCTGGCGTAGGGGCAAGAAGAACTCGGGCGTGATGATGAGCACGGCCAACGCCCGATCGAAGGGCAAGCCGCCCCCCATGAGGCGGAGGCTGACTTCAACGGCCACCAACGCGGTCGCCACCGTGCCGCCAAACTCCAGTACCAGCGCAGTTTGGAAGGCTGTGCGCAGCACGTCCATGGTTGTGTTGCCGTAGTGGCGGCTGATGCGGCGGATGTTCTCGACCTGCTCGCGGCTGCGTCCGAACATCTTGAGGGTTGCGATGCCTTGCAGCATGTCCAAGAAGAAAGCGCTCATCCAGCTCAGTTCGAGGAAGCGCCGCTTGGTGATGTCGCCGGTGCGTCTGCCGATCAGCGACAACAGCAGCAGGAGCATGGGGCCGGTGAAGATGAGGACGAGAGCGCTGAGGGGATCCAGGGCCAGCACGACCAGGAGCACAAAGACGGGTACGAAACGGGCGAGGAGACGCACCGGCTGGTACACTGTGATGTACTCGTCCAGCACCTCGACGCCTTCCACCAACGTATGGACCAACTCGCCGCTGCGTTCCGCGGTCGTGTAGGCTGGGCCGAGGGCAAAGAGGTGACGGGTCAGGTCATGGCGCAGGCTCCCCTTGAGGTAGCTCGCCGATCCTTGCGCCAGCACGTCGCTGCCCCAGATAAAGCCCGCGCGTATGCACACCAGCCCCAGCATCATCGCAAGGAGGGAGAAGACATCACCAATGGCGCCATGTGCCAGGAAGACACGATCAACGACGTGGCTCAGGACAAACGCCTGAATGACAGCACACACCGCGGCGAGGAATGCGGCAGCGACAGCCAGGTACAACAAGCTGCGCGCCTGTCGGTCGTACCGAAGCACCCGTCTTTCCGCGGACGGCGGACGGCCTAGCAAACTCACTCACCCCCTAGTCAGGGCGTGTGCGGAGCGAACGCCAGCCTCCCGCTGGTTGGGTGAGCGGCACGGCGGACCTGTTCGCAACCGCCTGGAAAAGGGGGCGGGACCAAGCTGCGGGAGGCTTTCCAGTCCTAGTAGCTCCGCGGGCCGAGGACGGTCTTGCCGCGAAAGACATAGTACACAGCGCCCGTGTACAAGACGACCAAGGGCATACCGATCACGGCGATGATCAGCATGACCAAGAGTGTGTTGGGCTCTGACGCAGCGTTGAAGATCGTCAGGTTGTACGCAGCATCGGTGGACGAGACAAGCATGTTCGGGAACATGCCCACCGCCGCCGTGATGACCACCAAAGCAATGACTGCGCTTGACCAGGCGAAGGCTCGGAGATACTGCCCTCTGTGCGACATTCGAGAGACCATCACTAGCGCAGCGAATGCGCCCGCGGGGACGATCAACGGCCAGAGGCTGTCCTGGTAGCGCGCCGTGAGATGTGGCCGGAAGAGAAGCGTGACGATGAAGACCAGGGAGAGCAAGGCTGCGAACAGCGCCAGGAGCCGAGGCTGAGCCCGCCGCACGCGACTCTCAAGGTCGGCTGTGGTCTTGAGCGCCAGAAAGAGCGCTCCGTGTGCTGCCGTCATGGCGACTGCTGTGATGCCAACCAGGAGAGCGAATGGGTTGAGCATGTCCAGAAGTGTGACGCGCATGTCGCCCGAGGCATCTATGGGCACGCCGCTGATGATGTTAGCAAAGGCAACACCCAGCAGGAGAGCCAGCCCCAGGGAGGAAACAGAGAAGATGACATCCCACAGCGATCGCCAGAGCCGGCTGGGGCGCTTGCTCCTGAATTCGATGGCACAGGTGCGCAGGATCATCACCAGCAAGACAAGCATCATGGCCGCGTAGAAGCCGGAAAACAGCGAGGCATAGACCATTGGGAAAGCGGCGAATAAGGCCCCGCCGCCCAAGACGATCCATACTTCGTTGCCATCCCACACCGGCCCGATGCTGTTCAGGAGGATGCGCCGCTCGTTATCCTTCCTGGCGATAACCAGGTGGAGGATGCCCACGCCCATGTCGAAGCCATCGAGGATCAGGTAGCCGGAGATGATGACCACAAACAAGGCGAACCAGATTTCGTTCAGTCCCATCTTGTCACCTCACGCAGCCTGGGAGCGGCGGCTGAATATGTCGCGGAACGTGTCGGGCAGCGAGGAAACAGGAGTCTCCTCGACCTCTTCCAGCGGCTCTGGCCCATGCCGAATCTTCTGAACCAGCAGGTACGTGAACACGGCGGCGAGGATAAGGTAGAGCACCGTAAAGGTCAGCAGAGACAACGCCACCTGTTCCGTGGTCAGAGTAGGCGACAACCCGTCTACGGTCTTCATCACGTTGTAGACGATCCAGGGCTGGCGGCCTATCTCCGCCGTCCACCAGCCGGCAATGGTTGACACCTCGGTCAGAAAGGCGGTGACGACAAAGAGCCAGAGAACGAGCGGTGTCTCGAAGACCTTGCGCCGCCAGAGATAGAGGGCAACGCCTAGCAGGCCGATGCCTACGTAGGCCGTGCCCAGGTCAATCATCAGGTGGTATGTCTGAAAGACCAGGTTAAGGGGAGGATAGAGCTCCGGTCGGAAGGCTTCCAGGCCCGTGAGCGTCCCGTTGATGTCCATGTATGCCAGGAGGCTGGCCATACACGGCACTTTGAGACCAATGGTGTTCCTGTTCGCCTCGTCGAGCCAGCCGACCAAGGTCATGGGGGCACACGACTGGGTCTGCCATAGACCCTCCATTGCCGCGAACTTGACGGGCTGCGAGAGGAGCACTTCCTCCACCTGACCTCGGCCTGTGACAAAGAGATTGATCGCAGCCATGAGTGCGAAGACGACGAGGGCCAGCTTGAAATTGGCCGTCGCTAGCTCAAGGTGGCGCTTGCGCAGGATGTACCAGGCGCTGACGCCCAGCATGAGGGCCGCCCCTACCGTCCAGGCGCTGACCCACACATGCAAGATGCGCGGGATGAACGAGGGCGTGAAAAGCACCTGCCAGAAGTCCGTCATGAAGGCACGGGGCGGGGCGGGCGTGGCCTGCACAATGTACCCCGCTGGCGTCTGCATCCAGGAGTTGGCCATGATGATCCAGACTGCACTCAGGTGGGCGCCAAAGACCACAAGGATTGTCGCCAACAGCCACATACGGGGGCCCAGGCGATTGCCGCCAAACAGCATCAGGCCGAGGAAAGTGCCTTCCAGGAAGAAGGCCAGGATACCTTCGGCCGCCAGCAGGCTGCCGAACACATTGCCCACGAACCGCGAGTAGTTCGACCAATTCATGCCGAACTCGAACTCCTGCACGACGCCAGTGGCAACCCCCAGGGCAAAGACGAGGCCGTAGACGGATACCCAAAAGAAGGACATCTGCCGCCACTTGGGATCCTTCGTGCGGAGGTAGATGATCCCGATCAGGATGAGCATCAGTCCGAGGCCCATGGAAATGGGGGGAAAGATGTAGTGGAAGCTCGCCGTGAGAGCGAACTGCACCCGGGACAGTATCTCTGGGTTCATGTGGCCTCCATGGCGCCCGCTGGGATGATGAGGGCGCGCTGTGTGTGAGCCGGGTCGAGGAATCAGGCGGCACAGGGCGAGAAGGCACTCCCCGGACGTGATCGCTCACACATTGCGGGGCAGGGTGCCCACGCTGTGGCCTGCGGCCACAATCATGCCACACATGGGCGGCAATGTCAAGGGATGGCGCTGGTCTCCAGGCCTTTGGAGACAAGGGGTCAGCGGTTGGCCTGTCCTCTGCCGGACAGGCACAGGGAAACCGCACCAAGAGGAGCACGAAGTGGCCCTGCGGCCACTATCCCCAGCCTGCAAAGGCAAGCATCGTGCCCTTGCAGCTGCGACTTGCAGTCGCCGGAACCGTTGTCTCCAAATGTATGGCGCCGCAGGCGAAGGCTTGGCAGCTAGACATTCAAGCGCGCCGCCCACATTACGCCAGAAGTACCTCAACACCAAGGGAGCGGAAAGCCGCCACCGCGTCGGCTGGGGCTTCGGCGTCCGTGATGATGCGGTGCAGGCGAGCTATTGGCGCGAAGGTCACCACGGCGACCTGCCCGAACTTGCTGCTGTCTACAATGGCAGTGATCTCTTGGCAGCGCTCCACCATGTACATCTTGACTTGCAGCTCCTGCAGGTTGACATCCGTCAGACCATGCTCAACGGTGAGGCCCCTCGCGCCAAAGAAACCCCTGTGCCCGTGAATTCTGCTCAAGGTCTCTTCTGGCACCGAACCGATAAGGGAAACGGCCCGTGCACGGAGAATACCCCCTGTGAGCAGGGTTGTGATGTCCGGCCGATCCAGGAGTTCCAAGGCATTGAGAACCCCATTGGTCACAACGGTTATTTCGTGCAGGTCGTGGCGTTTCTTGAGGGCACGCACGAGGTAAAGAGCAGTAGTACTAGCATCAAGAATGATAGACTCTCCTGAGACGACCAGGCTCGCTGCTAGCTCCCCGATCCGCCGTTTCTTGTCTGCGTTGAGTTTTTCTCTGACGGTGAAGGTGGATTCGTGGTTGTTACGGCCGGTGATAGCTGCACCACCTCGGATGCGCGTAAGTAGACCGTGCTGGGAAAGCAAGACCAGATCCTGTCGAATGGTGACAGGAGAGACATCCAGCAGCGCTGCTAGCTCTGCAACCGAGACCATCTGGTGTTCGTGGACGAGTCTGACTATTTTCTCCCTACGCAGACTGGGCAGCATGGGTTCTCCTTGATTGACCACAACCTAGAAGACCGGCAGAGGAGGACGAGATCGCCATGTGCAATTGCATGATACAGGTGATTATACAGCATCAAACAAGCGTTGTCAATACTTGTTCGTTTTGCTTCCCTGACTGCGCGACTACTGACAAAACGATGGGGTCATGATATACTTACTTACAGGGACTTGTCCGAGGCGAGCCGTAGCCTACCGCTGCTGCGGCCCGCATTCCCGGCTCTCGCTGAACGAAGGGTGCCTTCTCGAAGGGGTGATGTCTCGCCGGAAAGCCGTACGCAGGGGTGCCATCACTCTATGCAGTCAAAAGGGAGGAAAGCCCTATGCCCAAGGGACATTTGACCCGGCGCAGTTTCTTGAGGATGTCGGGTACTGCCGCTGGCGTCGTTCGCCGCCTGTCGCGGTACCCCCACGCCGACACCCATCAAAGTCCCACCGAGGGCCACCAAGCCGCTGGCTCCGCCCACAGTGAGAACGACTCCCGCACCTGCCGCTACAGCCACCAAGCCCCTGGCCCGACACGATCATGAAGCTTCTCCTTGAACGCCAAATCGTGTCTGTATGGGGTCTGGCTGAACTGCCTTTCTCCGGGCACAATCCGCGAGGATCCGGCAGCTCTATCCAGCAATACCCTCATCAGGTGCACACGCGGAGGATCCACAGCTAATCGTTGCACCAAGCATGAAGCGGCTTTTGCTGCCCGCAGAAAGCGCAACGCCGACAAGAAGTGGTTGATTGGTGACCAAGCTGCCACTCTCTTCAACCTTGAAGAATGCATCTTCCCTATGGCTCAGGGGAGGTCCTGCGAGGGAGCCGAGGTCGTGTACTTCCTGCGCCACTTGGTGCGGCGTGTGCCCGGGAAACTTCGGACATCTGGGACATGTCCCCTGTTCATGATAGTCACGCCATCAAAGAGCCTATTGCCGCTGGCGGCGCGGAGCGCATGTGGCTTGAGCGGCTGCCCAGGAATGCACCTGACGTGAAGGCGGATGAAGGGATATCGGCTGCGTGAAACGAAATGATCACTACATCTGAAACCAGTTCATAGCGGGAGAGTCAGGATGGATATCACCCAGCCATCAAGCCGGGCCAAAGTCGGCATCATGCACGCCGGTCACCGGGAGTACTGGTCGCAGTTTCCGGGCGCGCGGGAAGACATCGTGGCCGGCGCGCAGCGGTTCTCCGAAATCGTCAAGGAGAGCGGCGTTGACATGGTCATGTCGGACCTGGTGGACAGCGTCGAACTCTCTTTTGAGGCGGGGCGTCTGTTCGAAAGAAGCGGGATTGATCTGTTGTTCGTCTACCTGCATACCTATGTCGCATCGGGTCGGTGGGTGCCGGGGCTGATGCACCTCAACGTGCCCATCGTGCTGGTCATAACGCCCCAGAGCTTGGATTTCGAGAACCGCGAATATGTGACCGGATTGGGGCTTCACATCGGCTCACCGTGCCAGGCTCCGGAAGCGGTCAGCGCCTTGTTGCGGGTGGGGAAGCCGGCGGCTGACCTGGTTTTCGGCGCAGCCGATAGTCCTAGCGTCAAGCGGGAGATCATCGAGTGGTGCCGGGTGGCCAACGTACTCGCTACGTATCGCGACTGCGTCATCGGCTACATGGGCCACTCCTACGACGGCATGTTGGACATGAACTTCGACCCGACGAGCATTACCCAGGCCTTTGGGGTCTACGTCAAAATGCTGGAGATGTGCGAGCTGGTCGAGTACGTCCAGGCCGCCACGACGGCCGAGGTGCAGGCCAAGATCGAGGAGATGCACCAGGTCTTTGACATCCTCGAAGGCAGCTACGATCCTGTCACGAGGCCGGCCCAGCCAGAGGACGTCGAATGGGCTGCCCGGTGTGCCGTTGGTCTGGACAAGCTCGTGGCCAACAACGGTCTCTCTGGCCTGGCCTACTACTATGCGGGACTGAACAACCTCTACGAAAGGGTGGCCTCCAATCTGGCCGTTGGCAATACACTATTGACGCTCAAGGGGATCTCGCTGGCCGGTGAGGCAGATATGAAGACCTGCCTGGCCATGAAGACCACGAGCGCGCTCGGGGCGGGCGGCTCATTTGCCGAATTCCATTCGGTTGACTTCGAGCGAGACCAGGTGTACGTCGGACATGATGGGCCGCACGACCTGCGGATCACCGACGCCCGCCCGGTCATCCGAGGCTTGAGCATCTATCACGGCAAGAGAGGATATGGGGTCGGTGTAGAGTTTAGGATCAGGGTGGGCGACATGACAATGGTGGCCGTCGGTTCAGACGCCCAGTGCAAGTTCAAGTTTGTCGTCGCGGAGGGCCAATCAATGCCAGGGCGTGTGCCACACATCGGCAATACTGTCAGCCGCGCTTACTTTGGGAAGGATGTGGCTGCGTTCCTGCGCAGTTGGTTCCTGTCGGGTGTGCCTCACCACCAGTCGCTCTGCGTTGGCCACATCGGCTCCACAATGCAGAAGTTGGGGAAGGCCATGCGGATGGACGTCGAGTTGGTGAGGGTGCAGCGTACGGCTGCCGGCCAGGACACATGAACAACCAGCGTTTTGGCTGTCCGCTTGAGGGCTGATGGCCCTCCAAGCGCCCTCTGATCAGGGAATGGGCCGAGGGGGTGGGGCCTGTCCATGGACCGACGTGCAGGCGAGGGGCAGTACCCCTTACAAAGCGAGAGTCATAATTCTGCAGTTCACCATGCCCTTTCCAGAGCCTCTCCACAGGCCTCCTGGCCCGGCACCAGGCGCTTGCTACAAGAGCAGGATCCGGATGAGGCAAGTCAACTTGTTGACGTCCTACGGGCGGTATGCTGCAATGTCAAGTGGCTTCGCTCCAGAGGGCGTTGAACATGGTGTCTGGCTGGAAGTGGCCGCTACAAGGGCCCGAAGTCCCCCCGTGCGCACCTCTGGTGGGCCAAGGGCGACTGTGCGCCAGCCTAGGTGCGCTTTCCCTGTGCTTGTCCGGCACAGCCTGCCCTCCATGGGCTGCCACGGTAGGCTGGACTGCTAGGGCATGCTGGAGGCAGACCAGGATACAGGCCAGCTTCCTGGCGACATCGTTCGACACCTCGGTCGTTCCGGACGCGGGGCGGCCGACGTGTACGGTGGATCAAGTAGGTGGTCGTTCTTTCAAGCCGTACCAATTTGCACAGAATGGAGGAGTGTAACATGGCAAGGACACGCAAGATAACCCGTCGTGAGTTCGTGCGCCTCGGCGCGCTGGGAACTGTGGGCGCAGTCGCTGTGGCCTGCGGGGCTACCCCTACGCCGACACCCACAAGGTTCCACCGACGGCCACCAAGCCGCCGGCGTCGCCCACACCGACAACGGCTGCCGCGCCCGCGCCTACAGCCACCAAACCTCCGGCACCAACAGCAACCACGCCACCGCCCACGGCCACAGCAGCCCCCACGGCAACGACGGCACCTGCCGCGCTGAAGGATGTGCCCCGCAACCGCACCTTCATCACCGGCGGTTGGGACCTTTATAACCAGGTGCCATCGCCCACCAACTTCCACCCGTATGCGGGCGTGCTCCTACACAAGCGCAACAGCCTACACCTGACCCTCAACGAGGCGCTCTTCTACTCGAACTACGCCACGGGCGAGACGGTGCCCTGGCTAGGCGAAAGCTGGGCGTACAACAAAGACTTCACCGAGATTACCCTCAAGCTCCGCAAGGGCGTCAAGTGGGCCGACGGGCAGCCCTTCACCGCCAAGGATGTGGTCTACACCATCGGCATGCTTCAGGCGAACGCCCCGGCCATGCTCATGTCATCCGTCATGAAGGAATGGGTGAAGGAGGCCAAAGCCGTTGACGATCTGACGGTGCAGATCGTGCTGACCAAGCCTGGACCGCGCTGGGCGGTAGACAACCTGGCCACCGGACAGGCGGCACGCTTCGTCGTCGTGCCCGAGCACGTCTGGAAGGGCAAGGACACGGCCAAGTTCGAGAACTTCGACCTGGCCAAGGGCTGGCCACTTGGTACCGGGCCGTACAAGCTGGTCAAGACAGGCAACGACTCCATCGTCTTCGACCTGCGGGACACGTGGTGGGCAAAGGAAACCGGGCTGGTCAAGGAGATGCCCAAGGTCCAGCGCGTGATCTACGTGCCGACCACCATCGAGGCGTTGCCCCAGCTCTACATCAATAACAACGTCGACACCGGGCGCTCGCTGCAGGTGGGCCAGTTCGAGGCCGCCAAGGCCCGCAACCCTAACCTGATCAGTTGGAATGAGAAAGGCCCCGTGTACGGCGCGCCCGATGGCTGTGTCTTCCGCATCGCCTTCAACCACCAGGTCAAGCCCTGGGACGATCCCGAGCTGCATTGGGCGCTCAACTATGCCCTTAACCGCGACCAGATCATCAACCTGGCCTATGAGCGTTCCACCATCAAGGCCGTCGCGCCCTTCGCCTCCTACGGTGGCATTCAGGCCTACGTGGCGAAGATGAAGGACGTGTTCGATCAGTACAAGGTTGATACGACCGACCTCAAGAAGTCCGCCGAGATCATGACGAAGAAGGGCTATGCCAAGAACGCCCAGGGCTTCTGGGCCAAGGATGGCAAGACCCTGCAGCTCACGATCCAGTGTTTCATCGGCGATCCCTCTGGCCCGGTCATCGGCCAGCAACTGAAAGATGCCGGCTTCGACGTGAAGGTTGACGCTGTCCAGTCGTCGGCCGCTACCGAGAACACCACTGCCGGCAACTACGAAGCCGCCATCGCCACCCACTGCGGCAGTACGTATGATCCCTGGCTCACACTCGAGCACTTTCACAGCAAGTACGCCGCTCCGCCCGGCAAGCCCGTTACCAACGTACGCGCGCCCACGCGCTACGTCAACCCCGAAATGGACAAGCTGATTGACCAGATGTCGGCCATGGTGCCATCGCCCGACGATCCGGCCTATCTCGACCTGGTGAAGAAGGCGACTGCGATCTACCTGCGTGACCTGCCCCATATCACCTTCGCCGAAGAGCTTCACGTGCTGGTCTTCAACCAGACCTACTGGAAGGGCTATGCGACGGCCAAGAACCCGATCATGCATCCGTACATTGCATGGGAAGGATGGAACCGCATCCTGCATAACCTGACGCCGACACAGTAGGCACCGAGATAGACCTTGGACTAGAGGTCACGCTTTCAGGGGGACAGACTCGAGCCCCCGAGCTGTTGCACGGAAAGCGTGACCAACGGTTGCAGGGTTGGCTAGGCCCTTGCCGATGGTGCATTCCACCTATGACAGACTGCTGCACAATGCGCGCATCGTCCTCCAGGCCTCTTGTCGGGCACAACCCGGCGAGAGCCTGGTCATCCTGATGGACGAAGCACTGAGGTCGTGCGCGCCGGCCCTGGCCGAAGCAGCGGTGTCCCTCGGCCTCCTGCCGGTCGTCATAGACATCACCCACTTCGCGGGCAGTCCGGCTTACCGCCAAGGCCGCCTGCTCGAGCCCCTACGGGCGGCGATCCGCGCCGCGGACATCGTGATCGCCAACACCCGCGACGTCCACGACGCGACGCGTGCCGACTACGGCAAGCTCCTCGGCCAGCCGGATGCCCACGACCTCAGCCTGAGTGGCGAAAGGCGCTGGTTCTATCTGCAGCCTGGCGGCATGGAGAGCTGGGACGTCGAGTGTGAGGACGTCGCACGCCTGCGGCAGCGCACGCTTCGCCTGCTAGACCTCCTGAAGCGCGCTCGAACGGGAAAGATCACGTCAGCGCTCGGGAGCGACTTCACGTTCAGCCTGGCCCCACCCTGTGCGGCCAACCCGATCCTGGGGATCGTGCCCTTCTACGCCGAGGTGGCCGTGGTGCCCTCATTGGTGGGCACCGGCGGGATTCTGATGGTGGACGGGCCGAGCCAGCTCGACGTGCGCCCTGCTTCTGAAACTGACCGCACGCCCTTGCGCATCGAGATATGCGACGGTCGCATGATCGCGGCAGACGGCGACCCAGAGCAGGTGCAGCGGCTCCATCGCTTCGTGGCCAGCGGCGACCCGCCGGCAGATGCGGTGGACGAGGTCGGTATCGTTACCACGCACTTTGTAGAGAACGATCTCTACTACTGGAGCGACGGCACGCACCACCACGATCGCGTCCATGTCGCCCTGGGCAACAATGCCCGCCGTGATGTTGTCGTGCATGGTCCCCGCCACATGGACCTGGAAATAAGTAAGCCGACCATAGAGATCGACGGCATTCCGATCGTCTGTGACGGGCTACCTGCCGCTTGACGTACACAGGCATATACGGGAGCTACACGTGGCCCCTCTGCCCCGCTTCCGCCTCGTGCCCCGGGTGGGCCACGCGACCGCGGGTGGCGTGTTGTAGCGCCCAGTAGCATCTGGCACGCCATCGTGGGCGAGGCGCCAGCCACGAGTGGCGGCAGGCGCAAGAATGGGCCAGCTTATTATGCACTGTAGCGTGAAGGAAAGCTGACGATAATGAGGGGTGAGTCCAAGGAGGTGCTCATGCCCGGTCAGCAATTCGCACGGAGGGTCGCGCTGGTAACCGGCGCAGGCCGGGGCATGGGGCGCGCGACAGCGCTCCGGCTCGCCGCCGAAGGTGCCTGCGTGATCGTCAATGATATCAATGGCGCGGCCGCAGCGCGGGTGGCGGAGGAAATCCGCCGCGCGGGCGGCACCGCGTATGCCATTGCTGCCGATGTGGCGGATGAGCCTCAGGTCCAGGAGATGATACGCAAGGCAGTGGAGCTTTTCGGAAGCCTTCACATCCTGGTCAATAACGCGGGGATTCTCCGCACGACCCATCCGCTTGAGACAACATCCGTGGCCGAATGGGAAGCTGTGATGGCGGTAAACGTGCGCGGCGCGTTCCTCTGCATGAAGCATGCTCTGCCGATCATGAAGCGCCAGCGCTTCGGTCGCGTGATCAATCTGTCGTCAGTCGCCGGGCGCAGCACCAGCACCTTCGGCGGCGCGCACTACACCTGCGCAAAAGCGGCCGTGCTTGGACTGACCCGGCACGCGGCGCGCGAAGCCGCGCCATTTGGCATTACCGTGAACGCGGTCGCGCCCGGCACTATGGACACCGAGATGATACGCGAGGTGACGTCTCTGGAGTCTCTCGCGCGGGCGGTCGCCGCCATCCCGATGGGGAGGATGGGAAAGCCAGAAGAGGAAGCCAGCCTGGTAGCTTTCCTGGCATCCGACGAGGCAAGCTTCACCACCGGCGCGACGGTGGACATGAATGGCGGAGCACTCATGATATGAGCAGACAAAGAACCGGAGGCAGAAGCATCTCCTAACGGTGCGATCTTGCCTCTGAGGACGGTGAAAAAAGGAGTCCCATGTACCTCGCCTACTATGTGCGCCGCTTCGGCATGTTCTTGCTGGTCATCGTGCTGGCGGTGACGGTCAACTTCATAATCCCGCGCCTGATCCCAGGGGATCCGGTGGAGACCCAGATCAACATGCTGGCAGCGCGCAGCGGGGGCCAGATGGGCGACGTCCAGGCCATGGCCCAGGCCTACCGCGAGAAGTTCGGACTGGACAAGCCCGTGTGGCGGCAGTATCTGAACTACTGGCGCGACATCCTGCAACTGGACTTCGGCTACTCGCTGGCAAACTACCCCGAGACCGTGGCCGGCGCTATCACGTCGGCACTGCCCTGGACGCTCGGGCTGCTCGGCTTTTCGACCATCGTCGCCTTCGGGATCGGCTCGCTGCTTGGCGGGCTGCTGGCCTGGCCGCGCACCCCGTCCGCCTTGCGAGGCAGCATCCCGGCGCTCATGGTCATCTCTGCCATCCCGTACTTCCTGCTGGGCGTCATCCTGGTGTACCTGTTCGCTATCGTGTACAAGTTGTTTCCGGCGGGAGGTGCCTACGAGCTCGGTGGTACCTTGCGCTTCGACTGGCCCACGATACGTGATGTCCTCCACCACGCCGCGCTGCCCGCCATCTCAATCATCCTCGCCGGCATCGGGGGCTGGGCGCTCACCATGCGCGGCATGGTGGTGAGCATCCTCGGCGAGGACTACGTCACGCTTGCCGAAGCCAAAGGCCTCAAGGACTGGCGCATCTTCAGCCAATACGCCATGCGCAACGGCTTGCTGCCCCAGCTCACCACGCTCGCACTGACCCTCGGCCACGTCGTATCGGGCACGATCCTGGTGGAGGTCATATTCGCCTATCCCGGCATCGGCTACAAGCTTTATCAGGCCGTCCAGTACAAGGATTATTTCGTGATCCAGGGGATCGTCTTTGTCCTCATCCTGTCCATCGCGCTGGCCCTCTTTATCATGGATCTCATTTATCCGCTGATCGACCCACGGATCACCTACGAGCGAGGGTGAACAGATGACCGACGAATTGCGAAGAGCGCGCGCTGGGCTGCGTTTTCTCAGTCGCAACCCACTGCTGACAGCCGGGCTATTGATCATGCTCGCCATTGCTCTCTTCAGTCTCGTGGGACCCGTTGCGGTCAACCCGAAGAATGCCAACGTGGGCGCCTTTGTGCCCAAGCTGCGGCCTTCGGGCCAACACTGGCTGGGCACCGACCCCCAGGGGCGCGATGTCCTGGCTACTGTCATCCTTGCCACCCCGCAGACGCTTAAGATCGGGCTGCTGGCGGGCGCGGTCGGCATCGGCTTGGGAGCACTGCTGGGACTGATCTCCGGCTACTTCCGCGGCGCGGCCGATACCATTATCCGCACGATCACCGATGTCTTCATCACTGTGCCCGGCATCGCCATCCTGGTGGTCGTCGCGACCAATGTGCGCACCATGGACACGGGGCTGATGGCCATCATCGTCGCCTCTATCGCCTGGCGTTTTCCCGCGCGCGCAATCCGCGCCCAGGTCCTCTCCCTCCGCGAGCAGACCTGGGTCGAGGTAGCCAAACTCAATGGCGTCGGGGGACTCGAGATGGTGGTCACCGAGCTCCTGCCCAATCTGCTGCCCTACATCGCCGCCTCCTTTGTGGGCACGGTGTCGCACGCCATCCTGGCGACGATCGGGCTCGAGGCGCTGGGGCTAGGGCCGCAGAATGAGTTCACCCTGGGCATGATGGTGTACTGGGCGCAGTATTACGGCGCCATCTTGCGGGGGTTCTGGTGGTGGTGGGGACCGCCCATCGTCGTGATCGTCGTCATCTTCGTCGGCCTGCTCTTCACGTCCGCAGGCATGGACGAGTTCGTCAACTCCCGGTTACGGAGAAGCGTATGACGGCTGATGCTGCGGTCCATCCGGTGATGCAGGTCAAAGACCTATGCGTCCATTACCACACGCCGCTGGGGCCGGTGCGGGCGGCGGACGGCGTCAACTTCACGCTCCATCCACGCGAGCGCCTGGGACTAGTAGGTGAGTCTGGTTCCGGCAAGACGACCACCGCTATGGCGATCATGCGCATGATCAAGCTGCCTGGCCGCATCGAGGGCGGCCAGGTGTTGCTCGACGGCCAGGACCTGCTCACACTCTCAGACGAGGAAATGCGTCGTGTGCGCTTCGCGCGCGTGTCGCTGATCCCTCAAGGTGCCATGAACTCCCTCAATCCTGTGATGCGGGTTGGCAAGCAGATCGAAGACATCGCCGAAGCGCATGGTCTGGGCCAGACGCGCAGCCAACTGGCCGAGCACATCGCCGGGCTGCTGGCACAGGTCGGTCTCTCGCCGCAGGTCGCGAACATGTTTCCCCACGAGCTGAGTGGAGGCATGAAGCAGCGGGTTTGCATTGCGATGGCTATCAGCCTGCGGCCGCGCGTCATCATCGCCGACGAGCCCACCAGTGCCCTTGATGTCGTGGTGCAGCGGCAGGTCATGGAGACACTGCTCCACGTACAGAGTGAGCTGGGAGAGACGGCAGTCATCCTGGTTGGACACGATATGGGGCTGATGGCCCAGTTTACCAGCGCCGTGGGCGTTATGTACGCAGGCAAGGTGGTCGAGCTCGGGCGGGTGCGAGATATCTTCAAGGATCCAGTGCACCCTTACACCCGGCTGCTGATTTCCACACTGCCGTCGCTGGCTGCGCGTGGCGTCTTCAAAGGAATCCCAGGGCTGCCACCATCGCTGCTGCACCCCCCTCCCGGCTGCCCATTCCACCCGCGCTGCCCACAGGCGCTCCCCCGCTGCGCCTCCGAGGCGCCAGTCTTCCGAGAGGTGGCAGCGGGGCGCTGGACCGCCTGTCACCTCATCAACGGGGAGGGCCGCTAATGGGCGCGCTGCTCGAAGCGAGACACGTGACCAAGGTATTCGGCGGGCGTGGGGGCTTGGGACGCGGTCCCGCCACCGTTGCCCTGCAGGATGTCTCGGTGGGCATCGGGGGGGAACGGCCCACCATCATTGGCATCGCTGGTGAGAGCGGTAGCGGCAAGACCACGCTCGCCCGGCTGTTGCTCGGCATCATCAGCCCGAGCGCAGGCGAGGTGCTCTACCGGGGGCGCCCTCTCAGCCGGATGTCGGGGCAGGAATGGCGCACGTTTCGCCAGCAGGTGCAAGCCATCTTCCAGGACCCATTCGGGGTCTACAACCCGTTCTACAAAGTCGATCACCTGCTCACCACGCCCATTGCCAAGTTCGGGCTAGCGAGGTCGGGGCGCGAGAGACAGGCGCTGATCGAGCAGGCGCTGCACGGCGTCGGGCTGCGGCCCGAAGAGACACTGGGTCGCTACCCGCACCAGTTGAGTGGCGGGCAACGACAGCGCCTCACCATCGCCCGCGCTCTCCTGCTTCACCCGCGCATCATCGTCGCAGATGAGCCGGTATCGATGATCGACGCTTCGCTGCGGGCCACCATCCTCGAGAGTCTGATGGCGCTGTACAGAGACCACCACATCTCGCTGCTCTACGTCACCCACGACCTGACCACTGCCTACCAGGTATGCGAGAAAATCATCGTGCTCTACCGAGGGAGGGTCGCCGAGGCCGGCGACGTCGAGGCGGTGATCAAAGACCCCAGGCATCCGTACACGCAGCTCCTTGTCCGCTCGATCCCGCTGCCCGATCCGGATCTAAAGTGGGGTGCAGTCCAGGAACGGGGGCGGGGCGAGACGGCCAGCCCTGGGGACGGCTGCCTTTTTGCCGACCGCTGTGCGCACGTGATGGATGTCTGCCGCCGCGAGCGTCCGGCGCTTCGCCGCACGCAACCCGCCCGGGCCGCGGCCTGCCACCTGCTCGCAGAGTTCCCCCAGGGAGAGGCCACGGAGGTATTGACGTCAGAAGTCGAAAAGCTCCCTATCAATCGCTAGCTCATCGCCGACGAGAGTGACGTCGGTGGCATCAGCGAAGTGAAAGTCGCCGCGCAGGGCATACAGCCGGGCATTGCGGAGCTTGAACTCCAAGCGGATCACCTTCCCCATCAGCTCTGCCAGGTTACGCCCACGCCACGCCAGAGGCCAGGCGAGCGTGTCGCTTTCTCGGAGCGGCACGCAATCATCGAAGCCGAAGCCCTCCAGCGGGCGGCTCTCCATGTCGCACGCCTGATAGACGACTTCGCCGAGGGGAGCGAGCACGTTGAGCGTGAGCGCCGGCTCGTTGAGGACCATCGGCTTGGTGATGAAGCTGGCCCAGTTGCCGAGGGAGGTCAGGTACATGAAGCCGTCGACGCGCAGGGTGTGCAGGGTCACAGCGCACGTCGCCCTGTCCCCGGCGCGCCGGGGGCCGCGCTCGAGATCGGCACCGGGTCGGTCCATGTAGTGGCCGTGCAAGATGCGCGAGGCGGCGGAGTAGATGCGGAGCTCGCGCTCGGTGCGCACCAGAGAGGTTGGATAGATGATGCCGCAGCCGATCTCTCCAGGCTCGTTGAGCGGCATAAAGGGCCGGCGCAGGCCGCGCAGGAACCGCAGGCCGTCGAAGCTGTAGGCAAGCTGGCTGTCTACGGTGCCTTGCATCTGGTTGAAGCGCCTTAGGCGCTCGCTGTTTGCGAAATGGGCCGTCCAGAGCACACCCACGTACAGCCCCTCATAGGGGAAGACCGGCATACCATAGAAATGGCTCTGGGGCGGATCAAGCGCATCGGGCTGCCACAGCAGCGCCGGCTCAGACCAGGCGGCCAGGTCGGGACTGGTCTGGATCACCTGCCGCCGGTCGCCCCAGCCGGGGCGCGTGATCATGACGTGCTGCTTGATCGCCGCGCTGTAGAAACACGTGATCGGCGATTCTGGCAGCCACGTCGGATGCGCTGGCCAGCCCCAGCGCATGGTTGGATGCATCTGCCAGTGCAACCCGTCGGCGGAGACGGCCACAATGTGCTCGCCTTCGTACGGGCGGAGACCCAGGGTCCGGCGGATTTCTTTGTTGAAGTACGCTTCCTCGCCTACTCCAGCCTTGCGCGCGTTGGCTCCGCCTCGTTCAGTGCAGAAGATCTTGAATCGATAGCCGTCGGCGGCGATTGGATCACTGTAGACCGGGCCGC
>DAOUCN010000413.1:0-6572 GCA_034431995.1 Chloroflexota bacterium | reverse complement strand
CTGGCCCAGGCCAGGGCCTTGACCAACCCGAAGTCGGTGAGCACGGCCCGGCCCTGGTCGTCCACGATGATGTTCTGCGGCTTCACGTCCCGGTGAATGAAGCCGCGCCGGTGGGCATAGCCCAGGGCCTCGGCCACCTGGCGGGCAATGGACACCGCCCGTTCCACAGGCAGCGGTCCTTCAGCCGCGATCTTATCCAGGCTGCGGCCGGGCAGGAACGTCATGTCAATGTAGAGCTGGCCCTGTTCCTCGCCCACGGCATTGATGTGGACGATGTTGGGATGATCGAGGTTGGCGGCGGCGCGGGCCTCGCGCAGGAAGCGCTGGCGGGCGTCGGGGTTGCGCAGGAAGGCCGGGTGCATCACCTTCAGGGCCACGATGCGGTCCAGCGTGGTATCGCGGGCCTTGTACACGGTGGCAAACGTGCCGCTGCCCAGCTCGTCCTCGATCTGGTACTTGCCCAGTGTCTTTCCTGGTTCGGGCATCTAGCTCCTCCTGCGGATGGGCTCTCCGTCCGTCCTATTCCCTCATCAGCTCCACCGTGATGGCGTTCTCGCTGGTGGCCACCGTCTGCACGGCAAGGCCCTGGCGCTTGACGGTGGCCTCCAGGGTGAGGTTCAGCGCGTCGTTGAGATCATCGAGAGCTCCACGCACCGGACCTGGCAGGACAGCGCGGGACAGGTTGATACCGCCAGCCTCGACGCTCTGGAATGCCACGACCAGACGCCCCGTCTGAACGTCGAGCTTGCTCTTGAGCGTGGCCGCCAGCGTCATGCCGATCGGGCCCAGCTCTAGCCTGCCCTCAATCTGGGTGTCCACCGCCTGGTTCGGCTTGAGGTCTACAAGGACGCTGGTGATGTGCTGGACCTTTAGCTTGGCGACCTCGCGCGCTACAGCGTAACTGAGATATGCCTCCGAGATCTGTATCACCACATCCTGAGCCGGTGGCGAACTGACGCCAGCCGGCTGCGGGACGCTGCCCTGCTTGCCGCCCAGGCGGCCGGTCAGCAGTACGACGGCGAGCAGGACGGCGACCGCCAGGACGACGATCAGCCCCATGACCCGCAGCAGTTTCCCTACACCCATGGTCCATCTCCTCTCTCTGCTACGCCTTAGCGCTTGGCCCTGCTGTCGCGAGACGCGCACGCCAGGATTGTGCGACCGGGGCAGGCAGATCGCACCGATCGGCGCAGTCCTGAGCGGGCAGTCCCGGCAGGGCGGGTATTGTACCCGTCATCTGGTTCATGCAGGATGTCGGATCACAGACCCTACCTACGTCGCGGTCAGGTCTCTACACGTATCTGCGTAGCAGGGCACTCTCTTGCGCCTGCCTGGCGGCTGCAGGTCATCGACGCGCGGGCGGTTGTCTGTCCATCTCTCTCCAGCACCAAAGCTCTCCATCCTTTATGAGAAGGGACCGGCCGCTTCCATCACTACTGATCACATAAGTATCGCGGTTGTGAGAAAATGTAACGCGCTGACCGTCCGGAGACCAGTTGGGGATCCAGTTAGGCGTGGGGCCATACGTTAGCCGAACAACGCCGCTACCATCTGCGTTCATCACGTACACGTCGTAGTCGCCTGCCCGGGTGGACACAAAGGCAATGCGCTTGCCATCGGGTGACCAAGCGGCGTGAATGTTGTGTCCTGCATTTGTCGTGATCCGACGCAGATCGGTTCCATCGGGTTTCATGGTATAGATATCTGCGTCGCCCTGGCCTATGGAGAAGAACGCAATACGATTCCCGGGGCCCCATTGAGGCTCAGAATCCCGATCGGGGTTGTTGGTCACGCGGGTTACGTTGGTGCCATCGGCATCCATCACATAGATTTCCTCGTTACCATCGCGCCCTGAACTAAAAGCGATTCGCTTACCGTCAGGTGACCAGGATGGATGCCAATCAGATGCCGAATGCCTTGTCAATCTCGTTAGGTTAGTGCCGTCTGCGTTTGCCACGTAGATGTCGCCGTCGCGGGAGAAAGCGATGCGTGTGTTATCAGGAGAGCAAGAGGGCTTATCAGCGTCACCAGATCCATGTGTCAAACGAACTACTCCGCTGCCGTCCGTATTCATTGCATAGATCTCCCGGTTACCGCTACGGTCGGAGACAAAAACGATGCGTCCCTTGAGAGATTGTAGTGTCGGTGTGAACGTCGGCGGTACGGGTGTAGCCGTTGGCGCCACGCGTGTCGCTGTGGGTGCCAACGGCGTGTTTGTGGGAGGCACAGGCGTTGACGTCGGCAACTGTGTGGGCGGCAGATGCGTGGCGGTTGGCGGCAGGCTCGCTGGGGCGGCGGTGGGCTGCGCCGATGCAGCCGGGGTCGTCGTCGCGGTGGCGGCAACGGACGGCCTCGCTGTCTGTGTGACCGCGGCTGCGCCTTTGCCGTCTGAGCCCAGCAGCCAACCAATGACCAGCCCGACGAGTACGACCGCAGCCACAAGTCCAGCCGTGACCGGCAGCGGCACGCCTCGCGGCATGGCCAGCAGAGTCCGCAGTCTCCCTACGATGTCCGGTGTGGACGCGGCCTGCGGCGGAGTAGGCGTCCCCGCGAGCGCATCCACCAGCGCTTGGGCGGTGGGCGGGCGCTCTGGTGGAGCCTTGGCCAAGGCTTTGAGCAAGGCCTCCTCAACCGACGGCAGGATATCGGGGTTCACCTGGCGCGGCGGTGGAGGCGGGTCGTGCAATTGGGAGCCGATGACGGCGGTGGTCTCGCCGTCGAAGGGAAGCTGGCCGGTGAGCATCTGGTAGCCGACGATGCCCAGAGCATAGACATCGGTGGAGGGGCCGACCTCCTTCGTGCGCAGGGCCGAAAGCTGCTCCGGCGCCGCGTACTGCACGGTGCCCGGCATGCGGCCCGATAGTGTGACGTAGTTCGTCCCCTCGGCCGCCCGCACCAGGCCGAAGTCTACCAGGACGGGCCGCTTCTCCTCGTCCAGGATCACGTTCGCTGGCTTCACGTCACGATGTACCAGCCCCTTGCCGTGGGCGTAGTCCAGGGCATCAGCCAACGGGCGCAGGAGCTGCACCACGCGGGACGCGGGCAGGGGGGCTCCGCTGTGGATGATCTCCAGTAGCGTGGGCCCGGGGAGGTACTGCATGGCCAGGTAGTAGTTGCCGTGGTACTCGCCAACCTCGTAGATGGTGACGATGTGGGGATGATGGAGGGAGGCAGCGACACGGGCTTCCCTCAGGAAGCCCGCCACAAAGGCAGGATCGCTGGAGGTGAGGTGAGGGTCAAGGACCTTGACGGCCACCTCCCGCTGCAGGTCAGGATCCCAGGCCTGATACACGGTGCCGAAGCCGCCGCTGCCCTTCCTGGCCCGGATCTCATATTTGCCGAGACGTTGGGGGGTCTCCATAGCCGCCTCCGGCTGCTGTCGGTACTGCGGTCGCAGGTGCTTCCGAGCGAAGAGCGGCCTATTTCTTCACGTCCCTGCGCATCTCGTTCTCGATGGCCTTGAGGCCCTCGGCGATGCGGGCGTCGAGGACATCGCCCGCGCCAGCCTCGGCAGTCTGGCTACCCTCGGCTGTGGCCTCGGCCTGCATCTCGCGCTCCAGCTCCGCGATGGCCCGCTCCTGCTCCTCCTCGCCCGCTTCCTCGAAGGAGAAGACCGTCTCGTCAGTCATGTCCATCATGTAGTCCAGCATCTGCTCCATGTTCTGGGCGCGGGCGATGCCCAGTTCCAGGTCCTTTTGGGTGGAGGCCAGGGCTTCTGGGCTGGCGTTGGCCATCATGGACCTGCTCATGGCCTGGATGGAGCGCATGAACTCAGCCATGGAGCGTGCCTGGTCGCGCCGGGCCTCGATGCTCTCAAAAGCCAGCAAATAGCGCTCCCAGCGCTTCACGTCTTCCAGAGTCCACAGGTATTGCCTGCCGATGGAAGCGAACTGGCGTCTGTCACCGAGTTGCAGCGCCCGCTTCCCCATCTGCCACAGTTTGCTAGACATGCGTCGCTGGGCACTGATGTGCCGCTGGATCTGCACCTTGCCCCGGCGCGCCTGCATGTCGCGCTCAATCTCCCTGGTGCGCTGGCGGTCTCGCCACCAACTTACAACTCCCATGTCATCCTCCCGTAACTCATGCGGCGGGCATGGAAATCCGCCCTGCCAATGGGCGCGCTATTCGGATTAGTCGGCCAGGCCGCGGGCCCAGGCTTCAAAGCGCTGCAGATCGGCTGCGGTTGTCTCCGGTCGCACCCGGGCAAAGGCCTCATCCCAGTCCTTTGCGGAGATAGGCTCGACCTTGATCTCGTAAGCAGTGACGGCTTCCCGTCCTGCATCCACAGTGCCTGGCAGATCGGGGTTGAGGCGGTTCACCATCTCCTTCACCGCTTCCTTGCACAGCCGGGTCACCTCACGGCCGCTGAAGCCCCTGGTGCGCGCGATGAGCTGGTCATGGCGGATCTTGCTGCGATGTCCCTTGTCATCAAGCTCCAATTCCAGAATGCGCCGCCGGGCTCGTTCGTCGGGCAAGGGTACGTAGATTTTCTTCTCGAAACGACTGAGGATGGCCTTGTCAATGACCCAGGGGAGGTTGGTAGCGGCGATGGTCAAGACGTAGTTGCTGTCTCCCTTCTGGGCCAGGCCATCCAGTTCGGCCAGGAACGTAGAAACGATACGCGACTCAGCACCGCTCTGGCTGCCGTCACGGGGCGGACTGAGGGCTTCGAATTCGTCCAGGAAGACGACCGCTGGCGCCAGCCGGCGCGCCACGGCGTAGAGGGCGCTGATCAGCTTGCTCGACTCACCGAAGTACTTGGACAAGAGGTCGCTGACCTTGACGTTGAAGAACGTGGCGTCGAGGCCGCGGGAGGTGGCGGCTGCCAGCAGTGTCTTGCCTGTGCCAGGTGGACCGTAGAAGAGAATGTTGCGCCAGCCCTCCAGCTTGACGCCAGGCGGCTTGAGGGCGAGGGTCAGGCCATAGGCAGCCTTGATCTCCCGCTTGGTGTCCTCCAGGCCGGCGATGTCATCCCAGGTCACCTCCGACCGGAGGATGAGGGCCATGACAGCCTGCTCGTAGTCGTCGGCGGCGGTTGGCCCTTCGGTGGTCGCAGTGGCAGGCAGGGTGAACTTGCCGGCCTCCATCTGCTCGGCGAGGTGGCGATAATCCTCCGCCTGCTTCATCCAGCGTGCTTTGATGGCGGCCGACTTGGCGTAGCCGGCGTAGCGTTCCAGATAGTAGGCGCACTGGCGGTAGGCGGCGGCAGCTTCGCCGTAGTGGCCCTGCTGGAAGCGCAGCTTGGCCTGGGCCAGGCTGCGTTCGTAGGCATTGTACATCTGACCGCTGAGATCAACGGGCATGCAATCCTCCTGAGCATGGGTCTCCTCCCTGGCGGGAGGAGACCCGTGTGCGTGTCACCGGCCATGGGTGTGTGCATCGTATTGCGGAGCTAGGCTGGCTCTTCCTCCGGCGGGTGCAGGATCTGATCCAGGCGCTGGCGGGCAAACTCCTCCACCTGTTCAGGATGCTCCCGCTCCGCCACTTGGGCCTCCTGCATGGCCTTCATGATCTCCTCGACGTCCCTCTCCTCCTCACCGACGCCGGTGATGCGTTCGGACTCCTCGACTGTGGTCAGCAGGCGCTGGAACGTCTCCATCTGCAGGCCACCCTCAACGGACGCCTCTATGATGTAGCGCTCCAGTTGGTCGGGATCGAGACGATTGATCAGGCTGCTCAGCCCTAGTCGCTCGAACAGGCGCTCGTTTTCCTTGATCTGGATCAGCCCATTGATGACCCGCAGTTGCCGCGACACGAAGCGCAGCCTCTTGTCAGCGCTGGCAGCTTCCGAATCCCGCTGCTTGATCTTGGTGGCCAGGATGCGCCGCTGCCGTTCGGAGGCCTCATCCTTGCCGCGGAGGAAGAGTTGCTGCTTCTCCCGCTCCAGCTTCTCGACGTCACTGGAGATGCGGCTCTCCTCCTGTTCCAAAGCCATGCGCTCACGCCGCAGCTCTAGCGCCGTGATATTCTTGAGCGAGCCCTTGCGGTGGAGCAGCCCCTTGATCGAATCAACGATAGCCATCTGTGTCCTCCTTTGTTCGTATTTGGCCAACACACAAAGACCCAACCCTGGGGATCCGGACATCGGTACCTTCCTATCTGCCGCCATTCCATCGTCTACATTGCCCACCCCTCCCCGATGGTGCCAGACCGCTGCCAAGCCAGCGACTATGGCCGGGCGATGGTCAGCCCAAATCCCTCAATGTGCTCCACCACGAACTCCCCTCCCTCTGCCAGCCGGCGGAAGGCGCTGGTCACCAGGTGTTCTTGCACTCCAAGCATCTGCGCCACACGAGTTGCCGTCAGGCTGTCTTGCTCCGGAGCGCTCATGATACTGCGGACGCGGACCAAAACGTCCTCGGCCACCTCGTCAGGGAGCTGCATCGAGAAGAGGGGTGCCAGGGACGCCAGCCGCTCATCCAGGGCATTGTAGAACAGGGCACCTGTCTCCAGGTCAATCAGGCATGGCATCAGCAAGCGATGGGAGAAGCTGCGCCCCTTTGCATTCTCCCGAATGAAGCTCGCGGCCTCTGCATCCCAGCCGCTGGTGGAGGCAATGCCCAGCACATAGG
>DAOUCN010000412.1:0-3993 GCA_034431995.1 Chloroflexota bacterium | reverse complement strand
CCTCAATGGTGAGCCCGTGCCAGCACAGGTGCGCAAGGCTGGCTATCGTGAAGTTGCGCCGGTGTCTATCCTGCGCATCGAGGACGCCAGTGGGCGAGCCATCTACGAGTACAACTACCCCACGCCAGTGCGAGTCCTGCCACCGGAATACTCGTATCTCATTACGAATATCCTGTCGGACAACGCCGCCCGCGTTGCCATCTTCGGCCCCGACAGCCCATTGAAACTGGATCGCCCTGCTGCCGCCAAGACAGGCACCACGAACGACTGGCGTGACAACTGGACCATCGGCTACACGCCTGACCTGGTCGCCGGCGTCTGGGTGGGGAACGCCAACAACGAGGAGATGAAGCGCAGCTACGGTTCAACCGCCGCCGCGCCCATTTGGCACGACTTCATGATCGAGGCTCTCAAGACCACGCCCAAGTCCAACTTCGTGGAGCCTGATGGCCTCGAGCGAGCCGAGGTCTGCGCCCTGTCCGGCCTCAAGCCAACGGACCTGTGCAAGGAACGCTATACCGAGATCTTCATCAAAGGCACGGCCCCTACCCGCGAAGACGACATGTACAAGGTGTTTCGCATTGACAAGGTGAACGGCAAGCTGGCTACACCCTACACGCCGCCCGGCGAGGTGGAGGAAGTCGTCTTCCCCGTCTACCCGCCAGAAGCTGCCGACTGGCTGCGCGAGGACAAGATTCCGCAGCCGCCAACGGAGTACAGCGAGCGCCATGGGCCGGGTTCCGTCTCAGACGACGTGGCCGTCATCTATCCCCCTGCCTATGGATACGTGGGTGGGCAGGTGCCGATCCAGGGCAACGCCCGCAGCCGCAACTTCAAGGCGTATCGGCTGGAGTTCGGCTCGGGTCTCAATCCTCCCACCTTCCAACAGATCGGCCCTGACCACGGCAACCAGGTGAGCAATGGCTTGCTGGAGACGTGGGACACGACCGGCCTGGAGGGCGTACACACCCTGCAACTGAGCGTCATCGAGCACGGCGGCAACTTCCGCCAAGTACGCATTCCGGTGGTGGTGGACAACGTGACGCCCACCATCAAGGTCACATACCCCTATACCGGCGACGTCTTCATCGCCATCAAAGAGGGCGACAGCGACAAGCTACGCATCCAGGCTGAGGCGGCGGACAACGCGGCCATGGGCCATGTCGAGTTCTTCTTGGACGGCAACCCCCTGGGCGTGAGCAGCGTCACCCCCTACCACATCCTGTGGCCGATCGTCCTCACGCCCACCGAGATGGTCACCGGCCTGGCCTACATCACGGTCTCGCACATCATCACGGCCACCGCCTACGACTCGGCCGGCAACAGCACCGTCAGCCCCGAGGTGCGCATTGAAGTCGCACCAGAGCCGCCGAAGAAGAAGGCGGCCGCGGCGTCGCCCGATCTTGTAGCGCTCTTGCCCGACCAGGGCTGGTGGGTGCCTCGGCGGGTGTGATACACCGGGGATGCGCTCGAACGGCTACTCCTTGGACTACCCAGCCTGCCCTAGGCGCAGGCCAGGGGGCAAGCTGGGCAGTAGGCCAGGACACTCGACTTCTAATCCATATTGCAATAGATGGAGTAGATTAGAAGCGGAATTCATTCTCGCGCTGGCGCCCCGTGTAGAGCCCGACGCCCAAACCACCAGCCTCCAACAGCGACGCCTCGCCCACTGCTCAACGGCGCTATGTCGCTTGTGATCTCCTCATTGTGGAAGACCGACATCAGCCCTTCGCCGGACTACGCTTCACGCAGACAAGTACCGCATCAAGATCTGGGACAAGGGCACGGGCACGCTGGTCTACGACAACCAGATTGGCGCTGCAGACGACGCCGAACCGAGCACCGTCATCGGCGGCGGCAGCATCGTCATCCACAAGGACTAGGCCGTTCGAACTGCCAAGCCGTCAAGACGCCAAGAGAGCGTACGTCCCTCTTGGCGTCTCCGTATCTTCGCGGTTCAAGATCACCGCTGGATCGGGCGTGAGCGTGACGGGCAGGATTTCTACCGCCCGAGCTGTAGATCCGCCAACAAGAGAACCGACAGGTCAGGGATGGCGTGCACTGCGCGGTCGTTCGTGACAAAGAGCGTAGCGCCAGCATCCAAACACGTAGCCACCTGCAGGGCGTCGGCGGGCTTCAGGCGATGCGCTGCGCGCAACTCGGCGGCACGGCGGGCAACGGATACAGTGACGTCGAGTACGTCCAGATGAGGGAAATGTAGGAGTAGGATCTCGTACTCGTCGGCCACCTCGGGCCTGCGCAGTTGCAGGGGCCGCACCGCGATCTCCATCACGGTGACAACCGACGTCACAGCCGTCAAGCGTCCCTGAGACACGGCATCCAGAACGCGGCGCGTGAGTGGCAGATACGTCGGATGCGCCTCAAAGTGATAGATGAAGACAGACGTGTCGAGACCGATTCTCTCGTGCTCGCTCAGGACGGCATCGAGCCGGTCCATTCCTCACGCTCCCCGCGCACGTAGTCTGCCCCCTCGATCCCCTCCCAGACGTCCTTGTGCAGCCCGGCCATGTGCTCCACATAGCTCTGGGGAGCCGGCAGTAGAATTACCAGACCTCCCCGCACCTCCACCAGCAGGCGGTCACCCTTCCTGATCCGCAGGTGCTCGCGCACCCGTCTGGGCACCGCGATCTGGTAGCGGCTGCTTACCTTGACAGTGACGGGCTCTCCTCTTGGCATGTGCATCTCCTGCTTAGCTACTCTTCATTCTGCTAAGCACATTATACCCCAGACGCCCAGCGTGTGCAAGGGAAAGCTCGTGGCGTCTCCGCGTCTTGGCGGTTCGGAATCCCCCTCACCAGCGCCGCCGCCTCCGCCTGCCAAAGGCAAGCCACCCCAGGACGACGGCCAGCGCCGCCCCACCCGCAGCAGCCGGGACCCGCCAGTCAGAGCCAGCACTCGCCGTCCCTGCGTTGGCGGTCGGTTGAGGTGTGGGGTGCAGCGTGGGCGTAGCACTGGGAAGGGGCGTGGGCGATGGCGTCGGCGTCACCGTGGCTGTGGGCACAGCCGTGGGCGTGGGTGTCGGCTTGGCGATGCGGAAGGTGCGTTTCTCCTCGGCCTGGTTCAGCCCGCCGTCGTCGGCCACGACCGCCAGTACATGCTCGCCGCCCGTCAGCGACTCCGCATCCACGGTCACTGTCAGGGAGCGGTCCGTGCTCGTGATCACCTGCCCGTCCAGCAGCACCGCCAGTGTGACCGTCGGGCTGTCGGCGGTCACCGTGATCGGCACATTCATCTGGCCTGACCACACGTCGCCGTCTGTGCCGCCGATGCCCACGCTCAAAGACGCGTACTGCAGAAACGGGTAGTCCAGATAGGTGCGGAAGATCGGCAGCAGGTCTGCCGAGGGCGCGGCCTGGCGCAAAGCCCGTAACAGGTCCTGTGGGCGAGCGATCCCGCCCTTGTTCTCCTCGTAGTATTGCCTCAGCGCCTTCCAGTACGCATCCTCGCCCATAGCCTCACGCACGGCCTTGAAGAAAGCGGCACCCTGGCGGTACACGGTAAAGAAATACACCGAGCCGTTCTCGAAGTCGAAGATGCCCCGATTCATTGGCCCCGTGTTCTTGAAGTCCTCCAGCTTGCCGCCCCACGCCTCAAACAGCCACGGGTACTCCTTCGGATACGTCTCGCGGTAGAAGTCCAGGGACAGGCTGTTCACAAGCGCCTCATCCACCCACGGCTCTCGCACCTGGTCGTTCCCCACAACGGCAAAGAACCACTCGTGCCCTAACTCGTGCGCCACGTACAGGCCAGTCATCGTGCCCGTGAAGACATCGGTGCGCAGGAGGAACAGCCCTGTGTGTTCCATTGAATTGTGGCGCGCCCCATTGCGGCTCTCAACGTTGGGAACCTCAACAATGGACAGGGCAGGATAGGGATAGGGAGCGATCTTCTTGGCGTACCAGCGCAGGGCCTGGTCGGCGATGTCCAGGCTGGCTTTGGCGATGTCTTTGCGCTCCGGCAGGTGGTATATGC
>DAOUCN010000411.1:0-4132 GCA_034431995.1 Chloroflexota bacterium | reverse complement strand
ATTGGTGCACATGGCGCGAGATTGTGGCCTGGCAGCGGTTGGCATCACCGATCACGACTCGACAGAGGGGCTGGACGAGGCCCTGGCTGCCGGACGAGAATGCGGCATGGACGTGGTTCCAGGTGTGGAAATGTCCACAGACATTGCCGAGGGCGAAGTCCACGTCCTGGGTTATTTCATCAACCACCACGATCAGCACTTCCAAACCCTCTTGCACACCCTGCGCCAGGCGCGCCGCGGGCGGGCGCGGCTCATGGTGGACAAGCTGGCGGCTTTGGGTATGCCCCTGGATTGGGAGCGCGTGCAGGCGTTGGCAGGGCGGGGGGCCGTGGGGCGGCCCCACGTGGCCATGGCCATGGTCGAGCGCGGCTACGTGCCCGACATCAGGACCGCCTTCGACCTTTACATCAATCGCACCGGGCCCGCCTATGTGGAGCGCTACAAGCTGACGCCCGCCCAGGCGATCGCCGTCATTCGCCAGGTGGGCGGCCTGCCCGTCCTGGCCCATCCGCTGGAGAGCAAGGGCTGCCTCGATCTTGTGCCCGACCTGGTGATGGCTGGCCTTGAGGGCCTGGAGTGCTATTACACGGGCTACACGCCGCAGCAGACGGCTCTGCTGGAGGCGACGGCCCGCCAGTACGACCTGGTGCCCAGCGGCGGCAGCGACTTTCACGGCGCCGAGGTCGTCGCCGGCGCCGTCCTCGGCCAGCCGCGCGTGCCCTATCGCGTCGTGGAGGGCCTGCGCAAGCGGCACCGACAGCAGCGAGGTGTGAGCAGCCAGCGGAGAGCAGCGAGCAGCAGGTAACAAGCAGGAAGCAGGCAGCAGAAGGAGGATACCCTCCCGTCCCCAGGCGTGGGCGCGGGCGGGTTTGTCATTATAGGCCGCCCTATCTCACATCAATCAAGTCCTTGATCTTCTCGAACGTCGCGGCGGGGACGATTTTCTTGTCCTTCAGGTCCTCGATGCGCTGGAAGGGGCCATTCTTGGTGCGGTCGTCTATGATGTTCTTGGCGTAGGTGGGGCCGATGCCGGGCAGGGCCTCCAGGGCGGCCGCGGAGGCGGTGTTGATGTTCACCTTGCGGCTTTGGCCAGAGGATGTGCTGGATCCGCTGCCCGAGACCACCGGCACGGGCGTCTCGCCAATGCGCGGCACGATGACCTGGCCCTCATCCCCCAGGCGCTGCGCCAGGTTTATGTGCGTCAGGTCAGCGTCGGCGGTGGGACCTCCGGCGTCCCGCACAGCGTCCTCCACGCGGTCACCCTCGTTGAACGAGTAGACACCGGGGCGCAAGACTGCTCCGGCGACATGCACCTTGATCGTGATCTGGCGCGGCGTCGGCGTTGCGCTGGCGGCCATCTTGCTGGCAGACTCGTAGGGCGTGGGCCTGATGATGATGAGGGGCGGCACGCGCGGCCATCGCTGATAGAGGGAAAACAGGCCGCCAGCGATGATCACGATGAGCACCAGCATGATGGGGAGGCGCAGACGCTCCACCAGGCTGTTCATCGGACAGCACCTCACGAGGTCACGTGCGTCCAACCTCCCGCAGGTTGGGGAACCTGCGGGAGGTTCCCAGGGGCCGAGGCGCCATCCTTGTTCCCAGTCCCGCATCCAGCCGTCAATGTCATTATACCGGACACGTCAAGTCTTTGCTCACTGCATCACGGCTCCGTGTGCACTGTCACCCGCTCCACGCCGGGCACCGCCTTCCTCACCCGCTCGCGCAACTGGTCAGCCACGTCATGCACGGCTTGAATCGAGCTGCTCGGATCGAAGGTACAATGAACAGAAACGTTGAGCTGACCGTCGGTCTTGAGCACCTTGATGTTGTGGACACCGGTCAGCAGGGGCAGATCGTTGACGGCCTCCCGCAGCGCGGCAACCACATGGGGTGAGTCTGCCGTCACATCGTAGCCGCGGAGGACCACCTGGGACCGAGGCTCGATGTGCGTGACAACGCCGGCCGCCCCAGGTAGGGTCTCGCGCAGACGGCGCTCCAGGGCGCTGGCCACCTCGTGGGCTTCGCCCAGTGTGAGAGTGGGGGCCACCTCCAGGTCGAGGGTGACGTACACCTTCTCGTGCAGCCGCTCCACGTTGACGTTGTGCACCTCCAGGCGCATGGTGCGGGCGATCTGGCGCACCTGGCGCAGCAGGTTCTCGCCGATGTCGTCACGAGGGTCTGTGTGCACCATGACGTCGGCCCGGGGGGCCAGCTTGCGCACCGAATCCTCGACGGCCGTGGCAATGGCATGGGACTCCTCGACGGAGAGGCTGCGGCCCACGCCAACGGTGACATCCACAAAGGCTTCCGGGCCAGCCTGGCGCACGCGCACGCCCTCCACGTGTTGCACGCCGGGCACCTTGCCCACCTGCTCGGTGATGGCGGCGGCCATGCCGGGTGGTGCCGTATCCAGCAGAGCATCCACCGTGCGTTTCCCCAGTTCGAGGCTTACCTGAACGACGATGGCGGCGACGACCAGGGCGGCGACCGCATCGGCCTTGCTCAGCAACGCCTTCTGCCCCGTGATCTCCCCTACCAGCACAAAGACCAGCCCCAGGATGACGACGCAGGTGCTCCAGATGTCGGTGCGGAAGTGCAGGGCATCGGCTTCCAGCGCCTGGCTATGGTGCGCGCGGGCAGCGGCAGAGAGGGCACGGGAGATGGCGATCAGGGCCACCAGGGATATGCCCATGACCAGGAAGGCCCAGATGCTGGGGTCTATCTCCACGTCTGTGCGCACGAACAACCGCTGGAACGCCTCGTAGATGATCCAGACACAGGTGACCAGGAGCAGAAGAGTCTCGAAGAGAGCGGAGAGATTCTCGACCTTGCCGTGGCCGAACTGGTGGCGTTCGTCGGGCGGGCCCGCGGAGACACTGACGGCCAGGAAGGTGACCAAGGCAGCCACCAGGTCGAGACCGGAGTGGGCGGCCTCGGCCAGGATGCCCAGGCTGCCCGTGAGCAGGCCGACCGCCAGCTTGAGGACAGTAAGAGAAGCGGCCACGGTCACAGAGGCCGCGGCCACGCGGCGTTTGGCGCGTTGTGCCTTGTCGTCCACGGACGCTACCAACTCCTTGGCGCATTCAGACCTGACAGGTCTGCGAGACCTGTCAGGTCTATCGGCCATGACAAAGGGCGATGCAGTTGCCGCTGCCTGTCGGCGGTCTCCATGCATCGCCCATCTGATGTTTGCCATCTGCAAGCCTTCGGGCTTGCGAGGGTATTATACTACCCCGTTGTCATCCGGTCAAGCATTCTGACGGTTCTTGCCGATTCTATCACTCGGCTAGCACGGCTAATGTTTCAATCCCGTTGTCATCCGGTCTGTGCGAGGGTTCAGGGTAGAGGGTGGAGGGCAGAGGGCGCACGCTACCCGGCGCAGGGCCTAACACCACAACCAAGGCTACCCGCGCGCCAAGCCCTCTACCCAATACCCTATCCCCTCTACCCTCTTCCCAATCCCGTTGTCATCCGGTCTGTGCGAGGGTTCAGGGTAGAGGGTGGAGGGCAGAGGGCGCACGCTACACGGCGCAGGGCCTAACACCACAACCAAGGCTACCCGCGCGCCAAGCCCTCTACGCTATACCCTATCCCCTCTACCCTCTTCCCAATCCCGTTGTCATCCGGTCATGGATTCTGACTTCCAGCAGGGGTGTCTGGAGGCGCAGGCGAAATTCAAGGTTTCAATCCCGTTGTCATCCGGTCATGGATTCTGACAAGCCGACATCCTTCTGATCACCGACGGCATGTGCGCGGTGAGGTTTCAATCCCGTTGTCATCCGGTCATGGATTCTGACGGGAAACCCCAAAAAAATCCTGCCAGCTTGTGATTCGTCTGTTACGTTTCAATCCCGTTGTCATCCGGTCATGGATTCTGACAGGAGATCAGGGCGCTCATCGTTTACTGTCCAGCCTGCATCAAGTTTCAATCCCGTTGTCATCCGGTCATGGATTCTGACCGGATAATCCGTCCAAAAGCCAGTTCGCATTTCCCGGTGTATTTCAATCCCGTTGTCATCCGGTCATGGATTCTGACGGCCTGGTGGTTATTGCCATTGTGCTGGCGGCCGTTTATTTCAATCCCGTTGTCATCCGGTCATGGATTCTGACGCGGGGGGATCGATGTCGG
>DAOUCN010000410.1:0-33101 GCA_034431995.1 Chloroflexota bacterium | reverse complement strand
GTTATGTGGTGCTCGGCCAGGCTCTGGCGAGCGGGCGTGGCTATCGCATGATTAATGAACCGACGGCCCCGCCCATGAACCTCTATCCCTTCGGCTATCCCCTCCTGTTGGCTGCCGTTCTCCGGCTTACAGGAACGTCAGCCGACCCTATGCAGGCCATTATCCCCCTCAAGCTGGTGGCTGTCTGCTTCTACCTCGCGACTCTGCCAATTGTGTACGCTCTCCTCCGCCGTCGCCACGCTGATGTGGTCGCGCTCTTGGTCACGCTGCTCACGGCGGTGAGTCCGACTGTTCTCACGCTGGCAACCGAGATCCTGAGTGAGATGCCCTTCGTGTTCTTCGCCTTGCTCGCGATGCTGCTGGCAGAGATGTTGGCAGACAAGGTCGCGTCCGCCCAGCCTCTCGGTCAGTCCAGTCTCGGCCCTGGCTTGATGCTGTGCACGGCTGCTGCCCTGATCGCCGCCTACTACATGCGCACGGCCGGTCTCGCCCTGCTGGGGGCCGTGCCGCTTTTTCTCCTCCTGCGCCGGCAGCCACGGGCCGCGCTCGTCTTGAGCCTGATTGTCGTGCTAGCCGCCGTGCCCTGGTTCCTGCGCAGCAGCGAGCCACCATCGCCGGAGACGCCGTTCTTCGCCCGCAGCTACCTGCACCAGGTGCTGGCCCTTGCCCCGTATAGTGAGGAGACAGCGACGCCCGTGGACTTGGCTGCTCGCCTCGTCAAGAACTCCTGGACGTACCTGGGCGACATCCTGCCGGAGAGCATCTTCCCCCATCTGGGGAGACTGGGAGGGGTGGTGCGCGGTGGTTGCGCCGCCATGATGGGCGTGTTGCTAGCTCTTGGCTTCGTGCTGGAAGCGCGGCGCGGGCTACGAGTGACGGAGCTATCGGTGGCTGCCTATTGGGTGTCGCTTTCTTTGTTTGTGTGGGTGCTCGGCTTCCGCTACATGCTGCTTGTGCTACCCTTTGCGCTCCTGTATCTCTTGGCTGCTGCGGAGTGGCTGGGACGGCGTGCCGTGGGCATCGTACACGCGCGAAGGAAAGCGGCGGAGCCTTCGCCCGCCCCTGGCGAGGCCGCCACACGAAGCAGGCTCCCGCTGTCTTTTGGCACATCGGGAGCCTGGGGTCTGCTTGCCATGTCCGGCCTAGCCCTTTTGCTCTTGCTGTCAGCCCTGGTCGTGGACGTGCGGCGGGCCGAGCGCAGTCTGCTCCAGACGCGCCATCAGACCCTCGCCCAGGTGTACGCCCAGGACCCGCAATGGTCTCGCTATCTTGACGCTGCCTCCTGGATCGGCCGCACGACCCCAGCCGGCGCAGTAGTCATGGCCCGCAAGCCCGACCTTCTCTACTTGCTTATTGGCCGTCGCACGACGGAGTATCCCTACAGCCAGGACAGTGCCCTTCTCCTCTCTAGGCTGCGTGTCAATCAGGTATCCTACGTTCTGGAAGACGCCTTCACCTGGACGCGCAGCACGTCAACGTACCTGGTGCCGGCGATGGAGGGCTTACAGGGTGTCTTCTCCCTCGCCTACGAGACACCGCCGCCCGTCACCCGGGTATGGAGAATGCTACCATCCCCCTAGCGCTATCAGCCCTTCGACCCACTGCCAGACATTCACGTTCACAGCGCGTGTGCAAGGTCGCGGGGGTCGACCGGAAAACCTGCCGCAGGTTCATTCCAACCGCAGACCACGACGGGAGTTCGCAACTCCGGGCCTGCACGGACTCAACCTGCGCGAGGTTGACCTGACTTTACACAGGCGCTGCACATTTGCGCTCATGTATTGACATACCATACCACGCTATGGTATGATAGCAACGTCTTCTATCCCCATGCTTGTGTGGTCGCGGAGGTACCCAATGCCCATCTATGAGTACCGCTGTCCCAACTGCGGTGAGAAGTTCGACAAGCTGGTCCGGGTCGGATCTGACCAGGAGATTCGCTGTCCGCGCTGCGGCAACGACAAGCCTCGGCGTCTCATATCCATCGTGGCCCGCATGAGCGCTGACGCGGCCTCGTCATCCCCCGCTCGTGCATCCTCCAGTTGCGCAACCTCAACTTGAGCGTTGTGACAGAAGACCGTCGGTCTTCACGTACTCAGGGCCTGGCCCAGTCAACGCAACCTACCGCAGGTTGAGTCCCTGCATGTTCGGAGGTGTGAACCCCGGCTTGGGCGGTTGACATGGGCTCCCTATTGCTCTACAATCACCTCAACGGCCATGGGGGTGCTCGGATGGCGAGCACGGGGCTGCCGCGTTGTCTGCCCTGGCTGGTGGCAGGCCGTCGGTCGGCTCCCCCCGCGTGTCGAGATACAGCATAATACTCTGGCCCTTGCCTCGTTATACCAGATGGAGCGTTGCTCCAGCAAGAGGATCCGTTGATGCCCACTGAGAGCGAGCTGGTCCAGCGGGCCGTCCGCGGGGACGCCACGGCTTTCGGCGAGCTCTACGAGCAGAACCTCACCAAGATCTATCGCTACATCTACTACAAGGTCGGCGATGCAACCGAGGCCGAAGACCTAACCGAGCAGGTCTTTCTCAAGGCATGGGAGGCCATCGGCCGCTATCGCCAACAAGGCGTGCCTTTCGTGGCCTGGCTCTTTCGCCTTGCCCACAATCTCGTCATTGACTATCGGCGCACCCACCACGAGGCGACTCCCTTGGACGAGACCCAAGAGGACGACCGTCCCAGCCCTGAGGATGTCGCTGCCGCTCGCCTGGACGTACAGACGCTTCAGCGCGCCATCATGCGTCTGACCCCCGAGCAGCAGCAGGTGATCATCTTGCGCTTAGTGCAGGGCCTGAGTCACAGCGAAGTGGCCGCCATCATGGGCAAGAACGAGGGAGCAGTACGCGGCCTTCAGCACCGGGCTTTGGCCGCCTTGCACGAGTTGCTTGCGGATAGGATCGGCTCAGTATGATCACTTTTGATGATGTTCTCGCCCAATGTCTCAACGACGTGCAGTCCGGCACAGCTACGGTGCAGGAGTGCCTGGAGCGGCATCCCGATTATGCTCGCCAGCTCCGTCCCTTGCTCCTTACGGCCGTGGCCGTGGGCAGCGCCCCTGCCGTCGAACCATCGCCTGCCTTCCGCGGAACTGCGAAGACACGTCTCCTCAATCTGATCGCCGCGCGCCATGCGCCGGGCACGCCGCCCGCCGCAGCATCGCTACGACCGGCGCCACGGCGCTGGCCGGTCGCTTGGGCCAGGGTACTGGCTGTTGTCCTCGCCGTGAGCATGCTCTTCGCCGGCACCGCCTACGCCTCACGTGACAGCCTTCCCGACAGCCCACTCTATCCCGTGAAGGTGACTCTGGAGCAGGTGCGCCTGGCCGCTACCCCCGACCAGGTGCGCAGAACCCGGCTCTTTCTTGACCTCCTCGACCGCCGTGCGCTCGAGACCGCGGCGATGGCCCGCACCGGCAAGCTTGTCTTCGCCAACCGCGCCAGTCAGGACTATGCCCGCCTGCTCAGAGAAGCGGAAGTGATCGCCGATCGCCTGCCCCTTGACAAAAGCGACGTGCGCCTGCTCCTGCTTGTCATGCGGGAGCGGCTCACTCACCATCAGTCCATCTTCCAGCGAGCGCTGGCCGACGCTCCGGAGCAGAGCCGCGTCCTGCTGCGTCGTTCTCTCTCCCTGACAAACCAGGCCATCGAGCGCATCAACCGCCGTCTGGCTGGCCAGCCTGCCCCTACCCCGGTCCCGCCGACGCCCCCGCGCACTACGCCGGTACCTCCGCGTCAGACGGCCTGACGGCGCGGCATGGCTATCGTCTCATATCGTAGCAGCGCACTTCGATGTAGGCGAAGTCCTGGCGGCATTGCTGCCGGCCGTTGCGCTCGAACCACTGGGGAATCATGCCCTCCGGGTCCCAGAACTCGGCCTCGGACAGAAACAGCCAAACTCTCTTCCTGCCCGCGGTCACGGTGCGCATGGCTGCGTCCACCTGCCCTTGGCTCATTCCCGCCGTGTACGGAGGCTCGACCGCTTGCACCGGCTGCGGATGATAGTAAGCGAAGCCGCGCTGGACATAGGGCATCAGGAATATGATGAGGTCGTCTGCTGATGCCGTCTCCGCAAGGTACGCCGTTGCCGCCCGGAAATCAGCCTTGTACGGGTTGTGAGTCTGGGCCCAGATGAACGGCACCGACGCGGTCACAGCCAGCACCAGCGCCGCACCCGTCGTGCCCGCAGCGGCCACCCGTTGCACGTGCCCCGCCATCAGCGAGGCCGCCACCAATCCGTGGAGTGCGGCCACCCCTGCCGCCATGAGCAGGTAGAAAGCCGGTAGGATGACAATCAGGTAGCGATCAGTGAATGTCGGGCGAGACAGGGAGACAAGCCAGATGCCAGCCACCGGCAGCACCAGATACACCAGGAGCAAGCCCACACCGCGCCCGGAGGGCCATGTATCCCGCTCAGAGCCCGCCGGCCCGTTCGCCTCGTCCTGCGCCCCCGGTCGGCCCGCCACCAGAGGGACAAGCCCCAGCATCAACAGCAAGCCATAGAGGGAGACAGGCCAGACCCCGCTGGTAGGCCGCAGTCCCATGCTGAAGCTGAAGAGGAGAATCGTCACCATCTCGCCCAGGCTGTAGGGGTAGTAGCCGGTTGCGGTTGGCGTGAGAGCAGCGGGTATCAGCCATCTGGCCACCGGCAGAGAAACGAGCACAAGGGCAACCAGGGCAGCGGCCAGCCGGGGCGTCAGCCTTGGCCACTGCCGCACCAAGAACGGCAGCCAAGCCGCGGCCACCAGGCCCATCATAACGGCAAAAAGGTGCACGTAGAGGAAGACAACCATCAGGGCCGCCCAGGCGAGCCACAGCCAACGCTGGCCATCCCGGGCAGCACGCATCAGCAAGATGAGGCTGAATGGAGCCATGAAAGAGATCAGGGAGTACATCTTGGCCTCCTGCCCATACCAGATGTGGTATGGAGAGACGGCCATGAGGAGTGCCCCGATCAGCCCTATCTCCCGCCCGATTACCTCACGACCAAGCCGATATGTGGCCCATACGGCAAGCACACCGAAGAAGACCGACGGCAACCGAATCGCAAACTCGCTGTGCCCTACCAGCCCAATCCAGAAATGCAGCGACAGGAAAAAGAGAGGCCCGTTCTCACCCACTTTGGTGAAGTTGGCGAGAAGGGCCATCGGATCGCGGCTGGCGAAGATCACCGCATCTACTTCATCACGCCACAGGCTCTGGTAGTCCAGACGGTAGACACGAAGGCCAAAGGCGAGCAGGACCAGCCCATAGAGCATGAGCCGCTCCCTGCTGACGCTGTGATTCCGCACCGGAGACGCACCGTTCATTCCTGGCCGGACACAATAACCGGCAACTGAGGCCGCTTCGCCGCGGACGCGCCTTCGCCTTGCTGTCCCCCAGCCGGGGACGTGGACAAGGGCAGGAAGGACAGATTCAGCTTGTACGGCTTCAGCGTGTCGTACGAGTTGCCCGCAGGCTGTACAACCGCATAGTAGACGCCCGACATCGTCACTCCGCGCGAGATCTCCTCACTATACACGCTGCCATTGAAGGAGGCGTCAATGCTCACCCGCGATGGGTTGTACAGGTACAGGTCATAGTCATCGGGCAGGTTGGTCAGCGTGAGATAGATGACGGTGGGCGCGGTCACTGCGAACTTGTAGTAATCCACGTCGGACGGGCTGGTGATGTACGCAATGATGGGGACGTCCGGGCTCATCACCCATGCCTGATCGAAGCTGTTATTTGGCTCAAAGAGATCGGCTGCCGTGGGCGTCGGGGTGCGTGTCTCCGTGGGCGTGAGCGTCGGAGTAGAGGTGGGCGTGGCGCTCGCTGGCTGCCAGGGCGACCATGTGAAGGACCGACTGACCTCGATCAGGTAGCCCTCAGAGGGAGAGAGGGGGAATGAGGGCACGCCCGTTGCCGTCCCGTCATAGTAGTCCCAATTGGCCGCGCTGTCCCGAATGCGCCACAGGCGGACAAAGGTGCCAGCGCCCATCCTGCCATCAATGTCGGCTTGCACCTCGTGCGCTTTCCTTGTCCCACCAATCATGTACGGAATGGCGATGGACGTCTTGCTGTTCTGGTCGAGGTAGCGCGAGACCGGTGCCACCAGAGGATAGCCAGTCAACTGCCAGCGCACAGTGCTGGTGCCGGTGACATTAACGAAATAGCCAACACCTAGAGAGATATCCCCGTTGTATGGGGTGATGCGGGCACCATCCCAATAGGCGACGGACGCGACTCCTGCTCCCTGAATGTTGATCTGGGCATTGATCGCCGCTGCAAGGGACGAGCCTGAGTACGATGTGGCAGGCACCAGAGGCAGAGCGATGAAGTTCCAGCCCGGTTTGAGATCTAGCTGGGCGGTCGTTGCCCCTGGCAAGGGCGGCGTGGGTGTCGGCGGCTGGGGCGTGCCCGTGCTCGTGGGTGTGGCCGTGTTGGTACGCGTTGGCGCAACAAAGGGCGGGGCTGAACGGCTCGTCCGTTGCAGCGTGACCTCCCACTCCACATAGCCAGTCATCCCTGCCGCCGCCGTGTCTATGATCACCGGCTCGGTGGTCGCCGATCCATCCAGAACGTCTAGGGTGAACTGACCTCGCCCCACAAAGAAGTCAAAACGCCCATTGTCGGCGTCAATTCCTGGCCGTGGCCGCAAGGCATAGCCGGCGGGGCAGCACCACGATAGCCGTTGCTGCAAACCCGGAATGAGCACCCCATTCTGGTCCACAACCATACCCACGATATGGAAGTTCTCGTTGCCCGTGCTCTCCCGCAGCGTGGGGCCAGACCGGTAGATCACGACGTAGTTGTAGGCGGGCGTCGCCGTGGGCATAGGGGTAGAAGTGGGCACAGGCGTCGCCGTCGCGGGGCGTTGCTGCGCCACCGATGTGGGCGTGAATACCACGACCGGCGAGTTGGTAGGCGTTGCCGGGGGCGATGGCGGACGAGTGGGTAGCACTGGCGTAGCGGTAGCCGTCGCCTGCAGGGGAGGCATGACGATTGCGTTGGTGGGCGACGGTGGCGCTGTGGGTCGGCTCAGCGTCGGACTGGGCACGAAGACGAAGGTCGGCGGCCTCACGGTAGGGAACGACATGGTGATCCCTGACGAGGCCATGGCTGCCGGTCGCCCCCACAGGTCTGCTGTGGTAACCACCAGCAGGCCGCGCCCCTCCTGGGACAGGATAGCGATGTAGAGGCCATCCTCCCGCAGGTCAATGCGATCCTTGGTGGCCTGGGCCAACTCGGAAATCAGGCGGTTCTCTGGGTAGTCCGGATAGAGTCCAAGCCTGCCCAGCATCATCTCCTCGCGCAGTAGATCCATACGCCCCTGGGCCGCTTCCACGGCGTCGGGAAGCCCTGCGGCCATCTCCCGTCGCAGGAGGTAATAGCTGGCCATTGCCTGGCGCACGTTGTTTTCGATCTCCTTGACGCTCTTCTCCCAGGATGGCACCAGACTCAGACCAAACCCCTTGAGAGCAATGCGCCAGCGCAGGATAAGCCAGTCCAGGCGTGATTTCGCCACGGCCGCTCGTTCCTCCGCGGTTGCGGCGAGGGCCAGACGGCTCTCATAGGTCATTGTTCGTAGCTCGTCTTCCGCCCGCAGAGCATCCTCCAGATTGCGCCGCGTCTCTTCGGTGACCGATGCGTCCTTGCCACCCAGGGTGTTGATCAACCGCTGCGCGGCTCGCCTGCGCCAGGAGACAGCCGCTTTCACGTCGTCAGCCGCCACTTCTGCCGGGAGCTCAGCGCGAGCCGGGCTGATATTCACCGGTATGGCTGCACCCAGGCTGGTCAGCGCCCGTGTGCACTCGTCAGCCTTGCGCTCCTGGCCCAAGGCTTTGTACTCTGCAGCAGCATTGCTCAGGACAAAGCGGCGTTGGCTGTCTTCGACATAGGGACTGTAGCGGGCAATGACATAGGCGTAGTCGAATTGCCGCTCTCCCTCGCTTCGGTCGCCAAGCTGCAGGAACTCCCTTCCCAGCAGTAGGTGGGCATTGGCCTTGCTTGCGTCGAATGGGTCTGCGCTGAGGAGAAGGACTGAGGTCGCCTGCTCGTAGCACGTGCGAGCGCGCTCTTTTTCCCTTTGCTTGGCGAACCTCTGCCCGAGGACTGTGTAGTAGTTGACCCGCTCCCTGTCCGTGAGGGCGGTGCTGAAGAACAGCGTGGCATATGCTGTCTCTAGCTTGCCTTCCTCGAGGGCCTGGTTGAGGACGGTGCGATCGTCTTCACCCGCCAGGGTGCGCAGGGCCAGGGCAGGGGCGATGGCGTCGGGCTTGAGGCGCGCGGAAGGAACGGAGGTGCTTGCCTGGCCGCGGCGAGCAAACAGCAAGAGGCCACCGCCAATGAGGCCTACGGCCAGAATCATCACCAGAGCGGCTGCCACCACTGCGTACAGACGCGCAGGAGGCGCAAGTCTCATCTTCTACCTCAGGCGATTCACGGATGCATGCATTATAGCATAGCCCTGCCAGTCCCGCAATGATGAACAAGTATTGTGACAGGATGTGTGCAGTCAACGCCAACCTCCCCCAGGTTCAGCCCCTGCCGGCCCCCAGTTGTCCTCTTGTCTCTTGGGAGGTATGGCGATCTAGCTGCGGGAGGTTCTCCGGCTGCACACCGGCACTTCGCAGACGCCCTCACCACTATGAGCACATGCCCAGCGCTGTCAGGCCGCCCAGCAGCGGGAAGCTGAGATCGGCCACATGTACTCACGATGTCGTGGCCACCATGCTGGGCCGGCTTGATCCGTCTGCGCTACCCTAAGAGACGCGGAAGGGGGCCAAGCGGTACAGTGGGCGCAACAGCCTGGGTGGCTCCAAGCCGCCGCAACAGGGACGCGCAGCGGTCCTGGGGCGACTGGCCCGGCCCACGCAGGTGGACTTCCTTTCCCTGTCAGAGTGACGGCCAGTCGCCGGACACGACTTGACTTTGCCGCCCACTTGTGGCACAATGGACTTGCCGTAGCACGACAGCCGTATCTCTCCCTACCCGCCGTCGTTATCCCATATGGCGGCCCTGGGTGGCACGGGTAGGGTATGCCCCGGTTCGGATGGCCGGGACGCCTCCCTTCTGGAGAAGCTGTGCACGTGCAGCCTGACGAGACGGACCTCATCCAACGCGCCAAGGCGTACGATCCCGCAGCCCTTAGCGACATCTATGAGCGCTACTATCAGGGCTTGTACCGCTACGTCTACTACCGCGTCGGCGATGCCGCCCTCGCCGAGGACCTCGTTGGCGACGTCTTCCTCAAGATGCTCCACGCCATCCCTTCCTACAGCATCCAGGGCATCCCCTTTTCCGCCTGGCTCTACCGCATCGCCCGCAACCGCGTCATAGACCACCTGCGCCGCCAGCCAGAGAAGGCCGAGCTGTCCCTGGAGGAAGGACGCGTCGAGGCCATCGAGGCAGCAGACACCGGCCTTGAGGCGGCGCTCCAACGCGACGAGCTGCTCAAGGCCATGCGCGTCCTGACAGACGAGCAACGCCAAGTCGTCATCCTCAAGTTCATAGAAGATATGGACAACGCCACTGTAGCTGCCATTCTCGGCAAGACGGAAGGAGCGATCAAGTCCTTGCAGCATCGTGCCCTGGATTCCATGCGTCGCTACCTGGCACGCTATCGGTGACACGCACCCGGGCATCCCGCGCCTATAGCCCTACAGGCAGCGTATCCGGTGTAATGGCTCTACGTTATAGAGGTCGCAGAGGCCCATGAAACACAGCATTGCAGCCGTCCTGGACAACTGCATAGATGATATGCGCCGGGGTAGGACAGAGGACGAGTGCCTGGCCGCCCATCCCGACATGGCCACCGAATTGGCACCGCTCCTGCGCGCCGTCTCCGCTTTGCGCACCGCACCGAAGGTGAGCGCACCGGCAACGGCCGTCCAGACGGGCAAGGCTCGCTTCTTGCAGCAGGCGGCAGAATTGCGGGTGGCCAGGGAGAAGTCAGCTAGGCCGTGGCAACGTCTCTCCCTCGTGGCTTCAGCGTGGCCCTTCTCGTTCGGTCTGAGCAGGCCGCGCCCCTGGGCATTCGCACCTGCTCTCTCTCTGCTGGTCGTGATCGTGCTAGTCCTGAGTACGGCCACGACCGCCGTAGCCGCCAGCCGCAGTCTGCCTGACGAATGGCTCTTCCCAGTGAAGCTGGTAGAAGAGCGCGTCCAGCTCTCCCTCTCCTTCGATCCCGCCGCGCGGGCCGATCTCTCCCTGTCATTTGCCGAGAACCGCGTGGAGGAAGTGAGCATCCTCTCCAGCCTCGGTCGGCCCATCACCGCGCCCATCATTGAGCGCATGGTTACCAACAGCAGTATGGCTCTTGCCAACATCGCCCAGCTCGAAGACGAGGCCATGCGGCTGCGCTTGCATCGCTACTTGTCTCTTCTTGACCGACAACAGGCAGCCCTCGACCGTCTGCGTGGCTCGGCGACCCAAGCCGCTGAGGATACGATCGCGGCTGCCCTGGCCGACGCGCGTGAGAAGCAGGACCGCGCTGTGTCCGCTATCGCTGATCCGGCGGTCATTCGTGACAGCCCCCCGCGCACCAGTCGCGCTCCTGCTGTTGTTCCTGCCGATTCGCCAACGCCCCTGCCGACGCCGGACAGCCAGCGCATGAAGACGCCGGCTCCGCCGCCCACAGCCACAGCCCGCCCTGTGCCGCCCACGCCCACAGCCGCTGGCGACGAGCGGCCTCTGCCCACCAACACCGCGATACCTCCCACCAAGACCCTGCCGCCGACGGTAACACCGTCTGCCAGCGTGACGGCTGTGCCAACTGCCACGGCCACGCTGACGCCGCTCCCCCGTATCCAGTTCAGCGGCGTCGTGTCCCGCATATCGGAGACCGCGTGGATCATTGACGGCGTCTCTCTGGTCGTCACCAGCCGTACCGTCATAGACGGGATCGGCGCGGCGTCTCCGGGTGCTCGTGCCGATGTCCTGGCCGAGCGACAGGCAGACCAGTCGCTCCTCGCACTCCACATCACCATCACTGCTCTGCCGCCAGCTAGCGCCAGGCCCTTTGAGTTCCGAGGCATCATCCAGAGCATCTCCGCGGCCGCGTGGGTCGTCAGCGGGCAGGTCATAGCCATCGACGATGAGACAATCATCAGTGGCACGCCGCGGGTGGGACACATCGCAGAAGTCAAGGCCGTGCGCAAGGATGGCACGACCTGGACTGCCCTGGCAGTCACAGTCAAGGTCCCCGGTGACGAGCTGCACTTGGAGGGCCGCATTGAGCGCATCGCCCCCACTGCGTGGGTCGTGGCTGGCCGGACCGTCTCGATCCTCGCTGGGGTTACTACTGTTTCAGGATCGCCGCAGGTGGGAAGCAACGCCAGCGTGGCTGCCCTGCGCTGGGACGACGGCTCTCTGATCGCTCTCCGCATTGTCGTCTTGCCCTCTGCCCAGGAAGAGGAGTTCGAAGGCGTCATCAGCAGCCTGGCCGATACCATTTGGGTGGTCGGCGGTCGCACCGTCATCAAGGGCCCTGCCACGCAACTCGACGAGAGCAAAGCCAAGGCGCAGGTGGGCCGTACCGCCTGGGTCAAGGGCGTGCCCCAGGCTGATCGCTCCATCCTTGCCACCGCGATTCGCATCCTGGCACCCAGCGGCAGCGACCACGGCGCGTCGCCCACAGCGACAGCAATCCCCTCGCCAACGGCAATCGCCTCACCGACGGTGCCGGGCGCTCCCACGCCAAGCCTCTCACCGACTGCCGCCCCGACACCGAAGCCATTCCCCACACGCAGAACAACGCCTATCCCGGGCAAAGGCCGCTAGCGGGCTATCAGGGCGTCCTGGGGGTCAGCACCCACCTCCCGCAGGTTGAATCAGCGCTGAAACCGATCGTTCGCGGCTGTCTGGAGGCAAAGCGGGTCAACCTGCGGGAGGTCTCGCGGCGCCTCGCCCTTGCCTTTGCAGGCAAATCGTGCTATACTAGGCCCCCATAGCGGAGACAGGAGACAGCCAATGACCGGCAGCCAGCGCGGGCGGGCGTGTCACGGGCCACGGGGAGCAGGCGCGGCGCAGTGCGGGTCAGCCATTGGCTGGCAGAACTATGAGATCCTCGCTCAGTGTCTGCACGAGGGTCTCGTTTTTTCTCCTCTGCCAGGCCTGTCTGCCGTGGGGTACACACACCTGTCTGAGCAAGGAGGGACTGAATGATGCAGCAGTTGGTGGTCAAAGGCAAGAACATCGAGGTCACGGCGCCGCTGCGGCAGCACGTGGAAACGAAGCTAGGGCGACTCGACCGCCACTTGGGCAAGATCACCAGCATGACCGTGGAGCTCTCATCCGAGAGAACAAGGGCAAGCGAGAGCCGCCAAGTCGTGCAGGTCACCGTGCTGGTCAACGGCACCATCATCCGGGCAGAGGAAGCCGCCTCAGACATGTTCGCCGCTGTGGATGCCGTGGTAGACAAGCTGCAACGGCGCGTCCTGCGCTACAAAGAGAAGCTCTACCATCGCCACGACATTCGCCGCTCCCGCAGGGAGGAAGCCCGCAGTGCATCGCTGCTGGCGCGAGGCCCCGCGCCAGACCTCAGCGAGGGCAACAGCACCATCGTGCGTACCAAGCGCTTCCAGATCAAGGCCATGTCCGCCGACGAAGCAGTCGAGCAGATGGAACTCCTCGGCCACGATTTCTACGTCTTCTACAACGCTGACTCGGCTGGCGTCAATGTGGTGTACAGACGGAAGGATGGCACCTATGGCCTCCTCATACCAGAGATGGCATAGCTTGTCGCACCGACTCGGCGTTGGCCGTCAGAAACGCAGAACCGGAGCGCATCATGCTCCGGTTCTTGACGTCTGTGCAAGGCTACACGCTACGGCGTTGTCTTGTTCACCAGATCTGCCCCGCCGTAGTTCCACGTATAGTAGAACCTCGTCGGACGACTGAGGTACTTGCCGAAAGGAGCATCAGGATCGCCCGCCGTCACCCTGCGCCAGTCCCCAATGTCGGCGATAGGCGACGCCCCGTTGACACTCACGTCCCAGCTATTGTACTTGTCAATGGCCACTTGTACCAGGTCAAGTTCGACCTGCAAGGCGGTCTCCGTCACACCCGTCAGGAGACCGGTCACGTTGACCGCCACAATGCTGACCAGAATGGCCAGGATCGCGATCACGATCAGTAGCTCAATGAGGGTGAAACCGTCATCTCGCAGGCGCATCAACATCCTCGTACCGCGCACGTGCTCGTCCAGCCTGCCCAGCCGCAACCAGTTTATCACGGCCTTCTGCGAATGTCAAGCTAGACCAGCCCAGTCCAGGCCATCAACCCGGCGCGATGGCACATCACAGCCACCGCAGTACCCGCAGCAATGAACGGCATGGTCGGAATGGCATCGCCTCTCCTCACACGCCGCAACACCAGCAGCACAGACGCCACCACTCCACCCACGATGACCGTGGCGTAGAGGGCCACTACGGCTCCCGGAAAGCCAGCGATCACCCCCATGAGCACCGCCACATACACGTCCCCTCGGCCCAGGGCCTTCCCCCAGCCGTAGACCCGCCCAGCCACCACGTACAGGGCCGCGTAGGGCAAGAGACAGACCAGCCCACCCATCACCGCCCGGGCCGGCCCAGCCGACGGTGGCCACCACGGTGATGCCGCGAGTGCAAACAGGAGGCACGGCACGACGACCTCGCGGGGCACCCATCGGTGCTCAAGATCTAATACGCACAGCAGCGTCAGCGTCCATCCGTACACCGCTCCCGCCAGCGCAGCGGGCGTGCAACCGTACAGCAGCCATGCTATCAGGGCCGTGAGCCCGCCGCCAAGCTCGACTGCCAGTGTTCGTCTGCCGATGCTCGCCCTGCACGTGCGGCATCGTCCGCGCAGAAACAGATAGCTGACAACCGGAATCAACTCCAGCGGAGAAAGCCGTCGGCCACACGCCGGGCAGTGAGACAGAGGCCAGATCAGGGACTGATCTCGCGGCAAGCGATCAGCGACTGTGTTGATGAAGCTCCCAACGGCAGCGCCCACCGCGATCACGCCCACGGCCAGCACCGCACTCAGCAGAGTCATAGCGCCTTCAGAACCAGCCCGGCATTGACCACGAAGTTGGCCACCGGGAAACCCTGAGGACAACTCAGGGGACAGCTCAGGGCCGCGACCGGCCGGCCCAAGCGCTCTCTCACCAGGTGATGAAGATCAGGCTCTGCTGACAGCTCCCCCGTCAAGGCCACAGCCAGACGGGGACTGAGGGGGCGATCGCGATTGCTATCGTTGTACGAAGCGATGGTGCGCTCCAACTCGTCCACGACCAGGCCGCATGCCCCCGCGACGTCGGTTTCCTCCACCAACAGGCTGCGCATGACCACTGGCACGCTGTTGCTCACGATGATGACATCGAGGGAGGAGCGCTCAGCATTGCTGATGATGATGTGGGGCTGGCTGATGGCCCGCACCATGGCCAGAGGCCGCAGCTCCACCATCTGGGGAACCACGTTGGCCAGGCGCAGGCCCGACAGGTAGGCATCCAACGCTTCCCTCCGCACCGCAATGAGGAAAATCCGCACGTGATCGGAGGCCTCTTCCACGACCTGATGGAAGAGATGATACTCAGCGCTGTCCACCCACAGGACGCGCTTGGCCTCGCGCCGCAGCACGTCGCGCAAGGTTGCGGGCGGCATCGGGGGCAGGGAGAGAAGGCACGACAGGGCATGGGTGGCAGGAAAACCAGCCACGACCCTGCCGCGTGGCACCTCGTGCTCACTGAGAATCGAGCGCACGGCCTGTCCAAACGCTGCCGGGTCACTCACCGTCCCCAGAGGGAGAAGCGCGGGGTCGAGAGGAACTGACAGCCAGCGTTCGACAGCTCGCCCCCGCGCGCACAGCACGCGCAGGTCTGTCCCTTCCAGGCTGAGGGCAACCACCGAGCGTCCGGCCAGCCCCAGGCCCGCCCCGAACCTCACCACGTCAGCCTCCTCTGCCCTCGCAGTCACGTCCTCTGCCAATTCTATGTGGGCAGCACCGATTTGTCAAGTGCGTTGACAGCCCTCCAGTTTTCGTGCTATACTCAGCACCAGCGATGGATATCGCAGCATCGCCCCTGGCCGACCACTCCGTCGTCGTGCAGGAGGAATACATCTCCATCCCCTGGCGGGGACGATCGCTCCGCCTCTGCTGCCATATGGCTGGCGCAGGCCCCGCCGTCGTGCTCATCCACGGCTGGGGAACGTCCTGGTATCTCTGGAAAGACACCCTGAGCATCCTCGCGGCCGCAGGTTTTCGCGCCTGCGCGCCAGACCTCGTTGGCTGTGGCCATTCAGACAAACCAGCCGTGTTCTACACCCTAGCGGACTATGTTGCCTGCCTGGACGGCTTACTCACGGCCCTCGGCTGCGACAAGCCCATCTTGGCAGGCCACTCCCTCGGCGGCCACATCGCCCTCGGCTACGCTCTGACCCATCCAGGGAAGGTCAGCCGTCTGGTACTTGTCGCCCCGTCCTACAGCCCCCTGGGCCAGATCACCCTGACCCGCGCAGAATGTCTGCTGGCCGTCGCGGGCGTCCCGTTGCTGGGTGAACTCGCCATGCGCTTGACCCCAGACCCGCTCCTGCGCTGCTTCATCTCCAGGCCGTGGGGCGGGCTCCACTGCCCAGAGCGACTGGCGCCAGACGTCCTTGATAGCCTGATCGCTGACTTCCTGCACAGAGCGTCGCCCCTTGTCGCCAATAGCATCCGCTATCTCGTCCTCTTCTCACTGCCCGCATTGAGGCGCCTGTCAGCGTTGGCGGACCTGGGCCCGCACCTGAGCCAGATCAGCATACCGACGCTGGTGGTCTGGGGCGACCATGACGCCTTGTTGCGTCCCGCGTCGTATCCCGCTCTCGTCAACGGCATTGCCGGGGCTATTGGCTGCGCCATTGCCGACGCGGGCCACTCGCCGCATGTGGAAGCGCCTCAGCAGTTCCACCGCGCCCTCTTGTCGTTCTTGCCGTGAGCAAAGGCAGATGCAAGAAAGGACTACTATCCGTGCGCCTCAAGGTCATATGCTGCGACGTTCTGGCCAGAGAAGTGTACTACTGCGCAGCCACAGCACCCCACGTGGTAGACATCGCGTTGCTCAAGCGAGGGCTCCACAACACGCGTGACCTGCTGCGCGCTGAACTGCAGCGGGCCATCAACCTGGCACCAAAGCACGCGTACGATGCCGTCTGTCTAGGCTATGCACTGTGCGGCAACGCCATAGCCGGCTTGAGCGCTGGCGACGTGCCGCTCGTTGTTCCGCGCGGCCATGACTGCATCACCCTCTACCTCGGCTCACGCGCACTGTACCAGCAGGAGTTCACTGCTCACCCAGGAACCTACTACTACACCCTCGACTACGTGGAGCGTAGAGAAGCCGACACCGGCAGCGCGGTGCCGCTGGGAACCGCCAGCGATGCCGCCCGCCAGAGCGTGTACGAGGAGTACGTCCGGCAGTACGGCAAGGACAACGCCGACTACCTGCTGGAGGTCACGGGGGGATGGATCACCCACTATAGTCGGGCAGCGTTCATTGACACGGGTGTGGGAGACGTGGCTGCTGCGAAGGAGCTCGTGCGGCGGGAAGCGCAAGGGCATGGCTGGACCTTTGCGGAGCTGGCTGGTAACCTTGTCCTATTGCGCAAGCTTCTACACGGCGAGTGGGATGACAATTTCCTCGTCGTGTCCCCAGGCGGGCAGATCAGCGTCACCTATGACGAGGACGTGATCGCCCGCTGCCCGGCAATGGTTTGACACGCGCCATACAATCGGCTATAATGCCCAGGGTCAACGAGCTTCTGGGTAGGCCCGTGGAGGAATTGATGCAGCAGCGCACGTTCAATGTTCTTATTGGTATCATTGTCTTGACAGTCCTGTCAGCCTTTGTGGTGTGGCCAAACAACCCGGGCATCCACATCAACGTGGCGGGCATTCGCATAGACCGGGACATCAGGGTCAGCCAAGGGCTTGACCTGCAAGGAGGCATGCAGGTCGTTCTGCAGGCAAAGGAGTCGCCTGACACGCCCATCAACGCCGAGACCCTGCTGGCGGCCAAGGGCATCGTGGAGAACCGCGTCAACGCGCTCGGAGTGACCGAGCCCCTGGTACAGCTCCAGGGGGGCAACCGCATCATCGTGGAGCTTCCCGGGCTCAAGGAACCCGATCAGGCGATCCGTGCCTTTGGACAGACCGGCCTCCTCGAATTCGTGGACGCCGGAGATGTCCCACCCGCCGAAGGGAGCCTGATTACCACAACGCTGGGTGGGCCGTCGGAGTTCGTCGTTAGCCCCGGACTCCCCAGCACTGCCCCAGCCGCCGCGTCGCCGACAGCCATCCCGCCCACGGGAACGCCGGCCCTGGTCAACGCCACTCCGGCCACCACGCCTGGGGCAACCGTGACCGCAACCGCCGCAACGACCGATACGCAAGGGGTGACGACCACGCTGCCCGTCACCCCCACTGCCCCCATCGCCGCTGGCCGCGTGTACACCACCGTCCTGACGGGTAGACTCCTCAAGTCCGCTGCAGTGGGCTACGACGAGCTTGGCAAGCCCCAGATCAACTTCGAATTGCAGAAGATTGGCGATCGCCCGGAAGACGACGGGCCGCGCGTCTTCGGCGACTTCACCAGCAAGAACATCGGCAAGTACCTTGCGATCGTGCTGGACAAGAAAGTCATATCCGCTCCCATCATCCAGAGCGCGATCACACAGGGCAGTGGGCGCATCACCGGCCGCTTCACCCTCTCGGAAGCACAGCGCATCGTCGTTGTTCTGAAGTACGGTGCCTTGCCCGTGGCCCTTGAGGTCATCGAGAATCGCACCGTTGGCCCTACCCTTGGTCAGGATTCCATCCAGAAGAGCGTCCTGGCCGGAGCCGTTGGCATGTTGATCGTTGTGCTTTTCATGCTCATTTACTACCGCCTCCCTGGCTTGCTCGCCGATGCTGCTCTCGTGATCTATACCATGCTCGTCTTTGCCCTGTTCAAGCTCATTCCTGTCACCCTGACGCTGGCGGGGATTGCCGGCTTCATCCTGTCCATCGGCATGGCAGTAGATGCCAACATCCTGATCTTCGAGCGCATGAAAGAGGAGATGCGGGCTGGCAAGACGTTGGGCGCCGCCATCGAGGCGGGATTTGCCCGAGCCTGGAGCTCTATCCGCGACTCCAACGCATCAACCCTCATTACCTGTCTCATTCTTTTCTGGTTCGGTTCGTATTTCGGTGCCAGCATCATCAAGGGCTTCGCCTTGACCCTGGCCATCGGCGTGCTGTGCAGCATGTTCACCGCTATCACCGTCACCCGCACCTTCCTGCGTGTCACCCAGACTGCCTTGTTCCCTCGCCCCGACCCGGAGCAAGAGCCACGCCTGCGCCGCCTTTTTGGCGTGACCGACTGATGTGGGCCGCCGACAGCGTGTTTCACCGCAGTGCTGGCTCTCCGCCGAGCCGGCACTGCCGTTTTCGGGCCTAGCTGCCGTCCTCCTCCGCTACGCGCGTGCCGGAGGCCGCGGAGCCACCGACAAACCTCCTGCGGGTTCGTCCTCGTTTCCCCCCTGGGCCCTCGCGAACGACTCTACTCCAATAGCAGACTGAACCTGCAGGAGGTTGATGCCGATTCTGCGCAGCCCCTCTCTCCAGCGGCATCGGCAGTACACTTTCGTGGGCAGTTGTGGTATACTTGTCGCCGTGGACAAAACAGACGAAACCGCCGCCGTCTATACGCCGAAGATCAAAGAGATGCCCGCCACCGAGCGTCCACGGGAGCGCCTGCGTGACTACGGGGCTGGCGCCCTCTCCACCGCTGAACTGCTGGCCATCATCCTGCGCACAGGTACCAAAGGGCAGAACGTCCTGAATCTGGCATCTCTGCTGCTGGCGCGGTTCGGTGGATTGTCCGGCCTGGCACGGGCCAATCTGATCGAGCTGCAGAAGGCCAAAGGGCTGGGCTTGGCCAAGGCGTGCGACCTCAAGGCCGCCCTTGAGCTTGGCCGTCGCATTCTGGCAGAGCATCCTGAAGACCGTCCTATCGTCTCCTCCCCCCAGGATGTGTTCAACTTGCTCGGTGCGGAGCTGAGCGCTCTGGAACAGGAGCACCTCCGCGTGGTCTTGCTTGACACGCGCAATCGCGTTTTGGCCTGCCCCACCGTCTATTCGGGCAACGTCAACACCTCCCTTGTGCGGGTCGGAGAGGTGTTCCGTGATGCCATTCGCTACAATGCGGTGGCGCTGGTCGTCGTCCACAATCACCCGTCTGGCGAGCCGACTCCATCCGCCGAAGATACGGCCATCACCCGCGCCATCGTCGAGGCAGGGAAGCTCCTGAGTATTGAGGTTCTTGACCACATCGTGATCGCCGGTGGACGCTGCGTTAGCATGAAGGAGCGGCGCCTCGGCTTCTCGTGATAGACACTGGTTGCCTGCCTGCTCTGCCATGTGCTGTACTGCGGCCGGCGCCCACTATCCCACACGCGAGGCTACCCTTGACACCGACACCTAGCATCTCGGTCATGTTCCCTGCCTACAACGACGGCGGGACGATCGCCAGCATGGTGGTGGCAGCCATCCTCACCCTGCGCACGCTCACGGATGACTACGAGATCATCGTGGTCAATGATGGCAGCGCCGACTACACCCCGGCAGTCCTGGACGAACTGAGCCGGATCTATGCACCCCATGTGCGGGTTATCCACCATCCGCGCAATCGGGGCTACGGCGGGGCCCTGCGCTCGGGCCTGGCAGCGGCGACCAAGGAGTGGGTCTTCTATACGGACGGAGATGCCCAGTATGACCCCCATGAGCTCAGGTTACTGGTGCCGGCCATGACTGATGGGGTGGACATGGTCAACGGCTACAAGATCGAACGCAACGATCCCCTGCACCGGATCATCATCGGGCGCATCTACCAAATCGGCGTTCGCTTCATGTTCGGCCTCAAGCTGCGCGACGTGGACTGCGACTTCCGCCTCATGCGCCGACGCATCTTTGACACCGTGCACCTCGAATCGGACAGCGGCGTCATCTGCGTGGAACTCATGTCCAAGATCCAGTACGCGGGGTTTGGCCTGGCCGAAGTGCCGGTACATCACTACCATCGGGCTTACGGCAAGAGTCAGTTCTTCAACTGGCGGCGTGTTCTGCGCACTCTGGTGGCATTGGCGCGTCTCTGGTGGCAGATTCGCCTGCCGCGCCGTGCCGCAGCCGTCGGCGAGGGGGCGACGGCAACACATGCGCTGCTCTCCGACAAAGCAGCCAAGTAGGGGCGAACCTGGTGTTCGCCCGAGAGCGAGGTGCTGCCATTGTACGGCGATTTCTATCACAACAAGCGCGTCCTCATCACAGGTGGCCTGGGCTTCATCGGCAGTAACTTGGCTCGTCGCCTGGTGGAGCTCGGCAGCAGCGTGCTGCTTGTTGATTCCCTCGTCCCCCAGTACGGCGGCAACCTGTTCAACATCCACGGCATCGAGGACCGCGTCCAGGTCAACATCGCAGACGTGCGTGACCAGAACAGCATGAACTACCTGGTCAAGGGTCAGGACATCATGTTCAATCTGGCTGGGCAGGTGAGCCACCTGGACAGCATGCGCGACCCTTTCACAGACCTGGAGATCAACACGCGTGCTCAGCTTTCGATCCTAGAGGCCTGCCGCCACAACAACCCAGACATCAAGATCGTCTACTCCAGCACTCGCCAGATCTATGGCCGCCCCGATTATCTCCCTGTGGACGAACGCCATCTGGCTCACCCGACCGACGTCAACGGCATCAACACCATGGCCGGCGAGTGGTACCACATCGTCTACAACAACGTCTATGGTATCCGCGCCACGTCCTTGCGCATGACCAACACCTATGGCCCCCGCATGATGGTCAAGAACGATCGCCAGACCGCCCTCGGCTGGTTCATCCGCCTGGCGATGGATGGCAAGGAGATCTCCCTGTTTGGCGATGGACGCCAGCGGCGGGACTATACCTATGTAGACGACGTGGTCGAGGCGCTCCTGCTAGCAGGTGCGAGCGACGCCGCCAACGGCGAAGTCTTCAACCTCGGCGGGATCGAGCCGGTCGGCCACAGGGAGCTGGTGCGCCAACTCTGCGAGATCACGGGCTGTGGCAGCTACCGCCTGGTGCCCTTCCCGCCGGAGCGGAAAGTCATAGACATCGGTGACTTCTTTGCCGACTACAGCAAGATCAAGCGCACGCTGGGCTGGCAGCCCACCATCGGCCTGCGCGAGGGCCTCACCCGTACCATAGACTTCTATCGTCAGCACCGCGAACACTACTGGACCTAGCGGGCAGCAGACACGGGCGCATCACGAATGGACAGCATCAAGGAAACTGCTGACCGCGTCCTGGATCGTTGGGTGACGGTGCGCAGGATCCTTTCCGACCCACATCGGCAGATAGCCCTCGAGACCGTCGTGCTGACACCTCTTGAGGTCTCGCTGCGCTTGGCTGTTGGCGACCAATTCCTGCTGGAGAGAAATGACGCCGATTCCAGCCTTTGACCTCACGCGCCAGTACGCCTCCATCAAAGGCGAGCTGGACGCCGCCGTGTCCGCGGTCCTCACCAGCGGACGCTTCATCCTGGGCGAGAACGTGGCAGCATTTGAGCGTGAGTTCGCGGCCTATTGCGGCGTTGCCCATGCCATCGGCGTGGCATCCGGCACCGACGCCATCCATCTTGCCCTGCGCGCTCTGGGCACTGGCCGTGGCGACGAGGTGCTGACCGTTCCTCACACTGCCGTCGCCACCGTGGCTGCCGTTGAGCTGAGTGGAGCACGGCCAGTCCTGGTAGACGTGGACGCAACGACCATGACCATGGACCCCGCGCTGGTCGCAGCTCGCATCACTCCGCACACGCGGGCGATCCTGCCCGTCCACATCTACGGCCACCCCGTGCATCTAGCACCCTTGCTCGACATAGCCCACAGGCGGGGCCTCTACCTGATCGAGGACTGCGCCCAGGCCCATGGCGCTGAGTACGATGGGCGGAGAGTAGGCTCCTTCGGCGATTTGGCGTGCTTCAGCTTCTACCCGACCAAGAACCTGGGCGCCTACGGCGATGGCGGCATGATTGTTACCAATGATCCGGGACTGGCCGATCGCGCCCGCCTGTTGCGCGAGTACGGATGGCGAGATCGCTACATCAGCACGATGCGAGGCGGCACCAACAGCCGCCTAGACGAGCTCCAGGCAGCCATCCTGCGGGTGAAGCTGCGCCATCTCGACGAATGGAACGCCGCCCGCCGTGGCCTTGCCAGGCAGTACAACGCCCTGCTGGCGGGGAGTGGCGTCACGACACCCAGTGAGATGCCCTACGCCTCCCATGTCTATCACTTGTATGTTATCGCAACTCAAGGAAGGGACGGCCTGCGAGCGTACCTCAGCCAGCGCGGCGTGGGCACGGGCATTCACTACCCCGTCCCCGTCCACCTCCAGCCTGGCTATTCTGACCTCGGCAGCGGGCCAGGCTCTTTCCCGGTCGCCGAGCGTCTGGCAGGCCGGATCCTGTCCCTGCCCATGTTCCCCGAACTAACCCCGGACGAAGTTGCACAGACTGCCGCGCTGATCTGCGAGTTCATGGGTTTTGCACAGGGCGATGGATAGCTCAGAATACGCGGCCATGTACGAGGCAGAGGACAGCCACTGGTGGTACGTAGGCATGCGGCGCATCGCCGCCAGCGTTCTTGGCGCCCAGCTACAGCCGGGCAAGCCCCTCGTCATCCTGGACGCCGGCTGCGGTACAGGGGGCAATCTGCTTTTCTTGGAGAGTTACGGTACGCCGGTCGGACTCGACGTGAGCGCCACCGCCCTCGGCTTCTGCCAACGCCGTGGCCTCGACCGACTCGTGCACGGCTCTGTCATGTCGCTGCCATTCCCTGACGGCGTGTTCGATCTGGTGACGTCTCTTGATGTTCTGTACCACCGGGCAGTGCTTGACGACGCGCAGGCTCTGCGTGAGGCGCGCCGCGTCCTTACGCCCGGCGGATGGTTGCTAGTCCGCGTCCCCGCCTACGACTGGTTGCGCGGCCGCCACGATGTCGCAGTGCATACGCGGCACCGTTACACGGCGGCTGAGCTGGCTAACAAAGTGTGCGATGCAGGGTTGACCGTTCTCCGTTTGAGCTACGCCAACTGCCTGCTGTTCCCCATAGCCCTGGCTAAACGATTGGCGGAAAGAATCATGCCGCCCGGCGCAGGCTCAGATGTCGGCCCACCGCCTGCCGGCAATCGTCAGCTCGCAGCCATCCTCGCTCTTGAGGCGCTATGGCTACGCAGGTGGGCGCTGCCGTGGGGGCTGTCGGTCATCTGTCTCGCTCGCAAGGACTGAGGGACAGCTATGCCGGAGTTGCCTGACCTAGAGGTGATTAAGGAGTTCCTGGCAGGCATCGGCAACGCCTACGCCGGTGAAATCCTGTTCCGTGCCTGAGTCTATCCGTTCCGTAAGCGGCCTACCCTCTCAGCCGACGAAACATCGCGCATCTACGAGGCCATCCGTGGCGTGATTGCGGAGGCGATCGCCACGCTGCGGCAGTGCGTGGGCGGCAACATCCACGAAGGGATCCGCGACTTCCTGTTGGTTAACGGCAAGACCGGCTCCCCCTGCCCCCGCTGCGGCACGCCCATCTCGCAGGTGACCCCCAATCAGCGCCTGACCAACTTCTGCCGCACCTGCCAGCCTGGCACCTTCATCCGTCAGTAGGGTGGGACTGGCACTAATCGTCGGGGCGCACAGGGAAAGCGCTGCCGATATGAGACGGCGGGCCTTGTGCGTCCCTCCTGCTTCTACCCGCCCATCAGGCTCATCACTGCCATTCGAATGTGCTCTGCGTTGGGCACGACGGCATTCTCCAGTGCGCGATTGTGTGGCAGGCGACACCGCAAGCTCCTGCTCTGATACGCAAAGCGGGCGTATGAGTGCGGCGACTCCGTCAACGCAACGCACCCAGCCCCGTTAACCGCTGCACGAGTCACACGACAGGTTCCAACGACGCAGTCGTGAGACCCCACACCGCGCAACCGCGGCTACAGAGACCTGCCTCCAACGGCTGCGGCCATGCCGTGGCGGTCCGCTACCGCGACATCCAGCTTCTGCTGCCCTTGACACTCCGGAAGTTTCGTGTATACTTCGGGCGGAGGACATTCGCCACATATGAAGATCGAGATTACCCGCAGCGACCGCCGCAAGAAGACCGTCAGCGCACGGCTGGTGGGAGACACGCTCTACGTGCGGTCCCCCATCGAAATCCCGGAGAGCGAACTGCAAAAGATCACTGAGAAGCTAGGTGGGCGCCTGGAACGCCGCCGCGCCGGTCGGCAGCTCAACACGGAAAACCATCTTCTGCGGCGAGCCCTGGCACTGAACCGCCAGTACTTCCAGAGCAAACTGAAGATCGCCTCGGTTTCTTATGTCACCAATCAGAACAAGCGCTTCGGCAGTTGCTCGCCGCGCCAGGGGACGATCCGCATCTCCCATCGTCTAGCAAGTGCCCCCACCTGGGTGCGCGACTACGTCCTTGTGCACGAACTCGCCCATTTAGTGCATCCGAACCATGGCCGCCGCTTCTGGGCACTCGTGCGCCACTACCCCCTCGCCGAGCGGGCCCGAGGCTATCTCATGGCGTTGGGCCTCGAACCTGCTACCGATGCGACTGGTGAGGAGAGCGAGGACGCGCCAGCCGATGAGATCGAGGACTAGGCGATGTTGGTGGACATCCTGACCATCTTTCCCACGATGTTTGATGGGCCATTCAGGGAGAGCATCATCAAACGCGCCATGGAGGCGGGTTTCCTGAGCATTCGCATCCACAACATTCGGGACTGGGCCACAGACAGGCACCACACCACCGACGACTACCCCTATGGTGGTGGTGCTGGTATGGTCATGAAGCCACAGCCCATCTTCGCTGCCGTACAGGCTGTCCTCGCCCTCGATGCCTCGTCCTCTGCCGAAGACAATCCTTCCCCGCCTGTCGTTCTCCTCACACCTCAGGGGCGCTTGTTCACGCAGGCGGTAGCCCGTGAGCTTGCCCGATACCCTCGCCTCGTCCTGATATGCGGCCACTACGAAGGTGTTGATGAGCGGGTGCGCGAGCACCTCGCTACGGACGAGATATCTATCGGGGACTATGTTCTGACAGGCGGGGAACTGCCAGCCATGGTCGTGGTGGACGCCGTGGCCCGCCTGCTTCCTGGCGTCTTGGATGCCGCATCCACCCACGAGGAGTCTCATGCAGCCGGCTTGCTGGAATATCCCCAGTACACGCGGCCGCCGGAGTTCCGGGGCTGGAAGGTGCCGGACATCCTGCTGTCAGGCAATCACGGGGCTATTGCCCGCTGGCGACGGCGGGAAGCCCTGCGCCGCACCTGGCAGCGACGGCCCGACCTGCTGGCACGGGCTGCCCTGTCGGCAGAAGACCAGCAATTCCTGGATGAGCTGGAACAGGGCGCCAGGCCATGAACCCCTGCGCAACGCCGGACATCCGGCGCGACCGCATTGGTCGGCGCGGCTACCGGCGTATCGGGCACGCTGGCGCTGCAGCCTGTGAGCCGCCGAACACTACGCGCTCCTTTGAGCGCGCCCTGAGCATCGGCGTAGGCGTGGACAGCATTGCCAGCAACAAGCCCGACCTGCTTCCTGCCTGAGGTGTGCCACAACCCGCCATCCTTCTGAGCCGCGTATTGCCGCATCCACTCAGTAACCAGAGCTATCAAACGCTGAACCGGCGGCATGGTCTCCCCATCATAGTAGCTCAGGTCGTACTCGTTCCACGACAGCAGGGAGTCCTCTTGCCACAGCTCTGCCCGCAGCACCCACGGAGGCGGGCCGTGGGGGAGCATGAAGCGCAGGCTGCCGACGCGCTTGCTGCTATTCGGTTCCATGTCCGCCTGCTGCCTGTGCAGTTCTGCATTGTTCAGCAGGAGCCTCACCTCGCACCGGGTCAGAGCAGCCATGGTATCGTTGATCAGCCAGATCGCGGCCGCGACCGCCTCACCGGGCCCATGCTTCCGGATATCGTATTCCACGCTAATCAGCAGCGGGCTAAAGACCCGCTCCACGACGTGATAGGCTGCCTTCGGCTCGCTGAAGAAGTCAATCACACTCCAGCAGATGCTGGGCCACGGTTCGTTGAGCTGCCAGACGATGACGCCACTGGCCATTGGTTTGCGTCGGCGCATGTGCTCGACCAGCGCCTGAATCCCCAATGCCTGGGTCGCCTGCGTAGCCTCAATGAAACCCTCGAGACCAGCGTTCCCATCCCGTAGCAGCGCCCTCGCGTAGCGCCAGAGCTTCTTGATCTCGGCATTGTGGTAGCGCCAGACTGAGCCTGGCGGCCACAGGGCATCGTCGGGGATGAACTTCTGCAAAGATCGTCTCGCCGGCGCCGATTGCAGCCCAAACTCACTGACAAGGGGAGAGCCTTCCTTCCGATAGTCTGCCACTGGCGCATACCGATGCCACACCCGCCAGTTGTGGTTGTCGCCGGGCGACGGCGAGCTGGGCCGGAAGGGCCGCGTGCCGTCATTCTCCTGGACAGCGCGTTGGAGGCGCTCCACGAGGGCACGGTTCTGGCGCGGGCTGAACTCGTTGCCTCCGCACCACAGCACGACGCTCGGATGATTGCGTAACTGGCGCACGATGCTGGCGGCTTCGCCGGCTGCCTTGTCCATAAACGTCGCCTGTCGCGGGTACGTGCGCAGGTTCGGGCAGGCCAGGGGGAACTCCTGCCAGACGAGCATGCCCTCGCGGTCGCAGAGGTCATAGAATGCCCTCTTCTCCCGCAGGCCACCGCCCCACACCCGCAACATGTTGGCATTGGCCTGCTTTGCCCGAGCGATCATGGCGGCGTAGTGCTCCCCACGCACCCGGCCAGGAAGAGCATCCAGGGGAACCCAATTCAGGCCACGGACGAACTCCGGCTCGCCATTCACAATCAGGGGCCATTGCTCTGCCTTCCCCGCGTGGCCCGGATCGTTGGCCATCGAAACCGAACGCACGCCGAAGTGAGTGATCGTCTCGGACGGCAGGGCCCCGTCGTCGGGTGTCACTCGTGCCTGCAAGCGGTACAAGTTTGCCTCGCCCCGATCCCACGGCTGCCACAGGCGAGGAGATGGCAGTTGAAAGGAGCATCCTGTCTCCTGGTGTCCCTGGCGCAGCTTGGCGGCGAAGGACACGACAAGCGGCTCTGCATCGTGGCAGTTCTCTGCCTCGACGGACAGCGCTAGGAGGGCGAGACACGGTTGCGCGGCGTCGAGACCCAACAGCACGCGAACGTCCGCGCAACTACCCTGGGACGTGGCGCGTACCCATACGTCGGAGACAAAGACCGGGCCAGAGACGACGAGCTCGGCGTCGTCCCAGATACCCACCGTCGGCAGACGAGGCGCGAAGTCCCAGCCGAAGCTCATCTGGCACTTGAGGGTTTCGATGCGGTCGGGGAAAGGCCCGCCATTGCTGAACACTCGCCCTGCCACGGCATTCCCTATGCGCTGCCAAAGGCTGAGCCTCTGCTTCGGTAGGGCATGCGCGCCCCAGAGGCGCACGGCCAGATCCAGTTTCCCGTCCCCTTGCCGCAGCAGATCCGTGACGTCGTAGACTTGTTGCGAGAACATCCCCTCATGGCAGCCGAGGAGGCGGCCGTTGACGTACACTGCCGAGTGGTAGTCAACTCCACGCATGACCAGATGCGCCCGCTGACCTTCGCCCAAGGGGATGACCGCCTCGCGCCGATACCACCAATCCAGGTTCTCCACCCAGCGCCCAGCCTCATTGCTGGTCGCCCAATAGGGATCAGGAAGACGACCTGCCGACAGGAGGTCGGCTTCCGCGTTCCCCGGCACTGTCGCTGGCAGCCAGTCTTGCGCCAGATGTAGGTCATCGCACTGCCACAAAGGGCGCGCAGGCACGGAAGCGAACTGCCAGTCGTCACCGCCCAAGTCTATGACACCTGGCACTGCACCCACAGTCATTGCACTTCTCCCGCCGTTCTTGCCCTCGCCCAGTGTAGGCGTCTAGCACTATTCTATGGGATACGCTGTGCCTGTCAAGTCCTGCCAAGAAAACCTCCAGCAGTTGATGCCAACCACAGACCACGACGGGAGTTCACAGCTCCAGGCGGGCAGGGACGCAACCTGCGGGAGCTTGAGCTGCCTTTGTGCAGGCCGTCGTTTTGCAGAGGGTCTGGCGCAATCCTCCGATTTGCGCTATAATGACTGCGGGTCAGCAATCCGCTGTGGCTGCCAGCAAGAGCCGCCCTGTCCATCGGCGTGCAGATACCAGATAGGCTGTCTTGACGGAGATGGAACTGTCCGACTACGCACGGCCACCTCATGACAACGGGCGCGGCATGCACTGGTCTGCGGGCAACCCCGCGGCCCTGGGCATGGAGACCATCCGCGCCGTCTGGATACCCAGGCTGAAGGCTATGAACGTCACCTGGGTCAAGCTGTTGCATGACGGGGGGCTGGCCCTGGCCGAGGAGCTGCTCAAGCACGGTATCATGCCCATCGTCCGCCTCTATCGCCCTGCGCCGAATCCTGGTTGTCTCCACGGCGCTCTCCTCGACGCCTTGCGGGCTTTTGCCCAGAGCGGCGTGCGTTATCTCGAGGTTAACAACGAGCCGAACCTGGTGGAGGAATGGGCCGGTGGCAAGGTCCCCCCTGACGCTCGGCGCCTCGTTGCCGAGAACTGGCTGAGGGATGCCGAAGAAGTCTATGCCGTGGGCGGCTATCCTGCTCTGCCAGCGATGTCCCTTGGCGCCGATGGCTGGGATTTGGTCGGCGAACTGGCCGCCTTGGGGCACCTGGACATGCTGGACGCTGGCGCCTGGATCGCTATCCACAACTACACCATCAACCACCCCCTGGACTATCCCGACGACGATGTCAACCGCCGAGGCCGCCCCCTCAGTGCCAGCGAGTACAATGCCGCAGGGCACTGGGCGTGGGACGGCGAAAGCATAGAGCAGATCAACGCCCGCCGCGCCGCCACGGCGAACCCCGTGGGTGCTATCCTCGACGACCATACCTGCTTCCGCGAGTTTGAGTACTACGATGCCCTCTGCCGCAAGCACCTGGGGCGCTCACTGCCTATCATCTCGACGGAAGGCGGGCCTGTCGTCGGCAACCGCGACGACCGTCGCTATCCCCGCGTCACCCCCACCGCACACAGCGAGCTGGCCACAGGCATTTTTGACTTCATGCAAACGCGAGCGCCTGCCTATTACTTCTCCTGCTGCGCCTGGCTCCTCGCCAACTTCGAGCTGGGGAGCGGTGCAGCTGCCTGGGAAGGCCAGGCCTGGTACACCCATTGGTGGGACGCGGCCTTTGGGCTGGAGGGCGAACTGCCTGCCGTCAAGGCAGTCGAGGCCATGCGCTCGCTGCCCAGACTGGAGAACTCCCCTCAGGACAGCATCATCTTAGGACGCATCGCGGGAGCGGGAGCCGGTCTCGTCATCACCCTGCGCGCCCTGGGCTTCCAATCCTTCACCGCCACCGACGACCAGGGAGCATTCGCGTTCACTGCCTTGCCAGCAGGGACGTATAGCCTGTACATAGGCAACACGATGGTTAGGGAGGGACTGGACGTGGACGGGAAGAGCAGCACTGACCTGCGCGATATCGCCCTGCCCGCCTCGGGCGAGCAACCTTTGGAATGGGATGCACGTCTCGATGCGCTCAAGGTGAGCGTCATCAAGGCCAATCCACCTGCGGGTGTCACGTACTGGCGTCTTGTCAAGGCGACCCACGATCCTGGTGCCCGCGGACGCAGCCTCATCTACTGCGAGGTACAGGACGAGAAGGGCGAGAGACTCGTTGGCCAGAAGCTCACCCTGTCTTGGCCAGGCGGATCGGGGCACGCCGTGACGGAAAACAAACCCACCCCTGAGTTCGCCGCCAACTTTGGCATCGGTGATAGCTACAAGCCAGACCACGGCCCTGGCCCCTTCTCTGTGTCGGTGGATGGTCTACCGAGCGACAGGGTGACCGGCATGGGCCGCCCCGATGGCCATGATGTCATATTCTATCTGACCTGGCGGCGCAGCACAAGCGGGCCTCTGGTGGCCAAGAGCGTGATTCGCGGCATGGTCGTAGGGGGCCAGGCAGGGCAAACAGTCATTTTGCGCGCGGCAACGGGGGAAGTACGGCAGACGACCCTGGACGGCGCCGGTGCTTACGTCTTTCGTGACCTGCCCGCCGGCACATACACCCTGGAAGTAGCAGGTACCTCTGTGCCCGATCTGCAAGTGGACGGAACCTCTGGTTTGGACGTGCCGCTGGTAGATGTGCGGCCTCGCGAAAGCGTCGTGAAGGGCACTGTGCGCGACGCGGCAGGCCGGCCGGTCCAGGGCCTCAAGGTCACCCTCACCAGCCCCGCCACACGCCAAGAGACACTGACGGATAGCAAGGGCCGCTTCCAATTCCCGGCTCTGCTGGCAGCCTCCTACACGGTCGAGGTCAAGGGCTTGGTTCAGACCGCCTACGTAGACGGGCGCAACCAGGCTAGCCTCGAATTCACACTACCGCCTGAGACGCCCGTCAAACCGATTGCTCAGTATCTGCTGTTTGGCCCGCCGCAGCAGGTGGGCACGCGCGCCAACCTGCTGCTCGCCGAAGACTACGTCCTTGCGTTCACGCCGACCGTCGGCTTCAGCGTGGACGAAGCCTTGCAGGCGGCCAGCGTGATCATTGTCGGTGATGTCCAGGCTGTCAGCGCCGAAACAGAAGACAAGCTCAAGGCCGCCGGCTGCCAAGTCACGCGCCTGGGCGGCGGCCCCTATGCCATCGAACAGGCCTTCGCCGAGCTTCTAAAGAGCCGAGGGCCGTCGCCTGTGCGCAGTGAGCGCCTCGGCGGGCCGGCGCGGGCATGAGGCGGGAGAGGGCGTCTGTGAAGCAATTGACGAACCCTCTCATGATAGGCAGAGAGACGGAGAGTAGGAGTACACCTGTGCTGGACATGTTCTTCGCCCCTCGTTCGGTGGCTGTCATCGGCGCTTCCCGTGAGCCTGGGAAACTGGGACACGGTGTGCTGAGCAATATCGTCAGCTACGGTTTCCCCGGACGGGTCTACCCTATCAACCCCAATGCGCAGGAAATCCTGGGCAAGACATGCTATCCGTCCGTGCTGACGGTGCCGGACTCCATTGACCTGGCCGTGATCGTCGTGCCGGCGCGCTTCGTGCCCGGCGTGCTCGATGAATGTGGCCGCAAGGGCGTGCGCGGAGCCATCATCATCACAGCGGGCTTCCGCGAGGTAGGCGGCGAGGGCGCCCGCATGGAGCGCGAGATCATCGCCATCGCCAAGCGCTATGGCATCCGCATCATCGGCCCAAACGTTCTCGGCTTGATTGACACGGTCACGCCCATCAATGCGTCCTTCGCCGCGGGCATGCCTAAGGCGGGCAACATTGCCTTCACCTCTCAGTCCGGCGCCCTGTGCACAGCCATTCTCGACTGGGCACGTGCCCGGGACTTTGGCTTCTCCCGCTTCGTGAGCATCGGCAACAAGGCTGATGTTGATGAGATTGACCTGCTGACAGCCTGGTGCGAAGACCCCCACACCAACGTCATCATCGCCTACATGGAGGGCGTGACCGACGGCGCGCGCTTCATGGACATCGCTCGCCAGGTCACCCGGCGTATCCCCGTTATTGCCCTGAAGTCGGGAAGCACGGGGGCAGGCGCAAAGGCAGCATCATCTCACACCGGCACCCTGGCAGGCTCGGAGCGCGCCTACGATGCCGCCTTCGGGCAGACCGGCATCATCAGAGCCTATTCCGTGCAGGACCTGTTCGACTATGCCATCGCCTTCTCCTACCAGCCCGTGCCGCCGGGGGATCGCATCGCCATCGTCACCAACGCTGGTGGGCCTGGCATCATGGGCACCGACGCCATTGAGCACTCCGGACTCAAGCTCGCATCCCTGACGGCAGAGACACAGCACCACCTGACCCAACATCTGCCCGCGGCGGCCAATGTTCACAATCCGATAGATGTACTCGGAGACGCCCTGGCCGACCGCTTTGCCCTGGCCGTCGAGGCGGCCCTGCGCGATCCCAACGTGGATGGTGTCCTCGTCATCCTGACGCCGCAGGTTATGACCCAGGTGGTGGAATCGGCCCTGGCCGTGTGCGACGCCGTGGAGCGCCTGGGCAGCATCGGCAAACCAGTTCTGGGCTGCTTCATGGGGGAAGCGATCACGGAGGCTGGCGCTAAGGTCCTCAATGACCATCGGATTCCCAACTACCAATTCCCTGAACGGGCCGCCGCAGCCTTCAAGGCCATGTCGCGTTTCCGCAACTGGCGCGATAGACCCGTTCAGGACATCCCCAACGTCACAGCGGACAAGGATAAGGTGCGGGCCATCTTTGACAAGGCCCGCACCGAGCGACGCCTCGCCTTGGGGGACTTCGAAGCGCGCGACGTCCTCGCTGCCTATGGCCTGCGTCTGCCTGAATCGGTGCTGGCCAAATCAGCGGACGAAGCAGTCGAGGCGGCGGACCGCATTGGCTATCCCGTCGTGCTCAAGATCGCATCGCCCGACATTCTCCACAAGTCGGACATCGGCGCCGTCAAGGTCGGTCTTGCCACTGCGACCCAGGCGCGCGATGCCTTCGACCTCATCACCTACCGCGCCACCCGCTATATGCCCGATGCGGACATCTGGGGCTGCACAGTGCAGGAAATGGTGGCCCAAGGCAAAGAGGTCATCATCGGCATGAGCAAAGACGCCCAGTTTGGCCCGCTGCTCCTCTTTGGAATGGGTGGCATCTACGTGGAGGTCCTTAAAGACGTGACCTTCCGCGTCGCCCCCATCTCGCGGCAGGAAGCCATCGAGATGATCCAGGAGATCCGCTCGTTCCCCCTGCTGAAAGGTGTGCGCGGCGAGAAGCCATCAGACCTCGACGCGGCCGTGGATGCCTTGCTGCGGGTCTCGCAGTTGGTCACGGATTTCCCTGAGATCGTTGAGCTCGATGTTAACCCGCTCGTGATTCACGAGCACGGAGCTGTAGCGGTGGATATGAGGATCATACTGACGTGATGCGGGATGCGGGATACGAGATGCGGGATGCGGGATTCAGGATGCGGGATGCACGGTCCAGGATGCAGGATGCAGGGTGCGTCTAGTC
>DAOUCN010000409.1:0-4621 GCA_034431995.1 Chloroflexota bacterium | reverse complement strand
GGCCCCGCCATGGCCGACACGTACTACGTCTTCGATGCCACCAATCATCAGGGCAACAAGGGCACGTCGGCTCTGGACTCTACCAGCTTCGGCGCGGCCATGACCGCCATCGCCAAGATGACGGACACGGCGTCGAAGCGCATGGGGCTGGTGGGCAAATGGCTGCTGATCCCGCCCGACCTGGAGCAGACGGCCTTCACCCTGCTCTACTCGGAGCTGAAGCCCGGCACGGCGGACAACGACATCAACTACTTCCAAGGGCGGGCGCAGTACATCGTGGTTCCCCAGTTCACGGACACCAACAACTGGTATCTCCTGGCCGACCCCAGCCAGGTCGAGTTGATCGAGCTCGGCTATCTGGGCGGGCAGGATACGCCGGAGCTTCTGGTGCAGGATGACCCAACGGCGGGCACCGTCTTCACCAACGACGCCATCTCCTACAAGGTGCGTTGGATCTTCGGCGGCGGCTGGCTGGACTATCGTGGGGCGTATGGGGCCGTGGTGGCGTAGGGGTTCAGGTATCGGGTATGGGGTATCGGGTGGAGGGTAGAGGGTGCCGGGGGTGGGCATCGGGTATCGGGCGCCAGAATGGGCAACATCAACGCCACGCCACTTCTGGATACCCTGATGTCCTGACTCCTGGATGCCTGGACGCCCGGATACTCTGACACCCCGACGCCTTGACGCCTGAGGGGGAGGATGAGACATGCAACTGACACCGGAGCAGTGGGAGATCGTGCGCGGGGCGCTGGTGGCGGTGATCGTGGCCCTGCTGGCGCTGCTGGGCTATGACGTGGGCATCGTGCCCCTGGCCGTGCGCGTCGGCGGGCGGGAGATTCCGCCGCGGGTGAGGCAGGCGGGCCGGCTGGCGCTCGTCGGCCTGCTCCTGGCCGCCCTGCTGGGCCTGGGGTATGGGATCGTTGGCGTGCAGCCGCGTTAGGTGGAACGCGGATTCTCGCAGAAACGGCGCGGATGAACACGGATACGCAAGAAGATCCGCGCCAATCAGTGTACCTTCCGCGCAAATCCGCGTGCTGATAGTACCTTTGGAGGGATCACATGCCATCGAGCTATGAAGCGATGTTGGAGAGGCGGATCGCGCGCCTGGAGCAGCGACTTGGGACTTTGGAGCAGTTGCTGAGCAAGCTGGCGCTGAACTCTGACCCCGATACCCGATTCGAGGTGAGCCATGCCAACCTTTCTGACCGACCTGCGCAACCAGATACGCAAAGACCTGCACGACGAAGACAGCGAAAGCTACCGCTGGACGGACGACGTGCTGAACCGGCACATTGAGCGGGCGCTGGCGGAGTTCTCGGCGGCAGCGCCGCGCACGGCCACAACGACCATCAACGCTGAGGATGGCGTGCGCGACTACGACCTATCTGCCCTCGGCGATCTCTGCAACCGGCCCGCCGCCATCGTGGCTGTGGAATGGCCCTACGATGCGGACGATCCCGCCTACCCGCCCCACTTCGTGCCCTTCCGTGTCTTCGCCAATCGGCTGTACCTGCTGGTTGACGACGCTCCTACTGCCAGCGATGTGATGCGCGTCTGGTACACCTTGGCCCACGTCCTGACGGAGAGCACCAAGACCCTTGCTCCAGAGGACGAGCCGGTAGTGGCTCTGGGCGCGGCCGCCTATGCCGCCCTGGAGCGAGAGAGCTACGCCGTCGAGCGGGTCACGCCCACCGGTCGCACCGCCCAGGAGTACCGAGCCTGGGGCCAGCGGGCCCTGGAGCGCTTCCTCGCCATCCTGGCCGATCGCAGGCGGCAGGCGGCGATGGCAGTGGATGGACGAGCGGCGTGGAGCGCGGCAGATGTATGAAGCGTCAAGGCGTCCCGCTGGCAAGGTGTCAAAGTGTCAGGGTATCAAGGTGTCAAACAGCGCAGCGTCTTCGTGACACCTTGACACCTTTATACCATGACGCCCTGACGCCTTGACGCCCTGACGCCCGGATGCCCTGATGCCTTGACGCCTTGACGCCCTGACACCCTGATGCCCGATGAGAACACTCAGCAGCACTCTGATCGCCGCGCAGAAGGCAGCTATCGCCGACCCCATCGCCCAGGTCATCGTTGACGACCGGCATGTGGGCGTTTTCCGACCGCGCTGGGCGCCTTTTGTCACGGACACGGTCGCCGACGGCTTCCATGCCGTAGACTACACCTACGATGGCGCACTCGTGCGCGCTCGCGTTGATCCCGCCAGCGGCAACCTCTACACGCAGCGCATCACGGACCCGTCCCTGCCATCGCAATGGACAGCCTGGACGCTCCTGGAGTCGGGGATCTCTACATCGTGCCCCATCGTCCTGGCCGCCGACGGCAACACCATCCAGGCTCTCTTCTACGTGGCCGGAAACAATCGCGCCATCAAAGTGAGGGAGTCCACAGACAATGGCCAGTCCTGGTCTGCCGCCTCTACGGTCACGACCCTGGCATCGGGTCATGCCGTTCGCTCTCTTGCTGCCAGCCTCAACTGTGGTAGGGGCACGCTCTACTGCTTCTACTCCGATGAGCTTGCAGGGGTGCACGGCAGCGCACAGATCTACTGCACAAGCCGCGCCGAGTCTGGCGGATCGTGGTCAACCCCCCAGCCCTGGGGTCGGGGGAATGTGGCCATCACCCACGGTCTGGCTGTCCTGGGGGGCGGCGACGACATCTGGATCGTTGCTGGCTACCGCGAGAATCCGCCCTCTGGGCCGGGCCGCGGGCCGGCTGTGCTGGCCGCTTTCACCGTGCCCCTGACCGGCCTCGCCAACTGGCCCGCGCCAATCAGCGTTCTGCGCGCCGACGTGGAGACCATCACCTATCGCTGGCCAGCCATTTCACTGACGTTTGGCAGCCACTACTTCATCTACTTCATCGAGAAGAGCACGCGCCAGAATGCCTATGATCGCCTCTGCCATGTGTTCACGCCAGACTGGGAGTCCTTCAGCTTCTTTCCTCGCCCCTACCAGATGGCCTCGGCCTACGGGGCAACAGCCGTCAATGACGCCACCTATCACTATCTCTGCACGAGTCGCTACGTCTACAAGGCCCCTCAGTGGGGCCCAACCAGTGAGCAGCGGGCCGACGTGAGCAACGACGTGGTCTCCCTTCGGCTGACGGAGGGCCTGGACGAAGCGGGGCGGCTTGAAATCACCCTGCGCAATGACGATGGTCGCTACAGTGCCGTCGGCCAGTCGGGCACCTATCAGGCCATCAAGGCGGGCAGCCAGGTCTCCGTGCGCCTGGGCTATCGGACAAGCGCAGCCGATGAGGTCAGCTACTATCGGCCGTACTGGATCACGCACATCGTCCACGAGCGAGGAAGCAGGTATCAGGTATCAAGTTTTGCGTATCGGTCAGCCCCCGATCCCAGTTATCCGAACCCCGACACCCGAGTGCTCATCGCAGCTACCGACGGCTGGGGCATATTGGAGCGGGCGAAAGCGAGACAGCAGTACGCATGGACAGACTCTACTGTGCTGGGCGTCCTGTCTGCTATCTTGGCTGCCTTTGGCTTCCATGTCACCGATGATGGTAACACCGCTTGGTCTACGGCTGTCCCTCGCTTCGCCATCAATCCGGGCACGGGCTTCGCCACAGCCGTGCGTGGCCTCTTGCGCATGGCGGGTGGCGACTTGATCTTTCGCATGGACGCAACGTGGGAGGAGAGCTGGCCCTCGGCAGTGGCACATCTGGCCGTGGCATCGGCCAGCAGCACCTACAGCTACACCTCTCCGGGCCTAGCCAGCGATCCGGCGCAACACTACCTCCTCGCCTCCAGCTTCGGCCAGGACGAGCAGCCGTATACCCACATCATGGTCTATCCCAATGCCGAGCTGATCGGCGAAGCTTTCGACTGGGATGCTATTGAGCTGGGCAATGAAGACCGCATAGCGATGATCGTTGACCGTCGCCTGGCGACGCTGGCCGCCGCCAACGCCCGCGCCGAGGACGAGCTGGCCGCCTGGCAGCGAGCCGCAGCCGGCGGTTTCATCGTCGTGCAGCCCAACGTGGGGCAGGAAGTGCTGGATGCGATCACGGTGAACGACGAGCTGGCAGGACTGGACGAGGCACTCCGCCTCGTCACCGCTAATGACATTGCCCTGGACAAAGGCAGAGGGCTGTTCCAGCAGCGTCTGGCTCTGGGTGCGATCCCGTGAGTCCTAGTGGAGGTTGGGTGTGGTCATCCGTCGCGGCGTGATCCGCAACTATGACAAGGCTAGCCATACTGCCACCGTGGAAATCTGGGGCGGGCAAGTCGTGTACCTCGAGGCCGTGCCGGTCAGCCACGCCCTGGCCTGGTGGCAGATGAGCGAGGGCGTGCAGTGCGGCGTCGTCTTCTTCGACGAGTCCGACCCGCAGGATGCCTGCATCGCCTTCGTCTACGGTGGCACGCCGCGCGGGGACCCACACTTCGATCCATCCATCGGACACAGACATAGGGGGCTTGAAGATGATGCACCGGCTTTGTAGGGTATCGGGTATCGGGTATCGGGTTTCGGGGTCAGAGTCGGCCATTCCTCGGAGACCCGTATGCGTTGGTCTCTGGCGACTCCTGCGGCGCGGTGCAGTTCTCGCCAGCGCTGCGTGTTGCCTGTTGCTCGTCGCGTCTTCCTGCGACATACCC
>DAOUCN010000408.1:0-6002 GCA_034431995.1 Chloroflexota bacterium | reverse complement strand
CGTCGTCTCTGGCGGGCGGGGATTTGGCGCGGCGGACAAGTTCGCCATGCTAGAGGAGCTCGCCGACGCTCTGGGCGCGGCCAGGGGCGCTTCACGTGCCGCCGTGGATGCGGGTTGGCGGCCCTACTCTCACCAGGTCGGCCAGACCGGCAAGACGGTCAAGCCCCACGTTTACATCGCCTGCGGCATCTCGGGCGCCATTCAGCACAAGGTCGGCATGCAGACGTCTGATCACATCATTGCCATTAACAAAGACGCGGAAGCGCCCATCTTCAGCTTTGCTGACCTGGGCGTCGTGGGGGACATCTTTGAAATTGTCCCCCGGTTGACGGCGGAGATCAAGAGGCGGAAGGGAGGATAGCTCGGGCGTCGGGTATCGGCATTCGGGCGTCGGGTATCGGGATTCGGGCATCGGGCATCGGGGCCAAGCGGATGGTTTCTACGACCGTCCTAGCACGCGCCCGGGGCGCTCACCGGTGTGTTCCCCGTCGCGAATGACGAACGCACCGTTGACGATAACGTGGCGAATCCCGACCGCATACCGGTGGGGTTTCTCGTAGGTGGCCCGGTCGGCCACCGTCTGGGGATCGAAGACCACCAGGTCTGCTTTGTACCCTGGCCTGGTCAGGCCACGATCCGGCCAGTGTAGCTTGCGCGCGGGCAGCCCCGTCATCCGATGGATGGCCTCTTCCAGGGTGATGAGCTTCTCTTCACGCACATAGTGGCCCAGGATGCGCGGGAAGGTGCCGTAGCTGCGGGGATGAGGCAGGCCGCGCGACAGCGGCCCTTCGGGGGCGCGCCCGCTGGCGTCCGTCCCGATCATGACCCATGGACGCTGCAATTGCATCCTCACGTTGTCCTCAGACATGCCGAAGGCGATCTGCTGCATGCGAAGCTCGGTCTCTAGGAGGGCATCGAAGACCCACTCGGTGGGCTGCTTGCCGGCTGCCGTGGCCATGTCGGCGACGTAGCGCCCCTCGTGAGCTCGATTCCTCGGCGACGAGGCGATCAAGACCTTGTCCCACTCATCCCTCATGCCCTCAGCCATCCCCTTGCGTGTCTCGGCGTCTGCAAGCCGAGCGAGAATCGCCTCCTTGCCGCCTTCCTGTGCCCAGTGCGGTAGGGAGCTGACCAGGCTGCGGCTGCCAGCCAGGTAGGGGTACATGTCGGCGGTCACGTCTAGGCCTTCTGCCTGCGCGGCCTCGATCATCTCCAGCGCCCGCGCCGCCTTGTCCCAGTGTGCGCGCCCGCTCGCCTTGAGATGGCTGATCTCGATGGCTGCACCCGTCTCCCTGCCAATGCGGATCGCCTCGCTGATCGCCTCCAACAGCGTCTGCCCCTCGCCGCGAATGTGGCTGAAGTAGAGGCCGCCCCGCTCGCCCACCGGTCTGGTGACCGCGATCAGTTCCTCGGTGGTGGCGTAAGAACCGGGCGGGTAGATGAGGCCCGTGCTGATGCCGACGGCTCTCTCGTCCAGTGCCTCGACGACCTCGGCCTGCATGCGAGCAATCTGCTCCTCGCTCGGCGCAGCGGCGGTGAAGCCCATGACCGCCTGACGTAGCGTCCCCTGACCCACCAGCGGCACCACGTTGATCGAGGTACCGATCTTGCGCAGATAGTCAAGATAGCTGCCAAAGGTGCTCCATTCCTGCCAGGGCAGCTCATACTCGTCGGACTGCATCATGGCGATGGAGTGCTCACGAGTATCAGGCAGGAGGGGGACGGGGGTTGACCCGCACTGGCCGACGACAGCGGTGGTGATGCCCTGGTGGACGAGGCTGTCGGCGGTGGGCAAGACGGGCAGGGTGAAGTCGGTGTGGGAGTGCATGTCCACGAATCCGGGGCACACCACGCAACCGCTGGCGTCAGCGACAGTCTCTGCTTGCGCTGCCTCTAGCCGGTCGACGGCCGCGATGCGGTCGCCCTGAATGGCCACGTCGCTGCGACGGGCAGGGGCGCCGGAACCGTCTATCAGCAACCCACCGGTGATGACAGCCCTCAACATGGTGTTCTCCCTTGAGTGTTTTGCGCAGACGGATACCCTCGGCTTGCCGACTGCCTGGCCGACACCGGCAGACCTGTGGGGCTCCCACAGGCTATCGCCAGGTTACTCACGGTGCAGTTGTGCTGCAAACAGACGCCCTTGCCCCACCAGCACGCACGCCCACCCTGGCACGGAGAAGAATATGGAGAGCATGGCCGCACCGATGGCAACGGATTGATTCTGGGCAGCCACGTCGGCACTGAGCATGTTGCCGGGCGGGCCGCCAATGCCACAGCCGAACCAGGCTGCCGTGAAGAGGAACATGTAGCCGATCATGCTCCATTGGGCAGCCGAGTGCAGCGGTCCCTGAGCCACGCTGTGAAAGCGTAGCCAGTTCCAGGCCAGCAACGGCGAGGTAGGCGTCTCGCTCTTCAGGCATGCTCAACGGATTGCGCGTTCCGTGTCATCCGTGTGCGACATCCATGAACAGCTAGGGCTTGATCTCTGTCCCCAGCACCTTCAGGAACTTGGCCAGCCATTCAGGGTGGGCGGGCCAAGCAGGGGCGGTAACCAGGTTGCCGTCTACGTGGGCCTTGTCTACGGGCACGGAGACAAATGTTGCTCCGGCGTTTGTCACGTCAGGCCCGACGGCGGGGTAGGCGGTGCTGGACTTGCCCTTGAGGGCGCCGGCGGCGGCCAGAACCTGCGGCCCATGGCAGATGGCGGCGATGGGCTTCTTGGCCTGGGCGAAGTGCTGGACGATCTTGATCACGGCCTCGTTCAGCCGGATGTATTCCGGGGCGCGGCCGCCGGGAATGACCAGGGCGTCGTAGTCCTCGGCCTTGATGTCGGCGAAGGTGGCGTTGAGGGTGAAGTTGTGGCCAGGCTTCTCGCTGTAGGTCTGGTCACCCTCGAAGTCGTGGACGGCAGTGCGCACCTTCTCGCCCGCCTTCTTGCCTGGGCACACAGCGTGGACGGTGTGCCCGACCATGAGCAGAGCCTGGAAGGGCACCATGACCTCGTAGTCCTCTACGAAGTCGCCCACTAGCATCAAGATCTTCTTCGCGCTCATTTCTGACCTCCTTGTCGTTGTCTTTGTGACTTGTGGCCGACGCCGAATTGTGTAGCCGGTCTCACGTGAGATGGTCGCGATTCATGTTGCGCGCTCCCTTGCTAGCGTGACGCGGTGATGCGCACGATTTCACCGGCTCGGATCACCGAGAGGACGCGTAGAGCGCGGGGCACCAGCGGACGAAGGTCTTCGATCCTGTTGCTGGACGCGCTCAGCAGTATCACAGCCAGATTGCCTCCCGCGTCGTCACCCAATTCCAATGTCGGCGTCTCTTCCGCTTGAGGTACGCACGGCCTGAGCGTGGCGCTGACGGCTCCCTCAGCGCTAAGAGAATAGCAGAAATCCTGAACGAAGTCAATCGGCCTTGGGACGATTTCGAGCAGACTGACAGTGCTCTACGCCTGGGCGAAACCAAGCGCGATGCGGATTGCCGCATACAGCAGAGCAGCAGCCAGGAGAAGCTTCACGGGCAGCGGAGCCAGCACCACGAGAATGCCGACAATGCCGATTGCCATCGTCATCGCGCCCACCATGATGATGATGTAGATACGCCACAGGGGGTCTTGCGACCAGGCGCCAGTCCGCAGAGCCTGCTTGAGATCGCGCATGGGGATGTCCACGTCAACGCTCGCACTCGCACGCAATCGTCCACCCGACAAGGCCGAACGGGCTGGAGACGGCGCCGTCGAGCCGCTGTCCACGAGCGGCGGTCGCAGCATGAGATAGGTCAGCCCGCCCAGGAAGGCCACAAGACCGAGCGCCGTTAGCGTGCCGATGACCATCAGGAGAGCCTGCTGGTGCCGTTCCATCAAGGATGTCAGGGGAGACAATGGCTCTTCGAGAAGCCCACCAACGAAGAGGAAGACGAGCACGATCCCTAGCGAGACTCCCCATCGCTTGAGCTGGCGCATGGCCCACCTATCCCTTCCGCACCAGTCGTGCGACAAGAAGGCCGATGCCTCCGGCGAGGGCGTAGGCAATCCCGGCCAGGATGAGCGCGAACTTGAGGGCAGCGCACCAGAAGGCCATTTGCGGCCAGGGCTCGACGACGGAGCCGAAGAGCATCCGCAAGAGCGCCGCGTTTTCCATGGCATCCAGAAGAGCAGCCAGCCACAGCCCCCAAGCCAAGAGGATGCCGAGGCCGGACCCGCCGGGCGAGCGGCGGTGCAAAGCATCGGCCACCCAGACGCAAGCCAAGGCAATCGTCGTTGAGTAGAGAGGCATGTAGAGGTAGTCCAAGCCGAGGCCAAAGGCAGCCTGCTGGCGAGCCAGCGAGTTCCAGGAGTCAATGATCGCCTGCGCCTTCGCCACCGTGCCAGCCAGCTCAAACGACACAATGCCCTGGGGTGCGGCCGACGTGCTCATCTCGCTGCTGGTTGCCTGGAACACAACCATGATGAGTAGGGTGGCAAGCAACAGGGCGACGAAGACCGCGCTGCGCCTGGTGGACTGAACGCCTGCCAGGGGATGCCATGCACTCATGTTGAGTCCTCCCTATGCGTCACGTTATTGCGTTGCATTCAGGAGAGCGAGCAATGTCATTGGCGTCACGGCCGTGAGATCTCCTACGACCAGGTCAGCCTTGGCAAGAGCTGCGGGCAGATGATTGGAGGCAACACCGATGCATGCCATGCCCGCGGCCTTTGCCCCCTCGACGCCAGCCACAGCGTCTTCCAGCACGACGCACCGCGACGCAGGTACACCTACACGTTGCGCAGCCAGGAGATACACCTCAGGATCGGGCTTGCCCTTCGTGACATCCTCTGCGGTCACCACCGCGTCGAAGAGGCGTTCCGCTCTCAGCTCCCGGAGAATGAGACGGATGTTGGCCGGCGGCGCTGCGGAGGCGACGGCGCAACGGAATCCGCTTGCTTTCAGGGCCTGCAGGAGCTCCATCGCTCCCGGCAGAGGTTCCACATGGCCGGTCACGGCCTCGCGATAGTAGACCTCCTTCAGGTCTCCCAGACGGCGGATGGTCCCCGTGGGCATCTCCTCGCCGAACCACTGGCGCAGGATGAAGTCGTTGCGCTGGCCGAAGGTGACGCGGAACATCTCCTCGGTCAGCATCTTGCCCTGCTCGCGGCACAGGCGCGACCAGGCCTGGAAGTGGAAATGGCCAGACTCGACCAACACGCCATCCATGTCCCACAGAGCAGCCGGGGGCAAGAGAGAGCTAGCAACCGTATCATTCACCTGGCCTTGCTTCGCGGACATCGCAGCACGTCCTTCCCGACAGGGAAGATGAGGCTTTGTGGCAGTGAGCATACCATACGTGGCGCATGGGCGCAAGCCCCTGGTGCGCGACACGGGGGCGTGTGCGAAGTGGGCAGGCCATTGGGCCAAGAGCATCTTGACAGCCCTCGTCAAGGGCTGGCCAGCCTTCAGCGTGGCTTTGCGCACGCCGTGCTCCGCTGGACCGAGTGCAGCCAGGATGCGTGAGAGCCGCTCGGAGCTAAAGCCTCCGAGCTAGTCTTGCCAAGCTGGCCGAGGCCAGCTCCAGCCCCCGGCAGCGGGCTTTGTGCCCGTAGCCCGGGTTGACCCCAGTGCGGTGCCAAGCAGTTTCGCAACTCTTGGATGCAGCCCGCTGGACCGGAGGGTGTTGAACGGATGGCGTCAGCAGTTTGAAACTGCACCTACAAGGGCCTAAGGTCGCCCTTCGGCGACCGACTCAGCCTGCGGAGGCAGGCATCGCGGCGTTGTTGCTGCGACTTCCAGTCGCCGAGCACATCGTTCAACACCCTCCTGGACCGGGTGCTTGCTCAGGCTACACTGCTGTGGTAGAATAGCCCAGGACAATAGTGGGCCCGCCGGTGTGTAGTGGGCCCGTTGGCATGCCCTTTCCTCTAGATGTCCCCCACCACATGACAAGACGGAGGCGAACAATGGAGTTCCGACTCAGCACGGAGCAAGAGCTTTTCCAGAAGAGCGTGCGGGAGTACTGCGAGA
>DAOUCN010000407.1:0-3690 GCA_034431995.1 Chloroflexota bacterium | reverse complement strand
ATGCGCTGGCAGTTTGATCCCGCGGGTTGCTTGCTGCTGCCTCTGGGGCAGCGGGGAGAGATGCATCCCTCCAACCACGTCACACGGCGAGCAACACTCCCCCCAAATCGGCAACACAAGATAGAACCGAGTGTGATGCTCTGACGCTTTGACACCCTGAGGCAGGCTGTGCTATACTGACGGCAACACGGACTTCTTGGCAGGAGGATCCTGTGCACGTCCTGGTGGCTGGAGGTGCAGGCTTCATCGGGTCGCACTTGTGCGATGCTCTGCTGGAACGCGGGGACGCGGTTCTGGCCGTGGACAACTTCATCACCGGCAACCGCCGCAATGTGGAGCACCTGTCGGGGCATCCGCGTTTCCGACTTCTAGAGCACGACATAACCGTCCCCCTTGACCTGGAGGTGGATGCCATCTATCATCTGGCAAGCCCGGCCAGCCCCATCGGCTATCTGAGGCATCCGGTGGAGACGTCCCTGGTCAACTCCCTGGGGACGTACAATCTCCTGGAACTGGCCCGGCGCAATCGGGCGATTTTCCTATTGGCGTCCACGTCAGAAGTCTATGGCGAGCCATTGGAACACCCGCAGCGTGAGGAGTATCGGGGTAATGTGAGTTGTACCGGTATCCGCAGTTGCTATGACGAGGGCAAGCGCTTCGCCGAATCCCTCACCATGACGTACCTGCGCCAGTACGATTTGCGAGCGTACATCGTGCGCATCTTCAATACATATGGCCCCCGCAGCGATCCTCAGGACGGCCGCCTGGTGCCCAACTTCGTCGTGAACGCCCTCCGTGGCCGGCCGATCCCCGTGTACGGCGACGGCAGCCAGACACGCTCACTGTGCTATGTGTCGGACCTTGTGGCCGGCATACTGAGGGCAAGCGAAGAACCTGACGCCACGGGTGAGGTCTTCAACCTGGGCAATCCCGATGAGCGTAGCATCCTGGAATACGCCCGCCTGATCAAGCGGCTGGCCGATTCCTCGTCGCCTATCGTGCATGTGGCAGCCACCGAGCTTGGAGATCGCATCAGCGATGATCCGTCGCGCCGCTGTCCCGACATCAGCAAGGCGCGCCGGCTGCTGCAATGGGAGCCCAAGATCTCCGTCGAAGAAGGGCTGGGCAGGACGATTCGCTGGTTCCGCGAAGCGCTGCGCGGCAGTAATCAGTAGGGCGACGGGCGACCAAAGATCGAGGATCAGTGCAACGCTATCCTCGTCGTTCGTCCACCGTCCATCCTCGTCCGTCGTTTGTCTCTGGTCTTTCGTCCTGCGTCCTTGTGTCGGAGGTTCCCGTCACCCGCGTGATGTCTGTGCCGCGTGTTATCACTATGCTCCTGGTTGTGGCAGGGGGGATTGTCCTGGCTGCCCTGCCCCTGACTAGGGCTGCCATCCTTCTGGCGGCTGCTGGTGTCCTCATCTCCACCCTGATTCGCCCCCAAATCAGCCTGTATCTCCTGGTCTTTTCGGTCCCATTCGGCTCGCTGCGTAGCGTACCGATGGCGGGCATGTCGGTGACGGCGACGGACATGCTGGTGGCGCTGGTGGCGGTGGCGTGGCTGGCTCGTGGTGTGATCCGGCGACAGGTGCGCATGGCGCGAGCGCCCCTGGTTCTGCCCTTGCTTCTCATCCTGACGGCTCAGCTACTTTCCCTCTTCGATGCCCTCTCCCTCTCGCTAGCAGCCAAGGAGCTGATCAAGTGGACGGAGATTCTTGTCGTCTATGGAGTAGCGGCGAGTATCCTGTGTGATGAGGCATGGGGAGACGGCGGGCAGGATGCCCGTCCTAGGGACATCTGGAGTAGGTCGGTGGCGGCACCCGAGGCGTCGGCTGATAGTGCTACTACTTCGCTCTGTCATTCTGAGGAGCGGAGCGACGAAGAATCTCACGCTGCGACGTATTGCCACCACGAAGTGGGGATTCTTCCCTGGCACAGAACGCTCGCTGCTCAGAAACTCTGCTGTGTCATGCTGAGCGGAGCGCGGCATCTCGACTTCGGACACGAGAGATGCTTCGTCGCGGAGAACGCTCCTCCCTGGCCTGCCACGTGCCAGCCTGCCCTGAGCAGTCCAGGGAGCAGGCAGCATGACACGCGCGACAGCGAGGTTTCTCCGCCCACGCGTACCGCCAACTGGGGGGTATGGGGTTCTCAGAATGACCAATCCGCTAAGCGAAGCAGTAGGAAAAGGGGCGGTGTGCAGACGGTTCCCTCTCGCCCTGGCCCTCTCCGTTGGGAAAGGGGGGCCGTGGAGACGTTGGTCCTGCTCATGCTGCTGGCCGGGCTGGCCGAGGCCGTTCTAGGCATCTACCAGTTCCTGTTTGGGGCCGGCCCCGAGGGCTTCCTCATCGGCCGCTTCCTGCGCGCCCATGGCACCTTTGGCCAGCCCAACCCCTACGCAGGTTTCCTGAACCTGTCCCTCCCCCTCGGCTACGCCCTCCTGCTCGCCGCTATCTCCCGCCCCCAAGCGGACGAATCGCGTCTTCACGCATCACGCATCACGTATCACGCATCACGCATCACGTTTTGTGTTCTGTTCCTGCTCATCACCGGCTCTGCCCTCCTCATGAGCCTGTCGCGTGGGGCCTGGGTGGCTTGCGCCGTCGCCTTCGTGGTGATCAGCCTGCTGCACAGCCGGCGCACGGCGATTTTCAGCGTGGTTGGCGTACTGGTGGTAGCATGGCTGCTCGTTCTGGGCGGCGCCAACCTGTTGCCCTCGGCTGTGACGCAACGGCTGAGCAGTGTCACCGCCTATTTCCGCGTCTTCGATGTGCGTGGTGTTAAGATCACGGACGAGAACTTTGCCGTGGTGGAGCGCATGGCCCACTGGCAGGCGGCCTGGGGCATGATCAATGATCGGCCGTGGTTCGGCTATGGCGCGGGCAACTACGCGGCGGCATACCCGCGCTATGCCCTTGCGGGATGGAAGGACCCCCTGGGCCATGCCCACAACGTGCTGCTGAACGTGGCGGCAGAGACGGGGCTGGTGGGTCTGGCGGCATATCTGTTCTTCTTGGCGGCTGCCCTATGGACGTGCTGGCGGACGGTGCGAACCCTCACCCCGGCCCTCTCCCCCGTAGGGAGAGGGGGCAGATTTGACGCGACCAGTGTTCCGCTTGCGCGAGCGGTTGCCCTGGGCGTTCTGGGGGTGTTGGTGGCGAAGATCACCCACGAGATGTTGGACAATCTGTGGGTGCACAGCATGGGGGTGCAGGTGGCATTGCTGCTGGCGATGGTGTATGCGGCGGGCGAGGGCGCGGCCCGCCGTCGGTAGGGTGTAGGGGCACGATGGATCGTGCCCGTGTGCGATGCCATCTGTGCACATGATCCCCACAGGGAGGATGAGGTATGGGCAGCTACGATCCTGATGTCCACCACCGGCGGTCTATTCGCCTAAAGGGATACGACTACGCTCAGGTGGGAGCCTACTTCGTGACTATCTGTGTGCGAAATCGCGAATGCTTGTTGGGCGAGATCGCAGACGGGAAGTCAGTCCTCTCCCAATACGGCCATCTCGTCCGGTTGTGCTGGGTGGCTATCCCACAGCATTTCTCAGACCGGGAATTGGACCTCTTCGTCGTGATGCCCAACCGCGTCCACGGGATTCTGTTCATGTCCGTTGGGGCCGTCGGAACAGGTAGGGGCGAAGCATTTGGCGGAACCGGGGACGTGACTCCCGGTGGCATGGTG
>DAOUCN010000406.1:0-17058 GCA_034431995.1 Chloroflexota bacterium | reverse complement strand
GCACAAAGTGGGCCAGCGCGCCCTGGCCATGGGCCGCATCTTCAATCATCGCTGCCGCGTCCCCTTTGAGGATGATATGTTGCCGCCACGCTTCTTCCAGCCCACGAAAACGGGCGTCCACAAAGATGGCGGCATTGATCGCGCAGCATGGCTCACGGCGCGTGATTGGACCTATCGTCTCCTGGGGTGGGATCCAGCAACCGGCCTGCCCACGCCTGCCAAGCTGATAGAGCTTGGCCTGGACTGGCTCCTCGACGAGTGCACATGAGGGGTGCAGACACGTGAGGATTGTCGTCTACGGCAAGGAGTGGCAGTTCAAGGAAAGCCTGACAGTGCGCGAGGTGATGCAGCGCCTGGGTATCAACCCCCAGGCCGCTGTTGCCATCCGCGATGGCGAAGCCCTCAGGCTCGACGAGACGATCGGCCGCGACGACATTGTCCACTTTGTGGACATGATTGCAGGGGGGTAGGTGCCTACGAGCCCGCCTCCCGTGGGTTCGATGAATGCGCGGGAGGCTGGCTCACAACTGCCTCTGGCCCGTTCGGGCCATGTGCTGCTCGCTGCTCACAACTTGCTGCTCCCTGCTCACGCCCGCGCCTTGCGCACCGCGGCGACGAACTGGGCGGCCAACTGGGAGAGCTGGTCCCATCGCCCGTCCTTGACCAACCGCTTGTCCACCAGGTTGGAGCCGACAGCCACGGCCACAGCGCCTGCCCGTATGAAGGCTTCCACGTTGTCCAGGGATACGCCACCGGTGGGCACCAGGCGCAGGTAGGGCAAAGGCGCCAGTACGTCCTTCAAGTACTGGGGTCCGAAGGCGGTGGCCGGGAAGATCTTCAGCAGGTCGGCCCCGGCTTCCCACGCAGTAAGCATTTCCGTGGGCGTCAAGGTGCCCGGTATGACGGCCACATCGTAGCGATGGGCCATGGTGATGACGGCGGGATTGAACGTGGGTGTCACCAGGAAGCGCGCGCCCGCCAGGATAGCGGCGCGAGCCGTCTCCGAATCCAGCACCGTGCCCGCGCCCAACAGCACGCTACCGCCCAGGGCCGCACTGCTCTGCTCAATGATGTCCAAGGCGCCCGGCGTGGTCATGGTGAACTCGATCACGTCCACGCCGCCCTCCTTGATGGCGCGCGCCACCTGCCCTAGGCCGGCGGAATCATCCATGCGCACGATGGCCACGACACCGCAGGCGGTGATACGCTCGATGGCATTCAGTCTGCTCGTTCTGCTCATGCTCGTCCTCCCGTTCTTGTTCACTGCAGGTATTGCGGGTTCACCCAGTTTGCGCGCTCCTCGCTCGGTTTAGGTCATGGCTGCGACAACCCCCTGTATCCTGGCATCTCGATGATGATCCTGATCATCCCGTCGGCGCGGGTGGTGGCCGTATCATGGCCCGCTCGCGGGGCAGACGGCGGGTCAGCACGGGCGCAACGTCAACGCAGGCGTGGATGTTTCAATCAGCATGGCTTTTCCTGGAGCAATGACCTGTGTCGCAATCGTGCTAACCTCTCTGTCATCTGGCGCTGCTGACATCGCCTCAGTCGTGCATCGTGGTGAGGTCGGGGAATCCGGCGGCGCGCCAGGCACGCAGGCGGGCCAGCGCCTGCTCCACCAGACCGAGCACCAATCGTCGCTCGCCGCCGTCCGGCGCCCCTTCTCGCCACAGGGGATCGAGAATGGCCGCCGCTGCCGTGTTGCCCCCGAGAACAGATCCGTCCACAAAAACACCCGCCGCCGCTGCCCCCAGGGCATAGCGCCAGGGCTCGATGCCCTGGGCCAGAGCCAGGCGCATGGTGCCGATCAGCCGGTCATCCCAGCGCAGCTTGCGCGCCGGGTCGCGCCCCACCCGCTGGGCGGTATCGAGAAGAAACGGGTTCGTCATGCGGGCTAGCAGATCGTCGGCATAGGCGGCATAGCCTGTTCGGGTGAACAGGTCGTCTTTGCCGCCATGCCTGCGCACCAGCGCCTCGCCCGATTCCTGAATAAAAGCGTCTCGCAGAAACCCCATCATGCCTGGAACGGCGGCCAAATCGGCGATGCGCTGTATCCCGCCCATGATGCCCAGGTAGGCGGCCAGGGCGTGGGTGGCATTGTGGCCGTACAGCTTCGCTTCCTCGAAGGGCAGCAGGTCATCTTTCTCCTCAAAGGCCCGAATCCCGCGCTGGAACGACCCCTCACCCCTCCCCTCTCCCCCTGGGAGAGGGCTAGGGTGAGGGCCGTCGAAGCGAATGCGCGAGATCAGGATGCGATTGAAGGCTTCCACCAGGAAGGCCCGCCCGTAGCCCGGCACAATCGGCTGCAGGCCGTGCTCGCGCATCTGGTCGGGGTCAGAGATGACGCCGCTCATCTTGCCGATAACGGTATTCAGGAAACGCACGCGGGAACGGACGGCCGCCTGTTCGACTTCAGGGATCTCCGCCAGGACGCACGACTCCAGGATCTCCGCCGCGTGGTTGTGGTTCTCGGCAGCGTAGACCACGGCCCGCGGCCCGCCTGCTGCCGCCTTGCGCCGCAGCCCTTCGGCTAGAAGGCGATGAATGCTCCCCGCCCCTGGTGAGCGGTAGTTATCAACGCTGGGCACGGCCGTTGCCATCTCCTCGGCGTCAGCCACGGCCGCCACCAGAACCTCACGATCCGCGGTTCGCGCGGGATCGCAGATGTCCACGGGGCCTATCCGGCAGTGCTCCACCCTGTCGGCGTAGGCAACATTGACGGTGAAGAAGCCGGCGGCGTCGCGGACAGCCGCCACCAGAGCGGGGACAACCTCGGCCACCACCAGCCGCCCGAAAACCCCCGTCTGAAACGCTTCATTCAGGAAGAGACCGGCCTGAATCGGCCCGAAGCCAAAGCCAACGAACGTCCGTCTACCTGTCAGTGCCATGCCTATCCTTCTGTCCCTCCAGGAGAGGCTCTCTTTGCTTCCCACAGCCGTGTCTCATCGTCGTACTGCCAGCCGGGCGCGTCCACCACCATGGGGCGGCGATCCCAGTCTCCGGCAATGCGCGCCAGGGTCTCCTCCCACGAGCGGATGCCGCTGAGGGCATCGGCGGCTTCCACGTTGCATGCGCCAACGGCCACCGCCATGGTCGCGGCCTGCTCCGGCGACATGTGCCGCAGGAAGGCACCCAGGAAACCGGCGATGGTTGCATCTCCCGCGCCGGTAGTGCCCACCACGTTGACTAGGAAGCACGGCGCCCATAGCTCTTTGTCGGCCCACTCGGCGGGGTGATAGAGTCTGCCGCGTCCCAGTTGCTCCAGCGCCGCCCGGCTGGCGGTGCGCAGGTAGAGCCCGCGCTCACCGAGCTTGAGCACGACGATCTTCACGCCCATGTCCAGCACTTGCCTGCCCAGACCCGATAGCAAGTCGGGCGTGACCAGCTCAATGAGGCTGCCCTTGCCGGCCTTCTGCATCAGGCGATCATACGTCTCACGCCGCAGCATGTACAGGATTTCCTCGATGCTGGGCAGGAAGATGTCTACGAGAGGCAGAACCCGTGTCAGGATGCGCACCCAGTCGGCACGGCCGGCGGGGGACGAGGGGTCGGGCAAGGCCATGTCCAGGGACGTTGTCACACCCGCCTCTCTGGCCCGACGGAAAATGGCGACCAGTTCGGCCCCATCGTCCTGGTACATCATGCGCATGATGGGGGGATAGCCGAAGTGGAACAGGCGCGCCTGGGCTAGCAGGCTGTAGTCCACATCCGCAGCGCAGAACGTGTCATTGGCGCCCGGATAGTGCAGGAAGATACGGTCTACGCCCGGGAAGTTGATGATGATGGTGTAGGAGCTGCTTGTTCGCTTGTCAACGATCATGCCGCCGGCCTGCGGGGCGTGGGCGGCCACGATCTGCTGCACAGCCTGGCCCAACACGTCGTCGCCTACTTTGCCCATCAGGCGCGTCGGAATGCCCAGCTTGTTGAGCGCCAGCCCTGTGTTAGAGACGGCACCGCCAGTGCTGAGAGACGCCCGGCCTACCTCTGTCAGGCGGCCAGGCGACAGGACCGTCTCCAGCGTCTGCCCCGCGACGGCGGACAGGTCGGGGATCACATCGAGGCAGATGTGCCCGGCCACAACGGCGTCATACCTAGTGGCCATTCTTTTCCGTCTCCGGTCTTGGTTCTCACGGTGGTGGCTGCGCTCATGCGGCATAGATAGGCAGTAGCATGGCCTTTCCGCCAACCGCTATTATACGCATTCGCACAGCTTAAGGCAAGGCGACTCCCGCAGGTTGCGCGGCCTGCGGGAGGTTCTTGTCCTACGCCCAGGCCACAACTACTGCGGTGAACAGCAGGACGACCGCAACTGCCACATCCTCTGCCCGCCACGGGATACGCTGGGGCTGCGCACGCACCGTCGAGAACGCCCTGGCTTCGGCGGCGCCGACGATGTCGTCGGCATGGCGCAGGCTATTGACGACGACCGTGACCAGCAGGAGCCTGATTGCCTGCCACCGACGGCGGCGAAACCCTCCCCGCAAGCGCAGGGCCTGATAGGCGTTGGTTGTCATCTCCTGAATTGTGGGTAGCATGTTCACCGCCACGCCCAAGGCAAAGCCCAAGCCCCGTAGGCCAGCTCCCTCTACCAAGCTCGCCAGATCGCTGACCGACACCGAGGCAGCGAAGCCCGTGACAGCCACGATGAGCGCGGTGGCGCGCAGGGCCATTCGCACGCCCGTCTCAAGCCCCTGGGCCGAGAGCGTGATTGGCCCCACAGCCCACGTCCCTGGTCCCAAGAGCAGCACAGCCGGCAATATAAGGAACGTGATGAACAGCCAATAGCGCCTACTCGCCAGCACCGAGAGTGCGACGGGGAAGAAGACAAGGGAGAGAAGCAGGGCCAGGCCGCAGGCGATAGCGACGCGCCATCCCTGCGCCAGGATTGCCGTTGCCATGCCAAAGACCAGGCAGGCCAGCAGGCCGAGCGTGCCCAGTCGCCGTTGGCTTCTCAGCCCAAGCAGCGCCAGTACACGAGCTGTCATGTTCTCGCTTTCGTGACAGAGGGCCGCAGCCGGGCCTGGATGACGCGCCCGGCATCCCAGGCCACCAGCCCGGCAACGATGCCAATGGTGACATGGATGACGATGAGAGCGGCCAGGATCACCAACACCGCCGACGGATCAAATCCCAACACTCTGGCCCCATTCTGAATCGTCCGCTTGTAGATGGTCAAGATGCCGCCGCCTGCCAGAATCCCCTGGGTGAAGAAGGGATGGACGAAGGGCCAGAAGGTCGCCATGCCTCCGGCGACGACGAAACTCAAACGCCGGGGACGACCCAGGGCGGTCAGGGCCACCTCGGCCAAAATGCTCTCCGCCAGGATGCCGATCACCGGGTTCACCACGATACCGCCGATGCTCAGCAGCTTCAAGAAAGCGGTCACCAGGCCGATGAAGAGCAGGGAACCGGCGCGGGGTACGAACAGGCGGCCGATCAGAGCGATGGTCATGCCGATACCGGTCAACGCCACGCCAGAGAAAGGCACGTTCAGAACGTGCAGGACAGAACCCATCGTCGTCTCCACTGCACCCCACAGGGCACCGAAGACACCAATGTACACCAAATCGCGAATCGTGAATCGCATCGTGATCCTCCTTGAAGGATTACTGTGCCGGTGGCCGCCCGGCCGGCTTACCATCGGCGATGATACGCCCCTCACGTAGAAGCAGCACCCGCTGCGCGTAGTGGTACACAAGCTTGTAGTCGTGGGTGATCAGGAGAACGGTGCACCCGGTCTTGTTCAAGGTGACCAGGAAATCCATGAACGTGCTCAGGTGGCGCCAGTCCTGGCCCATAGTCGGTTCATCCAGGATGACAAGGCGCGGTCTCAGGGAGAGAACGGCGGCAAGGGCTGTCCGCTGCTGCTGGCCGCTTGACAGGCCATGGACGGCACGCTGGCGCAGGGTGGTGAGATCGGTGGCGGCTAGAACCGGGCCTAGGGTGTCCGACTCCAGGCAGCCGAAGTTGTATGGGCCGAAGGTCACCTCTTGCTCCACCGTGTCGCAGAAGAGCTGGTGCAGCGGGTTCTGAAAGAGCAGCCCGATGTCCCGACCAGGCAGCAGGCGATGACCATTGCCCATGCGGATCGCTCCCCGTCGCGGCTTGATGAGGCCCGCCAGCACCCTGGCCAGAGTGCTCTTGCCCGACCCGTTGTCACCCGCCAGGGCGGCAAGCTCGCCAGCATACAGCGTCAGATTGATTCCCCGCAGCACGACACGATCGCCGTATCCTGCCTCCACATCCCGCATCTCGACCATGGGAGGGCTGCATGGCTGCCCATTGGGGATCAGCAGGGATTGCCAGTCGTCTTGCACCTCTTCTGCCGGACGGCGCAGGCCCAAGTCACGCAACAGATCGCGCCGGCCGAAGACGAAGGACGTGGGGCCATCGGCCACGATGTGCCCCTGGTCCATGATGACGGTGCGGCTCGCGCGCTGCGCCACCTCGCCCAGGCGGTGCTCGATGACGATAATCGTCACCCCCTCGTCCCTGTTGAGTCTGGTCAGAGTGGCCAGCAGATCGCGGGTGCCTTGCACATCGAGGCTGGCCGTCGGCTCGTCGAGCACGAGGACGCGAGGCCCCATAGCCAGCACGGCCGCGATGGCAACCTGCTGCTGTTCCCCGCCCGACAGGGCGCGGATGGAGCGGCCCCGCAGGCTGCCGATACCGGTGGCGGCTATCGCCCAGTCCACCCGGCGGCGGACCTCGGCCTCGTCCACGGCCAGGTTGCGCGGGCCGAATGCCACCTCGTCATCCACTGTCAGGTTGAAGAGCTGCGTCGCTGGATTCTGGAAGACCAGGCCCACGGACGTCGCCAGATCAGCCACAGGACAGGCTGTTGTGTCCCGCCCGTCTACGACGACGCGTCCGGACATGGCGGCAGGGATTGTTTGGGGAATCAGGCCGTTGAGGCAGCGGGCCAGCGTGCTCTTGCCGCAGCCCGAGGGGCCAGTCACCAACACAAACTCGCCCGCAGCGACATGCAGAGTGATATTGTCAAGGGCCGGCTGCTCACCGTATTGAACCGTCAGTTGCTCGACCTGGATCATGCCTCGTCTCCAAGAAGGGCCGCAATCTGCCCGAGCAAGATATCCTGGTTCTCCCTTGTCACCGCCAGAGTCATTAGCTGCGGTGGTTGGCCATGCAGAAAGCCTGTGTCATGCTGCCTGCCCTGGCGAGCCGCAGGCCAGGGAACGGAGTGAAGCATCTCTCCATGCGATTCTTCGCTCCGCTCAGAATGACCGGCATCAAGAGGCTTGTGGTCAACCCTTTGTGCGCCCAGCAGATGGCGCAAGCGTGCTTCCAGCTCAGGCCTGACGACGGCTACTGCCAGGCGATAGGCGCTGCCCCGCAGCACGTCGAGGGCGCTCACCCACCCTTCTCCCTGTAGCAATTCCAGAGGGCCAAGCTCGTCAATGAGCAACACATCGCAGGGTGTCGCTGTTTGCAGCACCGCCGCACCCCAGGCCAGGGCAGCGGCGTGGAAAGACCACGCCCCGGTGGATGGGCCATCGGTGTCGCCGCTACATTCCGCCAGGGGACGCCTCTCGCCGCTCCTCACGTCCTCCACGTCTATGCCCACCTTGCGCTTGCCCAGCAGGCGCGGTGGTGTGACGATGCCAGCCACAGCAAGCCCTCGCGCCCGGGCGCGGCTGCCAATACGGCTGCACAGGGTTGTCTTGCCACAGCCCGACGGCCCCACGAGGAGAACGATCGTTGCCTGTCTGTCTCTCGACGGATGAGACCTCATGCGTTCGCAGCACCCTAGCAAGAAAAGGCAATCGCCGGCATCCTCGCATGGGATAGCCGGCGATGGCGCGTCGGTGCGACGCGCGCAGTCATGTCGTCTCCTTTCCCAACACGAGGAGGCAAGGGCGTTTCCCCCCTTACCCACGGCTGCCGAGGGGGAACCTTGGCAGTCCCCTGAGATACGCTCAGGGTCCGACCCGGCAAACCATAGCGCATGCGCTGTAGGCTCCCAGGCTCGGAGAACACATATTGACTTGTGATCCTGATCGCCTCATCAGGATCTGTCCCCGTGGAGAGCGGCCATAGAGCGGAGTATACCACATTTCGAGGCTTGTGCAAAGTCGCGGCGAGACAACAAAACTCCCGCTTCCCGGCCTGCGGCAGGTTGGCGCTGACTTTGCACAGGCCCTGCGCCTGCTTTCTCATGGCGGTGACAAGGTGCAGCAAGTGTGGTATAATCCGCTGCAGAGGGCAAGGCCTGAGGGGGAGCGTGGCGTCTTGCCCCGTCTGGGTGGGAATATGGACGATCAAACGTGGGGCATCATAGGACACACATGGGCTGTGGACGCCCTGCGTCATGCCATCGCCCAGGACCGCGTGCCCCACGCCCTCCTCTTTGTCGGCCCCGCGGGTGTGGGCAAGCGTACCCTAGCCCGCGCCTTCGCCCGCGCCCTACACTGCCTGGCCCCAGACGTGGCGGCCCGACCCTGTGGTCATTGTCGCCCGTGTGAGCTGATCGCCAACGACGCTTATCCTGATGTTCACCTCATCGAGACGCAGCGCACACCGGGCAAAGCCAGAGAGCGACGTGACATCAGCATAGACCAGATTCGGGCGCTGCAGCACCAGGTCAGCCTGAAACCTTACAACGGCCGCTGGGCCGTGGGCATCATCGCCGACGCCCACGAGATGAGCGACGCGGCGGCCAACTGCCTGCTCAAGACCCTAGAAGAACCGCAGGCCCGGGTCGTTCTGGTGCTCACGGCGACCGATGTCACCCTGCTCCTGCCCACCATTGTCTCTCGCTGCCAGGTATTCCCCCTCCGCCCGCTGGCGCGCGAGGAAACGCGGATGGCCCTGATGGAACGGTTCGGCCTCACGCCGGAGCACGCGGGACTGCTCGCCCATCTGAGCGGAGGACGCCTGGGCTGGGCGGTGCGTGCCGCCCAGGACGAGGGCATTCTTGCCGACCGCCGCCAACGCTTGGATGCCCTCGTGCACCTGACCAGCGCCAGCCGTAGCCAGCGCCTGGCTCAAGCAGCCGCCATGAGCGAGGAGTTCGCCCGGGGGCAGGACAGCCGCGACCTGGTCTATGACACACTGGACCTGTGGGCTACCTGGTGGCGCGACCTGCTCCTGGTCCAGGAAGGCTGCCCCGGTCTCGTCACCAACACAGATCGCACGGATGACCTGCGCAGTGGGCTCGCCAGGTATCCGTCCGGCGAAGTCATCCGCTGCCTGGGCAGCATCAACGCTACCCGCCAGCACTTGCAGCGCAACGCCAATCCGCGCCTGGCCCTGGAGGTGCTGTTGCTGAGCCTGCCCCAGAGGAGATAGACGCGTGACTGTCAAAGACTGGGTGCCCCTGTTGCAGAGCCTCATCTGGCCAGTGTTCCTGGCGCTGTTCCTCATCGCCACCCGCGCCTATATCGCCGGTATCCTGCGCGCCATCGAGGAGCGCATCGCCAGGGGTGCAGCCTTTGAGGCAGGCCCTAGCGGCATCAAGCTGGGGCCATCGGACGCAGAGAAGCTAGCGTCGGCGCCGCCTCAAACGAGCCAGGAGGAGCGGGAGGACCCGGTGCCGCGCACAGCAGAGGGTGACGTTTTCTACATTGTCCATTGGGCCGAGAAGGCGCACACCGACCGTGAGAACCGCGAGTGGTATTCCGTCGCGATCAGCCTCGATGCTGATGACGATGCCAGCCTGGACAAAGTGCAGCGGGTTGTCTATCACCTGCATCCGACTTTCCCGCAGCCCGACGTGGAAGTGACCAATCGCCAGACCCAGTTCGGCCATCGGACCCTGGCCTGGGGTCAGTTCATGCTCACGGCCGACGTGTATCTCAAGGGCAAGAAAGAGCCGCTGCGCCTGTATCGCTATCTCAATCTATGAGCAGATGTCGGTAGGCAGGGGCATAGATGGTAACCATCGCTGGTATTCGTTTCAAACGCGTTGGGCGTGTGTACTACTTCGACCCCCAGGCCCACACTGACCTGCAGGTGGGCGCGTATGTCGTCGTGGAAACATCTAAGGGCATCGAGGTGGGACGGGTCGTTATTGCTCCCCGCCAGGTGCAGGAAAGCCAGGTCACGGAGCCGCTGAAGCCCGTCCTGCGCCGGGCCAGCCGCCAGGATATCCTGCTCCAGCAGTACTATCGGGCACAGGAGGAGGCCGCCCTGGAGACATGCCGGGAGCGGGTGGCCGCCCACGGCCTACCCATGAAGATGGTAGACGCCGACTACAGCTTCGACGGCAGCCGTCTCACCTTTTCGTTCACAGCCGAGGGTCGGGTGGACTTCCGCGAGCTGGTCAAAGACCTGGCCAGTATCTTCAAGACCCGCATCGAGTTGCGCCAGATTGGCGCCCGTGACGAGGCCAAGGTCCACGACGGTCTGGGTATGTGCGGCCTGCAGTTCTGCTGCTCGTCATGGCTGGAGGACTTCCCCACCGTCTCGATTAGGATGGCCAAGGAGCAGGACCTGCCCCTCAATCCCAGCAAGATCACGGGGCTCTGTGGTCGTCTGCTCTGCTGTCTCTCCTATGAGAACGAGGCCTACGCCCAGGCCAAACAGGGCCTACCCAAGGTGGGAGAAGAAGTGGTGGTGAGCGCGGGACGCGGTGTGATCACGGCTCACAACGTACTCAAGGGCACGGCGACGGTGGACTTCGGCGACGGCAAGAGCCGACTGGATGTACCGGTAGAGCAGCTCCCGCGCAAGGGAGGAGCCGTGATCTGTCCGGGCTGCGCCGCCTGTGCTGCGCCGCCTGCGGCTGCCCCTAGTCACCGAGCGCCCCCGCGCCTGGCGAGGCAGCCCGCCCCGAAGGCCAGCGGGGCGCGGGGCAGGGGGAAGCGGCCGCCTGCTCGCTAGCCCTGTCCAGCAAATGCTACAGACCATTAGGCTGGTTCTCTGCCTGGGAGTGCAACAATGAAACGCATGCTGATCCTCGTGGACCTGGCCCTTATCTTCATCCTGGGCGGCCTTTTCGTAGAGATGATCTTCCTGCGCTGGATTGTGCCGCGCGGCCATCTGGCGACCCTGGTGGCGTTGGCGATCGTCGTTATGGGATTCTTGCTGTCCTACCGGCTGCTTGGCTCGGTTCACTACGTTCCAGAGGGGCACGTGGCCGTGATCGAACGGGCAGGGCGCTTCCATGGGATTGCCAGACCAGGGACCGTGCTGCTCATACCGCTCACCGACCGTGTGCGCACCCAGGTGGCCACCCACGAACGGATCGTGGAGTGCTGCCACGACAATGTACGCGCTGTGGGGGGCGTTTCCCTCTCGTCCATCTCTGTGATCGTGCGTTACCAGGTGGGGCCAAAGGACGAGGACATCCGGCGCGCCGTATACAACGTCCACAATTGGGAGGAGGCCCTCAAGAGCCAGATACAGGCCGCCGTTCACAGCGTGGTGGCTGGCATGCAGTTGCCATCAGATATCCTGGGCATGGGCGAAGCGCCACGCTCACGGCAGGACCTCAACAAACGCATACAGACGGAGCTGTCTCTCCTGGTCCAGGATTGGGGCATTAGCATCAATTCCGTGCAAGTGACGAAACTCGACGTGAAGGACGAGATCCTCCAGGGCATCAACGCCGAACGGAAGGCAGAGAAGGATGCCAGACTCGAGCGCATCAAAGCCGAGGCCAAGGCTGACTCCATTCGCCAAGTCGAACAGGCACGGCTGGAAGCCTGGGCAGGCATGCTGAATCGGGTCCTTGAGACGATTGGCGGGGATCTGCGCAGTGATGCCCGCAGTTTCCTGGCTGCTCGCTACATCGAGGTATTGCACTACATCGAGGCTCTGGACCAGATGGCGCGTGGCGATGGCACCAAAGTCATGGCACCTCAGCCGCCGGAGTTTCTCCTGGGCGTGCCTGAGCTTCGGATAGGCGGTAGCGGCGCGGCGGAGACGCCTGCTGCCAGCGACGCCGCCAAGCCCTCCAGCGGAGACGCAGCAGCACGGGCAGCATGATTGCCGACACCGCCATATGAGGAGAGACCCATGAGGCCACCTGTCAGCCCCCAGGTCGTGGTCATCGGCGCGGCCAGCATTGACATCAAGGGACGCCCCTTCGCCCCCCTCATCCCTGCCACCTCCAATCCTGGCGACATCCGCCTCTCCATCGGCGGCGTGGCCCGCAACATTGCCGAGAACCTGGCCCGCCTGGGTGTGCCGACGACGCTCCTGGCCGCCGTCGGCGACGACGCCTTTGGCCACCAGATCGTGGCGCAGACGGCAGCCGGCGGGGTGGACACCAGCCACGTTCTCTTCTGCCCGACCTGTCGCTCGGGCTCCTATCTTGCCGTGCTGGACGACAGGGGCGAGATGACCGTCTCCATTGACGACATGCGCATCTGCGAGCTCCTCACGCCAGCCTATGTGCGCGTCCGGGCCAAACTCCTCAGCCGGGCGCGCATGATTGCGGTGGACACGAATCTCAGCGTCAAGACGCTGGATACCGTGCTGAACATCGCCAAGAAAGCCGCCGTGCCGGTCTGTGCGGACCCGGTCTCAGTGCAACTGGCCGAGCGGCTCCTGCCGCGCCTGTGCGATTACACCATTATCACACCCAACGCCCAGGAAGCAGAGATCCTGTGCCGCGGCCAGGTCGCTGTGCGCAGCATGGCCGACGCTGCCCGGGCGGCCCAGCACCTACGCGCCTGTGGCGTTGAGGTGGTGGTGATTACCTTGGGACCGGAGGGCCTCTTCTACGCGGCTGGCTCTCGCTCCGGGCACATCCCCGCCATCCGGGTAGACGTGGTAGACGCCACAGGCGCCGGCGATGCCCTGACGGCGGGCGTGGTGTATGGCCTGGAGAATGGCATGGATGTGGACGAGGCCATGCGCATCGGCGTGTCGGCGGCGACCCTGACCCTGCTTTCTACCGAGACGGTTAGCCCGGAGATGAGCCTGGAGAGGGTCTACGAACGGATGGTGATCTGAGGACGAATCTGTAATTGTTGGCACAAAGGTATTGCATTTCCCCTTGTACTTGATGTATACTATACAATCGGTGGTACAGGTTCGGTCTCGCGCTGGTAGCGCAACCTGCTGGCCCTGGCACGGTACGGCATGAGGAAGGGGTCCTGTGGCGCGCCCGTTCGACGAAGACCAAACAATGGCCAACTAACCATGGGAAAAGGAGGTCTGCGAATGGCGTACGCCGACAGGACCCTTATCTGTCGTGACTGCAACGCGAGCTTTGTGTTCACCGCCGGCGAGCAGGAGTTCTTCGCCATGAAGGGCCTGATGAACGATCCTGCCCGCTGCCCTAGTTGCCGCGCCCGGCGACGAGCGGAGCGGCAAGGCCCGCGCCAGATGACCGTGGTCACCTGCGCCAACTGCGGCGGCCCCGCCGAAGTACCGTTTCAGCCTCGTGGCGACCGCCCCGTCTACTGCAGCACCTGCTTCGAACAGATGCGCGCCTCGCGGCAATAATCCGCCCTCTTCTAGACACGGAGAGCCGAGACATCGGTCTCGGCTCTCTGTTTGTGTTTCCACGCAGTGCTGCCAGGGCCTGTGCGACGTCGCGGGGGGCGAGCGGAAAACCTGCCGCAGGTTCCGCCAACGTACGGCAGGTTGAGCTGACTTTGCAGAGGCCCTGACATTGCTGCGCAAACCCCTTGACAATACTAAACGCCCTCGTTATAATCGAGGTGTCCTGACAAGCCATGCATTGCGCCTATGCGCCGCCATCCAGGTAATCAGGATCGCCGTTGCACCGCCCATCAACTCTCAAAGGAGAGAGCCGTGTTGCTTTGGTTTGTTAGCGGGCACTGTGTTGTACCCCAGCCCGTGCCGGCGCGCGGCGGGTGCCTTCTCCCCTGTCATGCCATCTCTGCAAGGAGGTGATGCCCCTGGCTGCCTGGCCTGCCTGGCCAGAGATTCCTGCTGGTTGCTCCACCTGCGGTGTGTTGGTGAGTGCCTCCCCTGTCACCCTGAGCGACAGCGAATAGTCTCCACGCAGCGTTGACATGCTTCGCTCACGCTCGGCATGACAAACGAGGGCATTCACCAACTGGCTCCCTACCAGGAAAGAAATCAAGGAGGAAGGTCAACCATGAAGCGAACGACCCTATTCCGGCTGCTGGCGGTGCTCACCGTCCTGACCATGATCCTGGGGCTGGCGCCCTTTGCCGTCGCCACCCCGGCCCAGGACGGGCCCAAGCCGCGCTTCAACCGGGCCACCGATGCCGATGGCAATCCGGTGACCAAGATCGTGAGCGAGCCAGAGCGCAGCGAGAAGGTGCGCGTCTTCGTCCGCCTGAGCGATCCCCCGCTGGCTCTGTATAAAGGCACTGTGGCGGGTATTCCCGCTCCTCGCCTGACTGCCACCAAGAAGCTCGACCTCAATGCGCCCGAGGCCAGGGCCTATCTGGACTACTTGGCCGGCAAGCACGCTACATTCAAGACTGCTCTGGCCAAGGCCGTCCCCGCCGCCCAGGTGTGGGGCGAGACGAGGCTCGCCACCAATGGACTTGCCCTTGTCGTCGCGCGCAAGGATGTGGCGGCTTTGCAGAAGCTGCCCGGCGTGACCCGCGTGCTGGAAGACCGCAGCATCCCCTTCGACCTGGATACGGTGCACTCCGTCTACCAGACCAGCGTGCTGTGGAGTGCGGTCGGCGGCCAGAGCAATGCCGGGAGCGGCATCAAGATCGCCGTCCTGGACACGGGCGCCGATCCTGATGCGCCCATGTATGACGACACCGGCTTCACCCCACCGCCTGGTTATCCACGCGGCGACCTGCGCTTCACCAACAATAAGCTCATCGTCGCCCGTTCCTATCAGTACCCGGGCGGGCCGATCCAGACGGCTGAGGACGAGGGAGGGCACAGCACCTTCATCGGCGGCGTCGCCGGCGGCTCATCCGTCCTGGCCGACCTGGGGGGTGGCTACACCACCACCGTGAGCGGCATCGCCCCAGGGGCCTATCTCATGACCTACAATGTCTCCGTTGACCCGGCCACCGCCAGCCTAGTTATTAGCATGCTGGCCTTCGATGACATCATCGCCGATGATGCCGATGTTGTGAACATGAGCTATAGCGGCCCGGCTGGCCCACTGGAGTTGGATTGGCACCGCGAGCCGATGGACAGCCTCGTCGCCGCGGGCATTGTGCCGGTGGCGGCCATCGGCAATAGCGGGCCCGCAGCGGAAACCGCCCAACACTCGCCGGGCACCCTGCCCAGCGTCATCGGTGTGGGCGCGACGGACAACGCCCGCTTCCTGTCCGACAGCAAGGTGGACGTGACTGGGCCCGCTCCCGTGCCGGACAACCTGACCAACCGCGCCTCGAGTGTCGCCGAGTTCTCGGCTCCCTTCACCGTCGTCGGCCCAGCGCCATACGTCTACGTGGGCACTGCCTGCACCGCCATCACCGAGGACCTGACGGGCAAGATCGCCCTCATCGCTCGCGGCGCCTGTACCTTCGTCACCAAGGTGGCCAATGCCCGCACCGCCGGTGCCATTGGCGTTGTCGTGTACAACAACGTGGTCGGCGGGCCACCCATCACCATGGGCGGCAGCCTGAGCAACCCCATCCCGGCGGTCATGGTGGGCAATGCCGATGGCCTGGCCCTGCGTGACTTCGCCGCCGCCAACCCCACGGCCGAGCTCAAGTTCGAGGCCGGCGCCGTGGCTGCGCTGCCCCTGCCCACTCAGACCATGATCAGCTTCAGCGGCCGCGGCCCCGGTACCATGTTCCAGATCAAGCCCGACCTGGTGGCTATCGGCGCTGACATCCTGTCCCAGTGCCAGAACAACAATCCCGCCGGCTTCGCCTGCTACTCGCCCGACTACTGGGTCACGGGCCAGGGCACCAGCTACTCCACCCCCATGGTGGTAGGCGCGGTTGCCCTGCTCAAGCAGCTCCATCCCGACTGGACAGTGGCCCAAATCAAGTCGGCCCTGATGACCACAGCCCGGCAGACAATCTTCAATGACTACGCCCATACGAGCGTGGCCAGCATTACCTCCCGCGGCGCTGGCGAGATGGACCTGTCCAAGGTGGGCGATCCCGGCCTGACCTTCGATAAGCCCAGCCACAGCTTCGGCGTGGTCAACCTGGCCAATGAGACGGGCGCGGCCACCCGCTCCACCACCATCACCGCCACCGACGTGCGCATGGCGGGCACAGGTGACTTCATGTACAGCCTGTCGGTGACCGAGATGATCAGCGCACCGGGCTTCATCACCGTCACCGTTAGCCCCGACATGCTGACCTTCGGCGCGGCGGGGGCCAGCAACACCTTCAACCTCAACGTTGAGATCGCCCCGACCGCTCCGGCGGGCGAGTACTCCGGCTGGGTGAACATCGGTCACGGCCCGCACCAGAACCACATCGTCTACTGGCTGCGGGTGATCAACAAGGCCGTCACCGGCGACATCCTGCTGGTGGACGACGACCGCAACGGCGAGGAGTGGGGAGGCGGCTTCGACGTGACCGCCTACTACGCCGACGTTCTGACCAATCTGGGCGAGAGCTTCACCGTCTGGAACACCCAGACCTACGGCCCGCCCACCTTGGCCGACCTGGAGAAGGCTCAGGTCGTCATCTGGTTCACCGGCCTGGACTACGAGTCCAGCCTGAACAATCTGCCTACGCTCACGGGCGTGGAGCTGCAGGCCCTTTACGACTACCTGGAGACGGGCGGGCGCGTGCTGCTCACCGGCCAGGATGCCGTATTCGGCTCGGTCTACTGGGAAGAGGGCTTGGGCAGCATGTTCCACCTGCAGTTGCTGCAAGACAGCATCTACGACCCGACCTATGAGGGCTATCCGCCGCCACGCCCCAGCATGACCGGGTTCGTCAACGATCCTATCGCCGGCGGCAAGGCCTTCGACGTCAACTGGGACAAGAAGCCCGACGGCAACTGGCCCGATGGCTTCGGCGGCGAGTTTGCCACTGACGAAGCCTGGCCTCTCGGCGGCATGGGCGCAACGCCCATCCTGACCACCCAGGGCACGCCAGAAGGCGCGGTGCCAGTGGGCATGGGCGCTGTCGGCATCAAGGCCTCGTCTGAGCATACCCTGGACGCGCCTCCTGCCTATCACTGGCGCACAGTCTGGCTGGGCTTATG
>DAOUCN010000405.1:0-13775 GCA_034431995.1 Chloroflexota bacterium | reverse complement strand
GGCCTCCTCAGCGGCCTGGCCAGCGATCATCAGGCTGGCGCTAGTCAGCACCCCCTTCTCGTGGGCCTGTACAACGGCAGCATTGATGAGCGACGACCGACCGAAGTCGTCGGCATTCAGGATGATCTGCACTGGCTGTGACATGATTCATACCTGCGCGTCGTGCGCTGCATCGAGCGTCTGACACTACATCAGCGCCAGTTCTGCGGCGCATAGCCGAGCCTAACGCAGAGCCAGAAGGAATGGCCCGCTGCGCACATCCACGGTGTCAATCAGAGAGGCCTCCGACAGCGAGACGACGAAGATGGCTCCCACTCTGCTTGCAATGTACAGCCGGTTGTCCGAAGGAGCGGCAATCATGGCCGATGGCTCAGCAGGGAGTAGTACGGAACGGATCGTTCGATCCCGCACGTCAACTAGCAAGACCTGACGCGACGCGGGAATCAGGACGCAGAGCCACGACCTGATCTGATATTCTGCGTAGGCCAGGCGCGTCGCTTCGGCGAGGGAGGGGGCGTCTGCGCTGGTAAGGAAGGGATATAGCTTGCCTCCTGTCGGCGCGTCCAGGGTCACTACCGTCGGGCTTTGCCCCGTGAGCACGTAGAGGGTGCGCCCATCACGAGACAGGATCATGTCGCGCACCGTGTCTGCCACCGTGAGAACCGTGGTGTACGTGAGGGAGCGCGCATCGAGAGCAGTGATCTCGGACCTGTTGTCCGTCGCTACGTACAGACGCTGGCCGTCAGGGCTGGCCACCAGGTGTACCGTGTTGCCTTGCAGCAACATGCTCTGGGTGGCACGGACTGTCATATTGCGCACATTGAACGCGTCCAGCCGCGGCAGCCCGGTCGCCTGAGCTGGAAGGGAGTACACGTAGACAGTGGCTCCATCAGGAGAGAGGCCCATCGCCCGGGGGCGGAGTGCAGCCCTGAGCTCTGTCTGGACACTACCCATGTACGTGTGCAGGGCCAGCAGGCGATCGCCGCTGATCACGTAGAGATAGGCCCCATCCGGGCTGAGGAGCATGTTCCGCGGCGCCAGGCCATCCCACAATCCTTGTTCGCCCGGAGGAGACATGGGCAGCAGGCTGGCAGTGTCCAAGACAGAAATCCCCCGTGCGCCTGACGTGGAGTCGTGAGCGATATAGAGGCGGCGGTCTGCATGGTACTCAAGGGAAATCTTGAAGCGAGCGCGTTGGCGAGCGGGAATCGCCGGCCGGTCGAGGTGCACTGCGTCGTAGTCAACCTTTTGCACCCGTAGCAGTTGGGCGCGTCCCGCCGGCACCGCCTCGAAGAAGGCCTCGCCTTCGTCATTTGTCGTCGCGGCCAGGCTCCTGTCTTCCAAGAGGATCTGGACGCGCGCCCCTGCGATGGGAGATCCGGTCCGGCGGTCCTGCACCAGAACGATCACCATTGGCCGCTTGCCGGGGAGCACAAACTGGAGCGCGGTCCAGGCCCTGGGCACGAAGTCCAGCAGGGCGGGGACAAGGACAAAGACAATCCAGATAATGCCGACAAACAGAAGGATGTGGCGGAATGTTCTCTCAGACATAGGATATCGGAAGCGAGCCGTCGAGGTGTTGCCCAAACCCTGGCCGCCCTGGCGGCCACACGCATAGTGCAGAAGCACGGCGTGGCTTCTTCAGGGCAGGCGCTTGATGACGCCTGTGATGAGGGGGGCCATACGCTTCATGGCGTCGGCGCCGGCCCTGAGCACCTCCTCATGGTCTACCTCTGGGCCCCGTGGATCGGGCGAGATCACGTTGCTGATCATCGAGATACCCAAGACGCGCAACCCGCTATGACGGGCGACGATCACCTCGGCGGCTGTGGACATGCCGACGGCATCGCCGCCAATGGCACGCAAGAACGCGACCTCAGCCGGTGTCTCAAACGACGGGCCGCCCAACATAACATAGACGCCTTCCTGGAGCGGGAAGCCGAGGTCTGCTGCGACCTGAGCGGCCAGCCGGCGCAGGTCCCAGTCATAGGCGTTGTGCATGTCGGGGAATCGCTCGCCCAGAGCGGGGTCGTTGGGCCCAAAGAGGGGATTGTGTCCAGCCAGACTGAGCAGGTTGATATGATCCTTGATCAGCATCAGGTCGCCGACGCGGAAGGATGGATTCAGGCCGCCGGCGGCGTTGGTGACGATGAGGGTGCGGCAGCCCAGCTCCCGCAGCACGCGCACGGGGAGCGTCACCTGTTGCAGGGTGTACCCTTCGTAGAAGTGGAGCCGGCCAGAGGTGACGGCGACATGCTGCCCGCCCAGCGTGCCCACAATCAATTCGCCCCGATGGCCCTCCACAGTGGGGGGCACAAAGGATGGAATGTCACGGAAGGGTATGCTCACGGCATCTCTGACGTGATCGGCCAGAGTGCCGAGTCCGGATCCCAGGATGACGCCGACGACGGGAGCGCGAGGGATTCTTGCCTGGATGCAGCGAGCCGCCTCTGCGACCGCTACCCTCATGGCAGATGGTGAAGTCATTGCTGCAATCCTCTACAGGCGCGACATCAGTTCCGACTTCTTGGTTTGGAACTCCTCGTCTGAGATGAGGCCCTTGTCACGCAGGGCAGCCAACTCCTCGATCAGCTCAGGGATGGTGTCGCCAACGACTGGTCCCTGTCGCACCGCGGCGCGCGCCCGAGCATCCAGAGACTCCACATCGGCCATGCCTTCCTTCTGGTCCAGCATCGTGGTCTTGAAGCGGATTGGGTTGGCGATCTTCTCCAGCTTGTTGACGCCGATGTCGCTGGCGGTCAGGATCTCGATGTCGCCGTAACCCAGGAGACGACCGAGGAAGGACTGGCTCATCACCACGTCGTTCACTTTGTCAAGCGACGAATCAATCACGTGCTTGTTGAAGACGCCCTCGATCTGGATGATGCGGCGGTTGGTAACGATGTGCTGTTCGTTCCACCAATTGAGATAGGTGACGACGAGTCGGCCTACGGGAAAGATGAGGAGCAGAAGAAGCAGGAATCCTGCCGGCCCTGCCGCTGTGCTCAGCAACAGAGCAGCCACAAGAATGATAACCGACAGCAGCAGAGCGCCGATGATGGGTCCTGTGACGACCAGCCAGTGTCGCCGAGTGCTGAAGATCACCCGCTCGTTCTGACCGAGAATGCTCTCCAGATACCCCATGTATGACCTCCTCCCTGGCCATTATGCGCCAGACCCGACAGGTCTGGCGTGTGTGCGCTACTGCTCCGTGGCGCGCGGGTGTGCCTGATCGTAGACGGCACGCAGGCGCTCGCCGGTGAGATGGGTGTAGATCTGTGTCGTGGCGATGTTGGCGTGGCCCAGGAGCTCTTGCACGTCGCGCAGATTGGCGCCGTTGTTCAGCATGTGGGTAGCAAAGGAGTGACGCAGCGTGTGTGGGGTAATCTCGCCGATGCCCACCCGGCGGGCATATTCCTTGATAATCAGCCAGCAGCCCTGGCGCGTGAGGCGCAGGCCATGATGGTTGAGGAACAGTGCGGTCTCGGTCCGTGAGCGGGCGAGATGCGGGCGCCCCTCCTGCATGTAGACATCCAGGGCTGCCACTGCCTGGGGATGGACGGGGATGATGCGTTCGCGCGCCCCTTTGCCAAAGCAACGCACGTAGCCCGCAGCCAGACTGACATCGTCCATATCAAGCGAGACGAGTTCGCTGACACGCATACCGGTGGCGTACAGCAGTTCGAGCATCGCTTTGTCGCGCAGGCCCTCGGGCGACTTGTCTCCGGCCGGCTGTGCCAGCAAAGCATCTACTTGCACCTCGGAGATCGCCCTGGGTAGGGTCCGGCCCACTCTCGGTGAGTCCAGAGTGGCGGTCGGATCGGTGTGGATGACATTCTGGGCCTGGAGATAGTGAAAGAAGGACCTGACCGCTGCCACCTTGCGGGCGACCGTGGCGGGAGCGTACTCCTTCTCTTTGATGTGCAGGATGAAGTTGACGACGGCGCGCTTCGTCACCTGTGGCCATATGATGCCCTGGGCATCCACGATGGCTTCTGCTTCCTGCTCTGGATAGGGAGACTGCGTGGCGCTGGCGACGAGGAACTGCTCCAACTGGGAGAGGTCGTTACCGTAGGCAGCGAGGGTATTCTGTGCGAGCCCTCTCCCCACGGAGAGAAAATCCAGATACTGTTCGATGCGCTGATCCATGGTTCTCTCCTTTTTTCACGCGGCAGTGGCCGGCCGCACCAGCCACAGCGGGCGGCCCTTCACTTCCCCAGTAGTCTGAGAATGATGTTCACGATGAGCGTCAACAGCAGGCTCAGGATGATGCAGGTGGCGAGAGGGATCACGCACGAGAAGCCCTCACGCTGAAGCACGATGTCGCCTGGCAGGCGGCCTAGAAACGGCAGTCTGGGTGCCAAGAGAAAGGCAGCCCCCAGAACAAGGAGCGCAATGCCGCCGATGATGAGAAGGCGACCAAGGGTTTGGAAGTCCATCATGTTGCTGGGAATAGACTTGGTTGCTGAGCCTGATTGTCACCTCGGTATAGGTGCTGCAGCAAGAGATGCTCGTAGGCGAGGCGGGTGGCCAGCCGGCCCCTCGGGGTGCGCGCCAGGAAACCGAGCTGAAGGAGGTAGGGTTCGTAGACGTCCATGACCGTGTCTGCTTCTTCGCTGATGGCTGCCGCCACGGTTTCGATGCCGACAGGCCCGCCATCGAACTTCTGGATGATGGTGGCCAGCAAGCGGCGATCTATGTCGTCGAGTCCCAGCTCATCAACCTCCAGCATGGCCAGGGCGGCACGAGCCACCTCGCCCGTGATGATCCCTGCGGCCTCGACCTCGGCGAAGTCACGGACGCGCTTGAGCAGGCGGTTGGCCACGCGTGGCGTCCCACGCCCCCGACGGGCGATCTCGTGGATCCCCTCGTCCTCAATCTGGACGCTCAGGATGCCAGCCGAGCGGCGGACGATTTGCTCCATGGCTGCCGCGTCGTAGAAGTCCAGTCGGTAGGTGACGCCGAAGCGGTCACGGAGAGGTGAGGTCATGAGGGCGATGCGCGTGGTCGCGCCGATGAGGGTGAAGCGTGGGAGCGAGAGACGGATGCTCTTGGCCATCAGCCCCTTGCCGGTCATAATGTCCATGACGAAGTCTTCCATGGCAGGGTAGAGGAACTCCTCGACCTGGCGGCTCAGGCGATGAACTTCGTCAATGAAGAGGACGTCTCCCTGGTTAAGATTGGAGAGAATGGAGGCAAGCTCTCCCTGGTGAGTGACCGCCGGTCCGGACGTGATCTTGATGTTCACGTTCATCTCATTGGCGATGATCATGGCCAGCGTGGTCTTGCCGAGACCAGGCGGGCCGTACAGCAGAACATGGTCAAGGGCTTCACCGCGCTGTTGGGCAGCGGCCATGAAGATGCGGAGGCCCTGCTTGACCTTGTCTTGGCCGATGTAATCATCGAGACGCCGCGGGCGGAGGGATGTGTCAAAGACCAGGTCTTCTGCCCGCGCCGTCGGTGAGAGCACACGCTCCATCATGTGGCGGCGACCTCTCCCGGAACTAGACATAGTATAGCAGAAACAGCGGCGCAATGGAAGGGGGCCGTTGCTGGAGCAGGGGCGGGCGCTTCGGTTCTGGTGGCCTCGTGATGCGGGTGCCGCCGCCCTCACCACTACTCCGCTTCCGCGCTTAGGGTCATTTCATTGTCACTCTGAGAACCCCATACCGTGTTGCGGTATGTGTAGAACCGAAAACTCGCGTCATTTTGCCTGCCCTGGGCGCAGGCCAGAGAGGGAGCGCCCTTTGCGACCGAAGAATCTCGCATCACTGAGCGCGAGACCCTTCGCTCACAGACAGCGTTCGCTCCCTGGACTGCCCAGGGCAGGCAGGGTGACAGGCCATTGGAGTTGCTGAGTAGCGAAGCGAAGAGTCTCCTGCTAACGTTCTACAGATGCTTCGCTCCGCTCGGCATGACAGTCCGCCTGGCTTTGCACGGGCCCTGGGACACAGGGCAACCCCTTGACGGTTCTAGCGCGATTTGCTAGACTACATGCAGAGGGGGGTGCACACCGGGCTATTGCGGCCCGGTTCGTCACGTATGGCGTTCTGCTCAGCCAGCGCGCTTCCTGGGCGAGGGGAGCACAGCAGGCGGCGGGCGCGCGTGATCAAGAGGGAGCACTGACTCTCTATTTCAGGAGGAACACGGCATTGCAGCACGCATCGGCATACGAGGTATGGGCTGTCTGGGGTATTCTGGGTGTGGCCATTCTTGGCCTTCTCTACGCTGTGTACCTGACCCGGCAGATCCTCGGCGAGGATCAGGGCGATGAGAAGATGCAGGCCATCTCTCGGGCGATCAGGGAAGGCGCGGTCGCGTACTTGAGTCGGCAACTGCGCACAATCATCGTATTCATCGCCGTGCTGACGTTGGCGCTGTTTGGCAGCGCTGCGCTGGTCAGGGAGCTTCCTGCTTATGTTAAAGAGGCCGGCTTTTCTGGCCTCGACATCGCCCTGGGCCGGGCCGGGGCCTTCCTGATGGGTTCCCTGTTCTCGCTCTCCGTCGGGCAGATTGGTATGCGCATGGCGGTGCTTGGCAACGTGCGGGTGGCGGCTGCTGCCCGCTCCAGCTTCGCCGCAGCTCTGCGCATCGGCTATCGCACGGGCACCATTACCGGCATGCTCACCGACGGGTTGGGTCTGCTGGGCGGCACGATCATCTTCATCATCTTCGGGCAGGCGGCGCCTGAGGTGTTACTGGGTTTCGGCTTCGGTGGCACCCTTATCGCCCTGTTCATGCGTGTCGGCGGTGGCATCTACACGAAGGCGGCCGACGTAGGCGCTGACCTGGTCGGCAAGGTCGAGAAGGACCTGCCAGAGGATGATCCCCGCAATGCCGCCGTGATCGCCGATCTGGTGGGCGACAACGTGGGCGATTGCGCGGGCATGGCCGCCGACATCTTCGAGTCCTACGAAGTGACCATCGTGTCGGCCATGATTCTCGGCATTGCCCTGGCAACCAGCGGGCCAACATTCCAGTTCAAGTGGATTCTCTTCCCTCTCATGGTGCGTGCCATCGGTGTCATTTCCTCCATCATCAGCACCTATTCTGTGCGGGCTGCCAGCGAGGAGGAGAATGCCTTCCGGGCGATTGATCGAGGTTATCGCCTGGCTGCCCTCATCTCCATCGTGGGCTTCGTGATCCTGGCCATCGTGTACGTACAAGACTGGCGGGTGGCGGTGGCAACGGGCGCCGGCATCTTGCTGGCTGTGATCACCAACAACCTAACGGAGTATTTCACGGGGACCGACAAGTCCCCGGTCAAAGAAATCGCCCGCTCCACCAGGGGCGGCCCAGCAACGACGATCCTGTCCGGCCTCTATGTGGGCATGGAATCTAGCGTGTGGGCGCTTTTGGCTGTGGCCGCGGCCATTCTCATCTCCGTGGTGCTGTTCCAGGGCGAATCGGCGACCATGATTCTCTACGGCGTCGCCCTGTGTGGCATTGGACAGCTCACACTGACAGGGAACAACATCTCGATGGACGCCTTTGGCCCCATTGCTGACAACGCTAACGGCATCGGCGAGATGGCCGGGATGGACAAGAAGGCCCGCCAGATCATGGCTGACCTGGACGCCGTAGGCAACACAACCAAGGCCGTGACAAAGGGGATCGCCATTGCCTCGGCGGTGATCGCTGCGGTGTCTCTCTTTGGTGCCTTCGGTGATACTGTCTTGGAAACGTTGCGCAGCCTGGGTATCAAGGTCACGGAGAGCCACTTCGTCATTAACGTGGCCACGCCCCAGGTGTTCATCGGCTTGCTCATCGGCGGAGCGATTCCTTTCCTCTTCAGCTCGATGACGATTCGGGCTGTTGGTCGCTCGGCCAATCTCATCGTTGACGAGGTGCGCCGGCAGTTCCGCTTGCCTGGCATCATGGAGGGCACGGTCAAGCCGGACTACGGAAAGGCAGTGTCTATCTGCACGTCTGCCGCCCAGCACGAGCTCCTGGGCGTTGGCGCCCTGGCTGTGCTCACCCCGCTGGTTGTCGGCTTCCTCCTGCAAGCAGAGTCTCTGGGTGGGTTCCTGGCTGGTGTGATCCTGTCTGGTCAGCTGATGGCTGTCTTCATGGCCAATGCCGGTGGAGCCTGGGACAATGCCAAGAAGACAATCGAAGACGAGCCTCGCAATCTGGAGGCCAACACGGGTAAAGGCTCTGAGCGCCATAAGGCATCTGTGGTCGGCGATACGGTTGGCGACCCCTTGAAGGACACGTCGGGGCCGGCGCTGAACCCCATGATCAAGGTGATCAATCTCGTGTCTGTGCTGGTGACGCCACTGGTTGTGCAGGTGGCCGAGCACGTAAAGGTCGTGGGATGGTTCTCGGCGCAGGCATTGCCGTATGCTGCTGTTGGGTTGCTGAGTCTCGCCGTCATCTGGTGGGCCATCAGCTACAGCCGCAAGGAAGCTTTCAGCCTCGCTGAGCAAGCTGCGGGCAGCAATCCCAGCGAGCAACAGCGGTAGGACATCTATGCTTGAGCTCGTGCAGGCGATTGTCCTGGGCATTGTGCAGGGATTGACGGAGTTCATTCCAGTGTCCAGCTCAGCGCATCTGATTATCGTCCCCTGGCTTCTGCAACCGATGACGGGCGTGGAAGACTTCGGGTTGGACTTCGATGTCGCGCTGCACCTGGGGACGCTGGTTGCGCTCCTTGCCTTCTTCTGGCGCGATTGGCTCCGCTACCTCGTTGCGGGTCTGCGCAGCGTGCATGAGCGCCGAGTGAGCGGCCATCGCGATCGGGTGCTTTTCTGGTTGCTCGTGATAGGCTCCATCCCCGGCGCGATCGCGGGTGCGCTGCTCGACTCGCACGTTGAGGGCTTCTTCCACGAACCAAATGCTCCCCACCACGCCACGGCCATGCTTGTCCTTGCCACGCTGATGATCGGTCTGGCGGTGGTTCTCTGGTTAGCCGAACGCCTGGCGCGCCATGATCGTGCCCTACCGAGCGTGGGCCTGACAGACGCGCTGCTCGTCGGCTTGGCGCAGGCCCTGGCCGTGCTGCCGGGTATCTCCCGGTCGGGAAGCACGATAACCATGGGACTGCTGCTCGGCTTGAAGCGCGAGGCCGCTGCGCGTTTCTCGTTTCTCCTCAGTGCTCCGATTATCGCAGGCGCCGGCCTCAAGGGGCTGTACGATGCCTACCAGGAGGGCGTGCTACCAGGACGCGCTGACATCTTCGTCTGCGGCTTCCTGGCTGCTGCCGTCGTCGGCTATCTGTGCATCAAGTACCTCTTGCGCTATCTGCAGGTCCACACGACCATGCCTTTCGTGGGCTATCGCCTTGCCCTGGGCGCAGGGATCATCGCGCTCGTGTGCTTGGGATTCGGCGGATAGGCTTCGGTAGCATGGGGGGAGTCCTCCGAGTACCTAGGTGGCTGCATCGGTGTCTGCTGGTACTGCTGTGCTGTGCAGCAGTCCAGGGGTGTTCTACGACGCCTGCAGCCACTCCCGAAGCCGACCTGTTGACCATCTGCGACAGTGCGCAGGCCCTGCCGTTGGTTCTCGAATTGGCTGAGGCCTTTTCTCGCACTCAGAAACGACTGACGCTGGAAGGCATGACGGCCTCTGGCAGCGAGTGCATCAGCAGGCTACAATCGGGCACGGCCGGCGTTGCCGTGGTACCCGATTGGCTGCCGGACGAGGGAAGCCAGGCGTTCAGGCAGACCGAGATTGCTCGCGTGGCGATCGCTGTCATGGTTCACGAGAGCAACACTGTCAGCAGCCTAAGCATCGCACAACTGAGAGGTATCTTCACTGGCGGTACCGGTGACTGGAGCCAGATCGGCGGGGCACCCATGCCTATCCTGGTTCTCAGCCGTCAAGCAGGAACGACAGCCAGGATGCGTTTCGATGCGGTGGTGATGCAGGACGGGGACCGGCTCACGCCCCATGCGCTCCTGCTGCCCTCCGATGAGGCTGTTGTGGTCACCGTTGCGCGCAGGCCCGAAGCCATTGGCTACGCTGCGCTTGGCATTTCGATGGCAGGGACAAGAAACCTGGCCGTCGAGGGCCTGTCTGCCGATGCGCTGGTGAAGGGCAGTTATCCGTTGTGGCAACCCGTTGTCTTGGTGACCATGAAAGAGCCGGCGCACGAGATCGCTAGCTTCCTGCGCCATGTCACTGGCCCGTTGGGGCGGGCGGTCATCCAGGCATGGGGCTATGGCCTGGGCAGCGACACACAGTAGACGCGCTCCACGACGGTGGATTGGGCAATCGTGCCATGGGTGGAGGGGGTATCGTCGGTCTGTTGCTGGGGGTTCTGGCAGCAGGCGTAGCGCTTGTCCTGACTGTGGTGGGCATTGCGCTGCGACGGCTTACTGTTCTTCCGCGCCCCCCTTCCCGCCCCATTCCATCCGAGCTCGGCATCCCCTACGAAGACGTGTCCTTCGCCAGCCCTGACGGGGTGGCACTCCGCGGCTGGTTCTTCCCCTGCCAGGGCCGGTCAGCCGCCATTGTCTATTGTCCCGGCCGCGGTCGCGGGCTGAATGCCTTTGATTTCCGCTACGCTGCCCTGTTCCACGACGCAGGCTACCACGTGTTGATGTTCGATTGGAGAGGGATGGGCGCCAGCGGCGGACGGGCGAGCATGGGCTACTGGGAGCAGGAGGACCTGCGGGGCGCCGTGGCCTATCTGGGCAGCCGGGGCATCAGAGGCAAGATCGGGGCCTTTGGTACGAGCCTGGGGGCGGCTGTGGTCTTCTTGGCAGCCGGTGCGCTGCCGGAGCTGACCGCGGTAGCCGGGGAATGTGCCTTTGCCACCTACCAGGGTATGATCGCCGATGGGATGAAGATCTCTGGCGTACCCGGTCTGATAGCCCGGCCGCTGGCCTGGATGGTTGCACGGGCTGCGGCGCGGTGGCGAGGATTCCCTCTGTCCGAGGCTGATCCCGTGCGTGCCATCCGTCGCATCACCCCTCGACCGGTGTTCATCATACACGGGGAGGCTGATCAGCACGTGCCTGTGGCCGCCGCCTACGCCCTGTACGAGGCAGCGGGCGAGCCCAAGGAGATGTGGGTTATTCCAGGCGTCGCCCATACGAAGGGGCTGGAGCAGGTCGGCCCAGAGTACAGGCAGCGCGTCCTTGCTTTTTTTGGCCAATGGTTGAGGGATTGACTAGAAGCCCAGAGCCGTTCTTCCTAGCTGCCGGGCCCGTGGGGTGTCTGCTCATCCACGGCTTCACGAACAGCGCGTACGAGATGAGGCCCCTGGGCGAGTATCTTTGGCAGCGTGGCACAACCGTGTCTGGTGTGCTCTTGGCCGGGCATGGCACGCGGCCGGAGGATCTGGCACGGACGACCTGGCGCGATTGGATAGACTCTGCCGAAGAGGGTCTACGGAGACTACAGGCATCGTGCCAGCATGTCTTCGTTGCGGGCCAGTCCGGTGGGGGCGTGGTGACGCTGTACCTGGCGATGCATCATGCCCTGACGGGCGTCGTGGCTATGTCCACGCCAGTGTTCATCAAGAACCGGTGGCTCGTTTTCTTGCCCATCTTGCGGCGGATCAGACCCTGGTATGTGCCCACGGACTGCGACCTGACCGATGCCTCGGCAAGAGAGGAATACTACCTGCCGCCCGTTACGTACCAGCGCAAGCATCTGGCTGCGGTTGCACAACTCGTGGCGATGCAAGCAGAGGTGCGGCGAGGGCTGGGCCGCATCCGGGTCCCCGCCCTGCTGCTCTACGGGCGACGAGACAAGACCATAGACTTGGCGAATGGGCCCTATATCTTCAATCGTATCGCCTCGGAGCGAAAGCGCTTGGTATGGCTGGACAACTCGGGGCACGGGCTGGCAGTGGATACGGAGAAGGAGCAGGTGTGGTCATCTGTGTACGCCTTTATTGAGGAGATAGCGGGACGAGGAGCGGGAAAAGATGGCCTGGCGCCACATTCCTGACCGGTCGGTGAGGGCAATCCTCGCGCTGCTGTTGTTGGTGCTCGGCGCAATCGCGGTAGCCCGGGTGCTTCAGGGCGGCATCGGGCAATCGCTGATCGGGGCTGGGCTCTTGGCTGGTCTTGTCCTTGGCGCGTATGCGCTGGTGGGCATGCGTCGCAGGAGCCGGGACCTGCTCCAGAGCAACACCAGACAGCGCATGGCGCTGCAAGAGCTCTCGATCTTGTATGAGATATCCATGGCCGCAAGCGGCGGTCTGGGTGTTGACCGGGTGCTGGACAATGCTGTGGAGGCGATGCGGCGCACCCTCCCTTATCCGTCTCTTGCTATCTTCCTGGTTGAGGAGCCATCGAAGAGGCTGGCCATGCGTGCGGGCTATGGCCTGTCTGTGGAGCGGGCCAATCAAGCAGGTATCACGGTGGGCGTCGGGGTCACGGGCTGGGTGGCGCAGACCGGTCAAGCACTCCTGGTGCCAGATGTAGGGCGCGAGCCTCGCTATGTTGGCGTCGTTGCGGATACCCGTTCCGAACTGTGCGTGCCGCTCAAGATCGGGGAGCGGACGATCGGTGGGATCAACGTGGAGAGTCCGCGGCTCAATGACTTCACGAACGATGATGTGCGCTTCCTTAGCGGCGTCGCGGGGCAGCTTGCCGTCATTCTGGAAAACGCCCGCCTCTACGATGAGGCCCGGCGGCGGGCCGCGGAGTTGGCGGCGCTGCAGGAGACATCGCAGGCCATCACGGCTCAGCTTGAGCGGCGGGAGCTGCTGGATACGATCGTGCGCGCAGCGGCGCAGGTGTTCCATGCGCCGGCTGCCAGTCTTTACCTGTGGGACGAGAGCCGGCAGAACCTCGGCATCGCTGCGGCGTGGGGGCTATCTGAGAGATATGTTCGCGAGCAGCGCATTCCACGCGACAAGGCCCTGTCGGTCGCTCAACCGAACGGCAGCTTTCCCACGGTAAGCACCTTCGAGGTTGCGCGGGCACCCCTGGGTCGCGCCGACTTGATCGCTGACGAGGGGCTTGTGCGCGGGCTGTCGGCGCCGCTCGTTGGTGATGGGGAGCTACAGGGCGTCCTCTCCATCTACAGCAAGGACCAGGCCCGCATCTTCACCGCGCAGGAGGGCGAGCTGGCCCGCATCTTCGCGGGTCAGGTGATGGTGGCTTTGGAGAACGCACGCCTCTTCGCTGAGGCGCGCCGGGCCAACGAGATGTTGGCTCTGCAACGGGTGACGGCAAGCCTGTCGTCGTCCTTGAACATAGACGAGGTGCTGCAGACCATCGTGACGGTCACCGCTGAGGTGATGAAGTGTGAGAAAGTGGCGATCTTCGCCCTGGACGAATCACGGCAGGCGCTCGACTTCCTAGTGGGGCATGGGCTGAGCGACGCCTACCGCCAGCCGAGTCGCGGTCTCTCTGTTGCACCGGGCCAGCGCGGCGCAGCAGCCGTGGCAGGCCCCGTGGCTGTGGCCGATGTAGAGACGGATCCCCAGTTCTCGGCATTTGCGGAGCTGGCGCGTCAGGAAGGGTTCCGCTCATTCTTGGATGTCCCGTTGCGCAGCAAGGGAAAGGTCATTGGCGTTCTCTCGGCCTATCACGCCAGGCCCCACACGTTCTCTCCTGCCGAGATCGAACTTCTGACGACCTTTGCAGGCCAGGCTGCGGTGGCGCTGGAGAATGCACGCCTGTACGGGCAGACCGATGCCCAGTTGCGGCGGCGTGTGGATGAGTTGACGACCCTGCAACAGATCAGCCTGCGAGTCGTGTCGTCGCTGGACTTGCAGACCGTGTTACAGGCGATTGCCGAGAGCACACTGCGCCTGCGCGATGCCACCGACGTCCACATCTACCTGTATGATGAGACGACAGGGGGATTCA
>DAOUCN010000404.1:0-10178 GCA_034431995.1 Chloroflexota bacterium | reverse complement strand
GGTTCATTCCAACCGCAGACCACGACGGCAGTTTGCAACTCCGGGCCTGCAGGGACTCAACCTGCGGGAGGTTGAGCTGACTTTGCACAGGGCCTGTTTCGGGCGGGGTAGATCCAAAAGCCGTCCCTCGTCGCATGCAGCATACGGATCGTGAGACCAGTGCACAGCACGCTGGCTATTGTCTCTTGAGGAGGACCGCCGATGCAACTCAAGACCAAGCGCCACACCCTCTCCCACACGGCCCTGGCCGTCATTGGTCTGCTCGCCTTTGTGGCTGCTGCCTGCGGAGCGACAGCCACGCCCATTTCCACGCCTGTCCCGCCTACGCCGACGGCCAGCCGGCCGCTGGCCAGCACGATGCCGTCTGCCCCGACCGCACCAGACCGCCGGCGGCAACGGCGACGCAGCCTCCCGCCCCTGCTAGCGTGAGCTTCGCCAAAGACGTGCTGCCCATCTTCCAGCAGAGCTGCACGCGCTGGCATGGTGGCAACAGCCGTCGCGCCGGCCTCAGCTTGGAGGACTATGCCAAGACCCTTAAGGGAGCCGCCAGTGGACCTGTGGTCATCGCTGGTGATCCCGACAAGAGCGAGGTGTATACCCTGAGCAAGAGCGGGGCTATGCCTTTCGGAGGCCAGCGGCTTGCGGACGGCGAGCTACAGCGGGAGCGCCAGACAATTGATCCGCCGCTCCCTGCCGGGCGCGCCACATCCTGCTCACAGGGCCGTCGGCAGTCCCTTGGCCCAGCAACAGCGTAGGGGCGACCAATCTGGGCGCGCCTACGCTCGCGTCCCCCGTTGGTGGCTAGTTTGGCGGGATACTCTTGAGATGATAGGTCATGCTTTGCAGGGAAACGACGGGGTCATTGTAGTACATAAGAACATCCTTCGGCGCGTGGACGTGAATGGGGGCGTAGTTGAGAATGCCGCGGATGCCCGCAGCGACCATCTGATCACAGACGCCCTGGGCTTCGCTGGCGGGAACAGCCAAAATGCCCACCTGGATGCGCAGACCGCGGACGACCATGGCCAGCTTGTCCACAGGGATGACCTCCAGCTCGCCGATCTGCTGACCGATCTTCTTGGGGTCTTTGTCAAAGAGGGCCGCGATTTTGAAGCCGCGCTTGGTGAAGCCGCCGTAGCGGGCGATGGCGTGCCCCAGGTCGCCCACACCGACCAGGGCCACCAGCCACTCGCGGTCCACGCCGAGAATCTGGCGCAACTGATCGTACAGGAACTTGACGTCATAGCCCATGCCCTGTTTGCCGAACTCGCCAAAGTAGGACAGGTCCTTGCGAATCTGGGCCGGTGTCATCCCCAGCCGCGCCCCCAGCTCGGCGGAAGAGATGGTCTCTACTCCCTCCAACAGCAGCCACTGTAGGGCACGCGCGTACAGGGGCAACCGCCGCACCACGATCTCAGGGATGTCAGATGCTTCCATCGTGCCTCCTCGCCATCGTACAATTGACACCATTATCCTACCATATTGTGAACGCATTTGCAACGGTTCATGGGCGTGAGTCCAGTGTCTCTTGCTTCTCGACGAAGGGCCGCAGGTGTCTCACAAAATGCGCTTCCAGGTTCGCTGCGTATGCTTCGGACTTGGCACGCAGCCACGCCATCAAGCGATCGTAGAAACGTAAGTGACCATCCGCGCCGACTGCCGTCAACACGGAGCCGTACGTCACATGGAGGATCTCGCGAGCATCGAAGTGGTTGAGCAGGGAGGGCAACTCGGCGTCTGTCATGGATTGGGGCCGTGGCGCACGGTCCAGGCGTGCCGAGAGCAGATACGAGGCACGGTCGGTCTCGTACCGTTCGCGCGCAAAGGCATAGATGTCCCGAAAGAACGCCGGGTCAATCGCCGCAATGGTTCGCAATGCCTCCAGGTAGCTGGTGCCCGCGGTCTTGAGATGTATCAGGCCGCGCGTGTGCTTCACAGCGATCTCGTAGATGCTGAACTTGTCCGATCCCGTGTGAATACTCAACTTGTACGGTCCCAGCGCGCGTGCAACCTCCGCGTGAATGGCGAAGTCCTGCTCAAAGTCCGCTAGGTCCCCGATGTAATCTGCGCTCTTCTCAAAGCGACCGACATACCGGGGCGCCAAGCTGACCCAGCGCACGCCCAGACGCTTCAGCTCGCTGGCGATGAAAACGTGTTCCGCGGGCGTCGTCGGCGTCTCGGTCTCGTCCACGGAGACTTCTAGCTCGAAAGGTATCCCTCTGGCAGCCAAGTGCCGGTACGACAGGGCGACGTGGGCGATGGCACGGCCGTACTTAGCGGCTGCCTTGAGCACAGCCGGTCTCTCCAAGGCGATCACGCGGCTGTCAAGGTGCACCGTCCGCCCCACGTAGCGGTTGACAAGGTCCGTTTGTGTGGCCTCCAGGTCATTCCATGGCAACATGGCAACTTTGGCTTCGACCGCTGCTGGCGAGGCATCGTCGGCTGCGCTATCCACGTAGTCGCTGGGGTCAATCGTATACAATGAGAAACCAGCAGCGATGCATGCGTCAATGTCGGCGGTCGTCTTGAGATGGTCAGCATCCGCGCCGAGTGTGCCACGCCAGCCCCCCTCGAAGGCTCCCCACGTCGCGTCGCTCATCACATCTTCAGGGGAGCGATTGGTGCGCGTCATCTCGCGCACCGATTGCTGCGCGAAGATAGGCAGCAGCGTACTCTCTGGGGCAGTGCGCAAAACATGCTGGAACGCGCGCACATGACCCGGCGTAGCCAATCCCAGGCGATCTCCAGTCCCTGCCGAGGTCGCCAATCCCAGCGGGCTGGGCCGTAGCCAGGGGAGGGCTGCGCGCAGTGCGCGTGCGTTCTGGTGATTCGTGGCGGCGAGTAGCAGGGAGTAGCCCAATCTGAACTGCTGTCGCTCACCCGCAAAGAACGGCACAGGCAGGTTCGAAGGTGTCAACACAGCCAGCCGCCTGGTCGTTCCGGTAACGTCAAGCCAGAACGCGGCGTCATCATGGACAACGAAGGAGCGCGATACAAGCCCTGGAAAGTGCTGCTGCAACTCAGAAAGGCGAAATGGGAACGTGGTCATGTGATACCGCTACCTCCCACCGTGATAACGCCATCAACGTATTCCATATCGAACCCCCTCTTCCCCTTCGTACCCATTATAGACGATTCTGTCACACATGGGAATAGCCCCAAAGACTGGTTTGGCATGATGGGCTGGTTGCTTGATCTGCGGAAGACCTAATCTTTGCAACAGAGCAGTTAGTTCCGCAACCCTCCAGTGGGCGGAGGCCGACTTTGTGTGCTTGTTGCTGCGGTTTCCCTGTGCCGCACAGGCGCAGGGCAGGCCAACCGCCGGTTACGGAGGGGACGAGGGAAAGCTCTTTGTACCTGCCGCCGGAGACGACGCGGCGGCCCCCCTGAGATCTTGCTCAACCCCCGTGCTCGTGCCACGGTTGCCACCGTGTCCCAGGTGCGCTATAATACGCTCAGCAACGTACCCACAGGAGCGTGTTCATGACTTTTCGGCGGCGTAGGCGGGTGAACTGGCTGCTTGTCCTCATCATCCTGATCGGCCTGGCGGGCGCAGGCTATCTCCTCTACCAGCGCCTGGGCATGCCCAAGGCCGTACAGGAGCTCCCCATCTTCCCCAAGCCCACGCCTACTAACACGCCGACGATTGACGATGGCGCCGCTGCCCTGACCCGCGCCGATACCCTCTTCGCCGAGGGCAAGCTGGACCAGGCGGCAGAGCAGTACGCCCTGGCCGTTTCCATCACCGAGAAGGCCAGCCAGGATTTCGCGCTCCTGGCCGACAGACTGACCGCCGCCGGTAACTCCACCGAGGCCGCCGCCCGCAAGACCGACGCCCAGAACGCCACCCTGCGCACAGCCACCGCCTACACCCGCTGGTGCAAGATCCTCGCCCTAAGGGGCAAAGGGAGCGACGCCATCGTTCTCTGCAACAAAGCCATCGAGCTGAACAACCGCAGCGCCGAAGCCTACGCTTTCCTCGCCCTGGCCTACGACCGCAACAACGAATACGACAAGGCGATCAGTGCCGCCCTGCGCGCCAACGACCTGGACGCTGCCTATGCCGAGGGCTACGCCTTCCTGGCCGAAGCCTATGCCGACCAGAAACCCTTCGAGAAGCGCAATCTGGAAACGGCGCAAAAAGCCGTCAAGGTAAATGACCAGAGTGGCTTCGCCCACCGCACCCTGGGCTGGGTGTACGAGACCCAGGGCGAGTATCGCCTGGCGGCCCAGCACTACACCACGGCTACCCTGCTCATGCCCACGTTGAGCTACTTCCACCTGGACCTGTGCCGGATGCAACGGGTGCGCAAGCTGATGGAGGAAGCCGTGACCGCCTGCCGCAAGGCCACCGAGCTTGACCCGCAGAACGCCGAGGCCCACGACCGCCTGGGCCTGGTGTACTATGACCAGCAGGACAACGAAAAGGCCCTGGCCGCCTTCCAAAAGGCCACCGAAGCCGACCCGACCTATGCTCAGGCCTACGGCCACCAGGGTTGGGTGTACTATTTCCGCCTGTTCGGCTGGGAGAAGGCGGTGGCCGCCTTCCAAAAGGCGATTGACCTGGGCACGGGCAAGCTGGCCCCGGGTACGCTGGCTGAGTATTACACGGAGATGGGCTGGTCGTACTACAAGCTGAACCGGTGTGGCGATGCCCGACCGGCCTTCGACCGCGCCCTCGGACTGCTGGCGCGCGCCCCCGATCCGAACATCATGGCGCAGGCGCAACAGGGCTTGCAGGCGTGCGAGGGGAGGAAGTAGATCACGAAAGGCGCGAAAGGGCACGAAAGACGCGAAAGAGGCAGAGAGCAGGAAGCAGGAAGCAGCAAGCAGGAAGCAGTAAGTGTTGCCCCCTCTCCCTGGGGGAGAGCCGGAACGGTGAGGAGCGCAGTTTGCTCCGAGGCTGGGGTGAGGGCCCATGTTCGCTCGACCCCGTGTTTCGCCGCCAGCGTCACGGTGATCCGCCATGACCCTCAACTTCCACGACGACCTCAATCCCGCCCAGTTGCGGGCGGTGACGATCGGTGACGGGCCTGCCTGCGTCCTCGCCGGCCCAGGCACCGGCAAGACGCGCGTCCTCACCTTCCGCGCCGCCCACCTGATCACCGTCCAGCACGTCAGTCCCCGCTCCATCCTCGCCGTCACCTTCACCAACAAGGCCGCCGATGAGCTGCGCTCCCGCCTCGATAGCCTGATCGGCGCCGACGCGGCAGAGGCGCGCGTCCACACCCTGCACTCCTTCTGTCTGGGGCTGCTGCGAAAATTCGGCGAGAATGTTGACCTCAAGCCCGAGTTCGCCGTCTTCGATGAGTTCGACCAGTTGGATGTCCTGACGCTGGCCATGCAGACGCTGGGCAAGGGGCGACCGCCGCGCCACATCCTGGTCAAGATGCGCGATGCCATCAGCCTGGGCAAAGCATGGGGGCGCGACCCGGCCTATGCCTCGGATGACGATGAGCAGCAAGACCTCTCGCCGCTGGCCGAGGCATATCAAGACATCTTACGCGACCACAATGCCCTCGATTTCGATGATCTCATCATCTACGCTGTACGCCTGCTGCGTGAGGATGAGGAGACGCGGCGATACGTGCAGAACGAGATCAAGCACGTCTTGGTTGACGAGTTCCACGACCTCAGCCACGCCCAGTATGAGCTGCTCAGGATGATTGCCCCTCCCCGCGCCAATGTAATGGTTGTCGCCGACGACAATCAGTCCATCTACGGCTGGCGCGGAGCCGATCCCAGTCTGCTAACCCGCTTCGTGAACGAATATCGGCCGGTGCAGTTCCAACTGATCGAGAACTATCGCTCGACCCCTGAGATCGTGGCCGCAGCCCAGGCTCTCCTCGCCCAGGTCGAGCGGCCGTTCCGCCGCCAGCTCACGGCGGTTAAAACGTCTGGTCCACAGGTCGAGCACCACATCTTCAAGACCTTACAGGGCGAACACGCGTGGCTGAGAGGCCGGATCAATGCCTTGACGGACAGCGATCGCGTCCGGCCCGGTGACATCGCCGTCCTCTATCGGACGCACGCCTTGGGCGATCCCCTGGCGGCCATGCTGCTACAACACGGCTACGCGGTGCAACGCATCCAGCGCCAGTGTTTCTTTCACCGCCCACGGGTGCAGGAAGTCAACACCTATCTGAAACTGATCAGGCATTGGGCAGACCCCCACTTCGTGAAGGCGCTCAACTTCCCGCGCGTTGTCGCCGACGAGCTGACCATGATTCAGCTCGCCCGCCTGGCGCGGCGGATGGGACTGAGCCTGACGGAGCTGGCGCGGCGCAGCGACCTGCCGGAGATCAGCCCACTCTGCCGAACCGCCCTGCGGCGCTTCGTGGCCCTGATGGACAAGCGACTCGTCCCAGCGATGGGCGAGGACATAGAGGCCATCGTGCAGAAGCTGTTTGCCGTCCTTGAGCAGCGGCGCAGCCCCTACCGGCAGGAAGAGCTTGCCAGCCTGCGCGGCTTCGCGGCCTTTCTTTCCTTGTCAGAGGAGGTACAGCTCCTGCGTGCGGCCCTGGCGGCACATCGTGCCATCGAGATCGTGTCGCCAGCTAGCCTGGACGAGCTATGCGGGGCAGTGATTCTACAGCATGGGCTGGAGGCGTATCTGGGGGTCAGGCCTAACCTCACCGTGACCTCACCTGAAGCAGGCGGAGGAGTGCGGGCGGCTCAAACGTTTCAGATTCGCCTGGACCTTGCCGGTGCCTCCCCGCGCCCATCCGAAGGCGGGATCACTATTGCTCCACGGCAGGCAGGACAGATCACCTATTCCGCGTCCGTCGTGGCTCTACGGTTGTGCCAGGCCCTCGTGATGTCCTACGATGTGCTGGACAGGCAGCGCTTCGTGGTCTACGACCTGGAAACGACCGGCAAGTTCCCGCAATGGGATGAGGCCATCGAGGCCGCCGCCGTCGAGGTTGACAACGGCAAGCGAGGCCGCCAGTTGTTCTACAGCTTGCTCAAGCCACGTGAGCGTTTCATTCACACCGAAGCGGCCAACCTGCATGGCCTGACGGCGCGCGACCTGGAGACCTGCCCCCACCTCGACGAAGTGGCTGCCAGGCTCAGGGACGCGATGGGCGACGCGATCGTCGTCGGTCACAACGTCATCGGATTTGACAATGTGATTCTGAATCGCGCCCTGGCGCGTGCCGGCCTACCGCCACTGCAGAACGATTGCATTGACACCCTCGAGCTGGCGCAACGCCTTTTCCCCGACAGGACGACGTGGACGCTGGAGAGCCTTGTGCAGGAAGCTCTGCGCATCCCTGTGCGGCACCGCGCGGCCGCGGATGCCGAGGTCGAAGCGGATCTGTTCCTGTGGCTGTTGGCGGAAAACCGCTGGCAGCAGGAATTGCACATCCTCACCGAGATGCTCCCCCTGGCAGCCTGGGGCATGCGGGCTGCTGGCGTGCCGATGGTAGACGAGAACCGCTCGCTGCTTCATGCTGCCGTGCGCGTCGCTCAGCTTCCGGCCGCTCAGGAGCCCCTGGATGAGGTGATCTCCTACCTGCCACCGGAGAGCATCTTTGATCCCCAGACCAGCCGCGACTGGCTGATACGTCAGGAGGTGCCCTACAGTATTGAGGATGGGCGATGGCAGCAGTTGAAGGATGAATGGCTCGAACAGGTGGAGGTCTTCAAGCAGACCAGCAGCGACCACTCCCTCGGCGCCTTTCTGGACTACGTGGCCATCCTTACGGACGACGACCAACATCCCGCGGCAGACAGAATCACCCTAATGACCCTACACAACGCAAAGGGGAAGGAGTTCCCTGTCGTCTTCGTCGTTGGCCTCGAGGACGGCAACCTGCCGCTTTGGCAGACGCAGGACGACCCGCAGAAGGTAGATGAGGAACGGCGAGTGCTCTACGTCGGCATGACGCGGGCCAGGCAGCGGCTCTTTCTGTCCTCGGTCCTGCGTCGCGATGGGGACGGCCGCTTCCGGACGCCGACGCCCTTCGTCCTGCAACTGCCAGCTCAGAACGTCGCCCGCTACAATCATCAGGAATAGGGACGCCCATGCCCCCTCTCCCAGCGGGAGAGGGATGGGGTGAGGGCGGTTGTGCTGATGGCGCATCCCCCTCACCCTACCCCTCTCCCAACGGGAGAGGGAACAAATGTCCGACATGCTCTGCGTCTCGGCATCTCCGCGTCTCCGCGTCTCCCCGTCACCGCGTCTCCGCGTCCCCGCGTCCCCGCGTCTCCGCCCCGTCCCTAATGCCTCAACTGCGGGTCCATGGCGTCGCGCAGGCCGTCGGCCAACAGAAAGACGGACAAGACCGTGAGGGAGATGGCCAGGCCGGGGAAGACGACCAGCCACGGGTCCTTGGTGGTATACGCCAGCGAGTTGCTCAGCATGTTGCCCCAGGTGGCCGTGGGCGGCTGCACGCCAAAGCCGAGGAACGACAGCACCGACTCGGTGAGGATGGCTGCGGCCACGTCGAAGCCAACGATGACCAGGGCGATGGAGAGGACATTGGGCAGGATGTGCTGGAACATGATGCGCACATCCGACGCGCCCACCGTGCGCGCCGCCAGCACGTAGTCGCGCTGCTTGACGGACAGGACGACGCCCCGCACCTGGCGGCTGGCCCCCACCCAGCCCAGGAAAGCAAGCAGCAACGCCAGCTCAACCCACCCCAGCTTGACCATCGAGCCGATGACGATGAGCAGAGGCAGGAATGGAATCGAGGCGAAGATATTGATCACCGCTTGCAGGAGGTCGTCGAAGATGCGCCCGTAGTAGCCAGCGGCCAGACCGAGGACGACGCCGATGGTCAAACTGACGGCAGTAAAGAGAAAGCCGATGCTCAGCGAAATGCGCCCGGCAAAGACGGTGCGTGTGAAGTAATCGCGGCCATATTCGTCGGTGCCAAACCAGTGCTTTACGCTGGGGCGGGCGTAGGTCTCTTTCAGACTGATCCTGTTGGGATCGTAGTGGGTGACGTTTTGGGAGATCCAAGGTGCCGCCAGGGCCAGCAGGCAGAGGAACAGGAAGATGGAGGCGCCCATGATGGCCAGGCGATCGCGCGAGAAGCGTTGCCAGGCGTCGCCCCAGAAGCTGCGCGACGGCCTGCGCAGGGCAAGCTCCTCGGCCAGGGTTGTCGCCCCAGCGGTTGCCTCGCGCGTCGCGGTGGTTGTTGCCATCGTCTCTCTCATTCGTAGCGGATGCGGGGGTCAACCCAGCCGTAGGCAATGTCCGAGAAGAGCCGTCCCAGCACAGCCAGGATGGTAAGAATGAAGAGCACGCCGAGGCTAACGGGATAGTCTTTCTTCAGCGTGGCGTCGAGCAAGAGGCGGCCCATCCCCGGCCACGAGAAGACCTGCTCATAGGCCGCGGCGCCGCTCACCAAGCCGACGAAGACGCCGCCCGAGATGGTGACCACTGGAATCAGGGCGTTGCGCAGCACATGGCGGAAGGTCACCACCCGCTCGGCGAGGCCCTTCGCTCGCGCCGTGCGCACGTAGTCCTGGCCCAGCACTTCCAGCGTCTCCGAGCGCAGATAGCGCCCGAAAGTGACCCAGCCGCCCGTGCCCAACATCAGAGCCGGCAGGATGAGGTGGCGCAGATAATCAAGGGGATCAAAACCCTCCTTGCCGAGGGTCTTGATCCCTGCGATCGGTAATAGCTGTACGCCGGTGGCCAGCTTGAGGTTGGCAATAAGGACAATCAAGATGAGACCGAGCCACCAGTGGGGCACGGCGTTCAAGACCGAGACGAAGAAGCGGATGGTATGGTCAATCTTGCCGCCGCGATGGAGACCGGCGTAGACGCCGAGAGGGATGCCGATGAGATAGGAAATGAGTGTGGCAGCCAACCCCAGCTCGAGAGTAGCGGGCAGGCGTTCCAGCACAGCCTCCAGGACGGGGCGGTGGGTGAAGTAGGAGCGACCGAGATTGCCGCGCAGGAGATTGCCCAACCAGGTGACGTACTGAATGGGGAGCGGCCGATCGAGTCCATACTCGTGCTCCAAGCGCCTGACGTCCTCCGGGCTGACGTTGGGGTCCATCAGGTAAGCTTTGAGCGGGCCGCCTGGTGCGCTCATGAACAGCGAGAACTGGACGATGGTGATCACCAGCAGGACGGGAATCGTCTGCAAGAGTCGCCGAGTCAGGTAACGCGTCATGGCATGCCCCTTCTGGGGTGATGGCGGCCCGCGGACGCGGGC
>DAOUCN010000403.1:0-6878 GCA_034431995.1 Chloroflexota bacterium | reverse complement strand
CTCCTGGGCAGACACCAAATAACCAACGCATCGGTGGCTGTGGCCGTGGTCGAGTGTCTGCGAGAGCACGGCGTGGCAGTGTCTGACGATGCCATACGTGAAGGCCTGGCCGCTGCCCGGCTGCCGGGACGTTTGGAGATCGTGCAGCAGGAACCTACAGTCGTCCTGGACGGAGCGCACAATCCTGAGAAGATGCGGGCACTGGCCCGGGCCCTGACTGAGCTCTTCCCTGGCCGACGCCCCATCGTCGTCATGGGCGTTCTAGCAGCGAAAGACGCCCATGATATGCTGGTCCAGATCCTGCCCGTTGCCCAGGGCATCGTGGTGTCGGCTCCCCTGGTCCTGGACAAGCCGGCAGTAGAAGCGGGACGGCTGGCAGCAGCGTGCCGCAGGCTGGGTGCTGACCCGGTGGTAGAGCCCGATCCGCTGGCGGCGGTGCAGCAAGGCATTGCGCTTGCTGGAGCGCGCGGGCTGGTGTGCGTGACTGGTTCCCTGTACCTGGTCGGCCAGGTGCGCAGCCTGTGGTTCCCCACATCTCTGGTCGTCGAACAACGCACGAGTTACCCCCTTGACAAACCACGCCCCCCTGTGCTATGATTAGAACAGGCGTTCTAATTCTCGGCTGTGACCAGGCCAGCAGCGGCGCGGCTGCACGCGCTGATGCCTGTGGTTGATGGAGGGCAGGCCATCTCTGCGCCGCAGGCAGTGGTGGTCAAAGAGCAGCCGCCAGGTGATGGGGGTACACAAGATGGGAGCATTTGCCAAGTTCGTGGTGGTCGTGTTTGTTGGGACCTTTGGCTTTGCCGTGGGAAGCCGCATCGGTGGAGAAGGGCGTGCCCTGGCGGTAGGGCTCGTGATAGGCGTGGTGACGGGGAGCGTAGCCGGGCTGATCGTTGCGCTGCTGCCCGGCCGCCCGGCAGGCAGCGGGGCTGCAACAGCGCAGCCTGCGCCCGCGCGGCCAGAACCATCGCCGTCGCTGCCTGTGATCATCGTGAATCCCGGCGCTGCGCCTCGCACGTCCCGCTACTTGGCGCAGCAGGCCGACGGCGTGCCGGGGCTGCGGCGGCCCAGGGAGTTCACCATCATTGGCGAGGCGCCGGATGAGTAGGCGCTTGCCCCTCAGCAAGGACGTCAAGCAAGGAACGCAGCTCATCCCGCCAGCGGGCGCCCAGTTTGCGACGGTCCAGGCGTAGGGAGTATGACCCCATCTTGAGGGCAGGGCCGAAACGGCGCAGCAAAGGGGCGGAATTGGGCCCCAGAGCGTCGCGCAAACGGATGACAATCTCGTGGTCGCGGCTGGACACGTCCTGCACGCCAGCCCCTTGGGCACGAATCCTGATGTCGAGCATATAGAGGAGATTCAGGACGGACTGGCCGGGTTTCCCGAAGCGGTCGGTTAGCTCCTTCTCCATGTCCTGCACCGATTGACTGTCGTCGAGGGTCGCCATCCGTTGGTAGAGGGCCAGGCGCGTCGCCTGGTCATCTATATAGGAGGTGGGCAGATACGCGTCGAGGGGCAGGGACACTGAGGTGCGCCTGGGGATGAGGTCCGATGCTGGCGGTGGCGCTTCTGGCTGCTGTGCCTGCAGGCGTTCTACTTCCTGGGCCAACAGTCTGCTGTAGAGGTCAAAGCCAACGGCAGAGATGTGCCCGTGCTGCTCCACGCCCAGGATGTTGCCGGCGCCTCTGATCTCCAGGTCCTTCATGGCGATGCGGAATCCCGCCCCCAGTTCGGTCGCCTCGAAGATGGCCTTTAGGCGCTGTTGGGCCGTCTCGGTGAGCTGGAAGCTGCGATCGTGGAGGAAGTAGGCGTAGGCGCGATTCGTCCCCCGGCCTACGCGCCCGCGCAACTGATAGAGCTGCGCCAGGCCGAACTGATCAGCCCGGTTCACGATAATGGTGTTGGCGTTCGGAATGTCCAGGCCGCTCTCGATGATGGCCGTGCAGACCAGCACGTCTGTCTTGCCTGCGGCGAAGTCCAGCATCACGCGTTCGAGCTGCTCCTCGGGCATCTGGCCGTGGCCGACAGCGAAGGAGACGTCTGGCAGCAACTTCTGCAAGCGCTGCGCCACGCGGGCGATGCTCTGCACGCGATTGTGGACGAAGAACACCTGGCCGCCCCGGTCCAGCTCGCGCAGAATAGCCTGACGAATGATGTCCTCATCGTATGCGGCAACCCACGTTGTGATAGGCAGCCGCTCCTCCGGCGGCGTGTCTATCGTGCTCATGTCACGCACGCCTACCAGGGACATGTGAAGGGTGCGGGGGATGGGCGTGGCGGTCAGAGTGAGGACATCCACCTCATGTCGCAGCCGCTTGAGCTTTTCCTTGTGCATCACACCGAAGCGTTGCTCCTCGTCAATGATGACAAGACCCAAGTTGCGGAAGACCACGTCCTTCTGGATCAGCCGATGAGTACCGATGCAGATGTCTACCGTTCCTGTTTGGAGACCCTCCAGAACCTGCCGCTGCTCGCGCTCCGACCGGAAGCGCGACAACATCTCCACCCGTACGGGGAAAGGCGCCAGCCGCTCGCGGAATGTGTTGTAGTGCTGCTGGGCAAGGATGGTGGTGGGAACCAGCATGGCCACCTGCTTGTCGTCCATCACCGCCTTGAAGGCTGCCCGCAGGGCTACTTCGGTCTTGCCATAGCCCACATCACCACAGATTAGGCGATCCATGGGCTGTGGTCGTTCCATGTCGGCCTTGGTGGCAGCGATGGCCTCAAGCTGATCAGGCGTCTCGATGTATGGGAAAGAGGCCTCCAGTTCGCCTTGCCAGGCGGTATCTGGCGAGAAGCTATGGCCGGGGGTCACTTGCCTGGCGGCGTAGAGGGCAAGCAGGTCCTTGGCGACGTTGGCAACGGCCTTGCGCACCCGCTCCTTGATGTGGTCCCACTCGGTGGAGCTGAGGCGCGTCAGGGTGGGGGCGGCTTCGCCTACCCCGACGTAGCGGCTCACCCGATCCAGGTGATCCGTGGGGACGTACAGCTTGTCACCCTCAGCATACTCCAGGTGGAGGTACTCGTGCTCTGCACCGTCCACCGCGAGCTTGACCAGACCGCGGAAGATGGCCACGCCGTGCTCTATGTGGACAACGTAGTCGCCTGGGGCAAGGTCAGAAACGAACACGTCTGCGGGCGCCCGTCGACGCGGGGCAGCCCGGCGCGGCTTGGCCCAGCCAAAGAGCTCAACATCGGTGAGCAAGGTGGTGGGTATTGCCCGCATGCCCCCCGCGTCGCGCCCATCGAGCAAAGCCCAGCCTTCGGCCAGCGACCCCTGGAGTAAGGTCAGGCTGGCAGGGGGTGGAAGCTCCCTGATGCTCTCCGTGGGCACGGCCAGCAGATCCCGTTCGCGTAGGAGCGCCGACAAGCGTCTGGCTTGGTGCGACGTAATAACGACACGCTGTCCGTCGCCAACAAGCCGCTGGCAATCGTCGAGGGTCTCTTTGAGGCGGCCACCATACAGGGGCGCTGGCGCAAAGGGAAGGCTGGGCAGCGCCTGGCATTGGGCGTGCCTGGATGTGCTCAGCAGGCTGGCTTCGCTCGCGCGGGAAACGAGGAGGCACGGTCGGCTGGCAAGAACCTCCTCGACTGCACCCCAGGAGACCAACGGAGGTGGGAAATCGGGGGACAGCTCGCCCCGCCTCACCTTCTCCCCCTTGAGCTCGGCTACTTCGGCTTCTATGTCCTGCCCTGTCGCCGCCAGCTCCGGGGGTTCCAGCATGGCCACGACGCCGTCGAAATGATCCAGAATCGTGGTGGGTTGGCGGGAGGCGTAGAAGAGGGGCCCATAGAACTGCCACAGCTCGCGGGCAGCATGGCCGACCGGATTCTGGTCGAGGCGAGCGCGATCGGCTTCCAGTTGTTCGCGCGCGGCGGGAGTAAGTCCGCTCATGTCCATGCGTGCCAGGGCTGCTGCCGCCTCGTGGCTGTGCTCTGGCAGGACCTCTGTTGGCGGCGTGATGGTGACGGCCTGGATCTCGGAGCGAGAACGCTGGGTCGTAGGGTCAAAGAGGCGCAGCGAGGCGATTTCGTCGCCGAAGAACTCGATGCGCACAGGATCGGGACTGGTCAGAGGAAACACATCCACGATGCCTCCGCGGCGGCTCATTTGGCCGGGCTCCTCGACGAGGGTGACCGGCTCATAACCGATGCGCAGACAGGCTTCTAGCAGTGGTGCCGGGGGGACACGCTGGCCTCGGCGCAGGACGCGGCTGTGCGCTGCCAGGTCTCGCATGGCCATGGTCTGGTGCATGAGGGCGCGGGCGCTTGCCACGACCAGGAGGGGCTGGGCATCGCCGCCGGGTACCAAGCCGCTGAGGGCAGCCAATACACTCACACGCTGACGAGCGGTGGGATCGCCCCCGGGAACGCGTTCGTAGGGCAGGCTGTCCGGCTCCGGATAGAGGAGGATGCCAGCAGGGATCTGGGACCAGAGGAGGATCTGGTCGTGGAGTCGCTTGGCGTCTTCTGCACGCGGTACCAGGGCGAGGATGGGAGCGCCAAGATCACGCTGGAGGGCAGCCAGAAGCAACGGCTCGGCCGCCTCCGGCAGGCCGGGCAGCAGCCACCTGCCTCCCCGTTGCCAGGTCTTCAGACACTGGACGAGTAGGCGGTAGGCCTCGTGTTCGGATAGGACGGGCAACAGCCCAGCGACACTCATATCGCAGCTCACGCGCCAATGGGGACTGACCACACGGTCAGTCCCTTCGCCGCCATTCTAGCATAGGCGGCCGGCGTGCGCAAGGCGGTAGGTCTCGCGTGGTCACTGCCTTATGACCCTGGGTCGGAATAGCGCATTGTGCAGGGCAGGTGTGCGTGGCGACGCACAAGCTGACTGCTTGCCTACCTGAGTCTGCCGTAGAGAGCATCCACGCTGCCGGCCTGCGCCGCCTCTGCGATAGCAGGCACGGCGTCGGTGTACTGGGCGATCTTCTGCCCGCCAAAGACGCGGAGCAGCAGGGCGGGCAGGCTCACGTGGGTCTCAACACGGGCGTTCGGGAAGTGGAGTCGGGCCAGCATGCCCTGGACATAGTACGCATGGCTCTCGATCAGGCTCATCATAGGCTTGATGCTCCTGACGACCTCCATGATGGCCGCCATGTCCGGTCTCGCCTGTTCAAGATACAAGACGAGCTGCCGCGTCGCCTGGTTCACCCGCTCGAAGACAAAGGGATAGGTGACGTGCTGTCCTCGGTGCACCAGCTCGTGCCCAACGATCACGCGCAGCCCGTCCAGGTTGCTGTCGTCCACGTTCTCCCGCACCAGCATCAGCTCCTGGGTGCTTGGTTCATAGGCGCCCATAGCGTTGCCCTCGATGATATACTCCAGGAGCCGCTCGATGATGCCGCGTGAGGCATTCGCCTCTACGCAGACGCCCGCGCCTCGTAGCCTACCCAAGACGAGCTCCTCGTAGCCTGCCTCTTTGGGCAGGACGCGGCATTGCATCTCATGGAGCCGGAGGTTCCACCGCGTGGTAGCCTCAACGAGGGGGCCAACCTGCCGCACCATCTCCCAAACCAGGTGATCCGTCACATCCAGAGGGGTCATGGGTGAACCCTCCCTTGCCGGGGCATCACGTCGTAGTCAATGCTTATGGGGCACAATCGGGCATGAAGACGCGGCCGTGCTGTGGAGTGCGACGACCAGGTCGCACTCCAACTCCCCATGGGGTCAGAGCCTTGCGCCCAGAGTCCTGGCACTCCACAGGCGCATGTTCACCCTGGACGCCGACAGCCGGCGATTCTCTGCTCGACAACCGCCACAGGCTCCTGAGGTGACTACTGGTCAAGGAGCAGGACGTAGGGGTTCTCGACGAGCTCGCGTATGCGCTGCAGGAAGCGGGCGGCGGGCGCACCGTCTACCAGACGATGGTCGAAGGTCAGACTGAGGACCATCGTCTGACGGATGGCGATCTGACCCTGCCAGACGGCGGGACGCTGGACAATGCGGCCTACGCCCAGAATCGCACATTCCGGCAGATTGATGATCGGCGTGAAGGCGTCAACGCCGTAGACGCCCAGATTCGTGACCGTGAACGTGCCGCCCGCCATGTCGTCTGCGCCGATGCTCCCGTCCTGTGCCTTGGCGAAGAGGGTGGCCGCCTCCCGGGACAGGGCCACAAGCCCCTTGCTCTCGACGCTGCGCAAGACGGGCACCAGCAAGCCACGCTCAGTGTCAACGGCGATGCCCACATTGACGGTGGGGATGGCGTGGATTTCGTCCCCCACCAGGCGGACGTTGACGTGGGGATGCTCGTGCAGGGCTATGGCCGCTATCTTGGCCAGCAGCACGTTGTACGACAGCGGCTCGCCGACCAGTTTCTCCACGTGGGCTTTCAGTTGGTCGCGCAGATGGACGAGCTCCGTCGCATCTGCCTCGGTGGTTAGGGTCACGCTGGCTGTCTGCTGAGCGCTGGCGGTCATGCGCTGAGCGATCACTTTGCGGATGGCGCTGATCGGTATCACGGAAACGGGCTGCGCAGGCGGCTGTGGCGCGGGTGGTGCCACGGCTGCGGGCCGCGGCTGCGGAGTGACACCAGCGGCCGGCTGGGCACCGATCTGCGCCTCCACGTCGGCACGTAGAACCCGTGCCCGTGGCCCCGCGGCTTCTGTCGTCACTGCAACGCCGGCCTCCGCAGCCATCTTCCTTGCCAGGGGCGTGAGGCGCGGCTGGCTCTCCAGGTATGCCAGCACATCGCGCTCCTCGATGCGGCCGCCCGGCCCGCTCCCCTTGACGTGCGTCACGTCTAGCTGCTTCTCCCGTGCCAGTCGTCTGGCCCGGGGCGACACAAAGAGACGTCCGGTAGCGGGTATTGCAGGAAGGGCTTCCCCCACCTCTGCGACGCGCTCTGGTGGCTGCTCAACGCCTACGGTGG
>DAOUCN010000402.1:0-7470 GCA_034431995.1 Chloroflexota bacterium | reverse complement strand
GGTGGTCACGTAGGCATTCAGCGCCGGCAGATTGAACGCAGACAGGTTGTAGAGAATCCAGCCCGGGATGATCTGCACCCAGTCCTGGGCAACGGCAATTAGGACGACTGCTACCGTGCCCATCACCCAGCCGGCGATCAGAATCGGGCGGCGGGGAACGCGGTCGGCGAGCAAGCCTGCTGGAATGAGGCTGGCCGTCATGACGGCGAGAGCGATGGACAAGACGAAGCCAATCTGTACGGGATCAGCCCCCAGATTGGCCACGTAGAGGGGCAGCAGGAACCAAAAGAGCCCCTCGCCGATGCCCCAGGTGGCGAGGGAAAAGAAAACCAGCTTGTTGTCGCGGCTCATCGGTTGCGTCGTTGGTGGGGTATCACGGGTTGCCGTGGATGACCCACAGGAATGTTGTACACGTACGGCGGGCATCCTGCCCGCCGCCCTCAGCTCCACCCAGCCGGCATGTCGGGCAACATGTCGGAGCTACCGCGGATGACCCACGGGAATAACGTAGAGCGGCTGATGATCGGCAGGCAGGCCCAGCACTCGCTGCACCTGATCGTCGTAGAAGGCGCCGATGGGCACGCCCCCCAGCCCTAGGGCAACGGCCTGCAGGAGCACGTTCTGGGCGGCGTGGCCTGCCTCCAGGTGCACGTAGCGCGGCGTGCGCTCGGCCCCGTACTTCTGCTCTGTGCGAGCATACACGGCGGTAATGACAAAGCTGGCAGGAGCCTCGGCCACTGGCGCCTGCCCGACGGCGGCCTTGGCCAGAGCCTGGCGCACATCCCCTCGCGCCAGAAGCTGCATCCTGTGCCCTTGGGGCAGGTAGTGGTACACCCCGTCGGCGGTGACCAGGTACACCTCCAGGGGATAGAGTGCCCCTGCCGATGGCGCCGTGCGCAGGCCAGCGGCGCTGGTGATCCCCTGGCAGGCCCAGAGAAGCTGCGATAGCTCGGCCACCGTCAGGGGCTGGGCGGTATACGCTCTCACCGATCGCCGCTGGGCTATCGCCTCTTCGAGGGGCATCGGCCCCGTCTGGCGCGGGGCAGGCAGGACGATCTCATCTAGGACGGCCCGCGCTGCCGGCGCGCCCACGGTAGGCGCGGGCGCTGCCGCGCCCGCTGTTGGTGAGGCAGGGCTGGCTGTAGGCGTCGCCTGGCAGGCAGCCAGCAGACACGCCGCAATGACGCACCCTGCCAGTATGGGAAGACCGGTCACTAGCCGTATCATAGACGCATCACCTGCCTCACAGGTCATCCGAGAAGTCTCAGAACGTTCTCACGAGTCAGGATGTTTGGACTGGCGCTGGGATCGAGAAAGGGGCTGACGTCGGCTACTGCTCGATGCCAGGCGACCCCCTCCAGACGGCCGCGCACGATCCCGCGCCAGTTCTCCTCAGTCACGCGTTGGCCAGTCCAGCCAGTCTGCTGCAGCGCATTGTTGAGCAGGATCAGATTGGGCGAGGGCCAGGTGGGGTCACTCAGATACCACAGTAGATCATACAAGTCCCGCCCCTTGAGATAGGGCCGCTGCAGGATGGCGTGCAGCTTGCCAGCCAGCAGCGATGCCTGATCATGATGCTGAAGCTGGAGCGTAATGTGGCGGCGGACAACAGTCGTCGCCAGCACGGCCCCGGCAGGCGGGTTGGTGTCTACTTCAATCCTCACCGAGAGCACCTCGCTCCGGTGGGGGGACAGCCCCAGCTCATGCGGCAATCTCGTGAATCTGACGAATGCGCTGTGCACAACCTTTCGGTCACTGACCTTCAGTTCCACGATGTAGCCCTCAGCAGCAAACTCCGCCTGAATGGCTCGCAGATAGGATCGAAGATCGTACTGCGACGCGGCCCGCTCCAGGGCGAAGTCCAGGTCTTCCGAGTAGCGTGCGCTGGCATAGAGAAAGCGGAGCGCTGTCCCGCCGTGGAAAGCGAGGGGGATCATTGCCCCCAACCGCTGCAGTGAGCCGAGAATGCGGGCCTGTAAGTACTCCCGGGCCACATTTCGCCCCTGGGTGGGTGTGGATGCGGCATGGACAAGCTCGGCCAGATACTCCTTCATAGCGCCTCGTACTCCTGCTGTTCGGTGCGTGCCAGCTCTGTCACCCATGTGGCTGCCCGTTGCAGCTTGGGACTCCCGGCACGGTCGGCCTGGCGCTGTAGCTCGTGTACGCTCAGGCGATCCAGGTTCTGCAAGCGTAGCTCACCGAGGTAGGCAGGCGAATCGCCATCGGGGTGCAGATAGACCAGGTCCAGGAGCGCCTTTTCCGGCGTAGCGATAAACGCCTGCTGGCCGCTGTCCAAGTCCGTGAGCCGATAACCGTACAGGAGGTCGGTCTTGACATGATGGAACTCGTATCTGCCCAACGGCGTGTCCCAGGAGCCGGGCCGCGCTGCGGTGACGCTCGTGGTCACGGGCACATGCTCTAGGATCAGGCCGTAGTGCGCCAGGGCCGACTGGCAACTGACGTAAGAGCCGCGCACCAGGCGATTGGCGACCACGAAGGGATGGGGCTTGACCTTCTGGAACGGCGGCGCGATGGCATAGAGGCCGCGCCGCAACTGGTACAGCCGTCCCGCCGCCGTCCAGCGCGATAGCTGGCGGCGCACGTCGCGTGGGTCCACATCACCGGCCAGGAGCAGACCCGTATCAAAGACTGGCTCGTCTCCCGCAATCTCGATTAGTCGCTCGAAGTGCATGCAAACATATTACCATAAATGGCAAATTATTGCAACGGATTGATCGCCTGCGGCTGCCATTCCTTGAGCATGACCGGCAGCCAGGTCTCGTGGCGTCGCAGCAGGCGAGGGGACGAGAACGCGGACGTATTGCCCTCGCCGTCCGTGGCCGTGGCGGTGATGTATGGCCCGGTGAGGCCGGCCGGCTTGCTGAAGGTGAACGCACCCGTGCCATCGGCGATGGCTGTGCCCTCGTACACCCGCCCCTCGTCCTCGGCGTCGGAGAAGATCTCCACGGTGCAGCCCAGGCAGGCGGTGCCGGAGACGCGGGTTTCGGTGACGATGGCTATGACAGGAGTGGTCAGCATCGCATTGCCGCCGCCCAGGACGATGCCCTGAGAAGCGTGATCGTAGACAACGTTCCGGCGAAGCGTGTTGAAGGCGTAGGATTCGACATAGACGCCGTGTTGCGTGTTATGGGCGATGAGATTACCCTGCACGTTGCCATGCTCTGCGCCACGAAACCAGATGCCTACGCCGCGATTGGCGACGGCGGCAGTCCCGCTGGCGTCCGTACCGATGTAGTTGCCTGATACCACATGGTAGTCACCAGCGATGGCCAGGGCGCCGGGCCACCCATTAGGCCAGCCATTACCGCTGATCACGTTCCGTTCCGCGGCCGTCGCCCCGCCAACGATGGCTCGGCCACCGCACCCCAGACTCACGCCCGCGTACACGTTGGGCAGGGGCTGCGTTCCGCTCATGTCGGTGCCTACCAGGTTGCCCAGCACCAGATTCCCTACCCCTCCAGCCCCTCCGACCTCAACGCCACCACCGGCATTGCCGCTGATCAGATTGCCCTCGCCGGGCCGTGTGCCGCCGATCCTGTTGAACGAGGCATTTCCCACGTACACTCCGACCCAGTCATTGGGGATCGCTCTCGTGCCGCCGGCATCCGTACCTACTTTGTTGCCCACAAAGGTATTGTAGTCGCCTCCATCAGCCAGCAGGCCAGCCCGTGCGTTGCCGCTCGACAGGTTGCCCTCGATTCGATTGTGATAGGCGCCCACCTCGATGCCGATGCCGTGACCACCGTTGCCCAGGTCAAAGGAACCGCTGATGTCCGTGCCGACGTAGTTGCCGATCACCAGGTTGTCGTGAGCGTGGTCGTAGAGGCCAATGCCACCGGTCAGATTGCCGCTGACGATGTTTCGTTCTCCCGGCGCTGTGCCACCAATGACATTCCTGGAACACCACCCAGCCAGGGAAATCCCGGCCCCCTGCTCATTGCCGCGTGCCGCCGTTCCGCGCACATCCGTGCCAATCAGATTGCCGGAAACGGTATTGCTCATCGTGTCCCTGCCGTGGATACTGATGCCGCTGCCAAGATTGGCGCTGAGGAGATTGCCCTGTCCCAGCGGCCCATTGCCGATCAATCTGCTGCCGCCGATACGGTTGTCTTTGCCTACTCTGAGGAATATGCCATCCCCCGGGAAGTTCACGATTTGCAGCCCCTGGATGACGTTGCCATCTGAATCCACCTTCAGCCCAGGCGTACCCATTGGTGCAGCGCTTCCGTCCAGGATGACGCCAGCATTCGACGCATCAATGGTGATGTTCCCGTTGCCCAACGGCGGCAACTCACTCAACACGGCGATGGTCACGGGGTCTGTGGGCGGGAAAACCAGCGTGTCAAAGGTTACGTGCGTGCCACTGGCAGCGTTTGTCAGACAGTGGCGCAGGCTTCCCAGGCCGCTGTCGGCGGTGCCGGTGACGATACAGGTGCTGGCGCGGGATGCGGGAGCACAGACTCCTGCGCCTGCGTCGCTCCGGGTGGGGGCCGACGCTGATGGCGTTGGGCTGACGAGCGGCAGCGCTGGATTTGCCCATCGCTGCGCCATCGCCTGCCACTGCGCTCCGCACCACGCGCCGATTCCCTGTTCCTGGGACAACCAAGCCGATGAGCGATGGGCGGAGCTAGCCGGAACTGCCTCCAGAATTAGGAGTCCATTGGGGCCGTCGGCGACATAGATGCGATTGCCCGCCACGTGCACCGCCATGGCAAAGCCCTGCGTATCAAAGTCGGCAATGAGGGTTGGACTGTATGGATTGGTGACATTTATGATGCTGATCCCCCTGCTGCCATCGGCGAGGTAAGCCATGGTCCCGGAGACGACCACTGCGTATGCTGCGCCGGGCGTATCGCAGAAGCCCATACCAGTCGGAGAGATCGGGTCGGAGATGTCCACGATGCGCAGGCCATTGCCGTCGGCCACGTAAGCCCGGTTGCCCAGGACCACCACATCCTGGGAAAAGCTCTCCTCGCTACTGTAGCCTCCGATCCAGGTTGGACTGACCGGGTTCGACACATCTACGATGTCCAGGCCAGCCCCTGATGATGCGACGTAGGCCAGGGTTGCGCTCACTGCCACACCAACGGCGTCATGGGACTGGCCGTCAAGTTCCCACAGATCAATGGTTCCGAGCAGAGTCGGGCTGAATGGATTGGCGACACTGACCATCTCTAGTCCGTATTCGTCTGGCAGATAGGCGATACTACCCACCAGTTCCATGTCACGGTAGGCGCCCATGCCAGCCTGCCGCTTGAATCCGACGCCACGAGGGTGCGCCGGGTCGGAGACGTCCACCACGTGCAGGCCATCGCCCTCCCCGCCAGCAGCGGCGACGTAGGCATAGGTCCCAGACACAACCACGCTGGTGGCAAAGGCAGTCGTGGCATAGCTGCTGATCTGGAGAGGGTGGCTCGGCTCTCCGATATCCACTACCCGCAGGCCGTACTTGCCTGCGGCAACGTAGGCAAAGCCGCCATCCACCCAAACGCTATCGGCAAAGCTCAGAGGAGCGTACAGGCCAAGCTGGCTTGGACGCGACGGGTTGGCAACGCTGAGCGACCGCAGTCCCCAGTTGCGGTCGGCTACGAAGGCGATCTGTCCGGCCAGCGCCACACTGCCAGCGTGCCCTCCCACCACCTCGTAGCCGCCCAGTTCATGCGGCTGCGCCGGAGCGGAAACATCCAGCACGCGTAGCCCCATGAACGCGTCGGCCACGTAGGCCAGGGTGCCGGAGATGGCGATGTCAAAGGCCCAGCCCGGCGTTTTGTAGGCGCTCACCTCTGCCGGATGGGCCGGATTCGATACGTCCACCACCCGCAGCCCCTCCCAGGCGTCGGCCACGTAGGCCAGAGTGCCGCTCACGGCAATGCCATATGCGTAGCCCGGCGTGTCCAGAGACGCCACCTCAACGGGATGCGCCGGGTCCGAGACATCGGCAATCAGCAGCCCCGCCCCGGCCGCAGCGATGTAGGCGTGGTTGCCGGAGACCGCCACCTCGAAGGCGTAGTTCATGTCATAGGCCGCGCCGAGTCTCGTGGGACGCGCCGGATCGGACACATCCACCGTCCATAGGCCATACGGCCCATCGGCCAGGTAGACGGTTGTGCCCTCGACAGCCACGCCCTCGGCGTAGCCGGGCGAATCCCAGGCGCCGACCTCGGTGGGATGGGCCGGGTCGGAGACATCCACCACGCGCAGGCCAGCCCCGCCCGCAGCGACGTAGGCCAGGGTGCCGCTGACCACGATGTCCTCAACGAAGTACGGGAAGGGCGCGGTGGTGCCCACCTCGCGCATGTGGGCCGCATCAGACACGTCAAGCACGATCAAGCGCAGGCCCACACCCACGTAGCCGTACTTGCCGTGCACGGCGACCGCCTGCGTTGGCCCGCCGATTTGGCCGACCATGCGCAACGACATGTTCCGTACAGACGCTGGGACCTGCCCCTCTGACGCGGATGGAGAGGGGTCTTGCGGTACTGTCGCCGCAGCGGGTGACCAGGGGACGAGCAGCAAGACGACAACAACGGAGATACACAGAAGAACGGCCAAAGCACCCCACAATCGCGCTCTCATCGCCCGCCTCATCCAAGCTATGGATCGCTGCACAAGTGCGTAAACTGGCGACGGCACGAGTGGCACCGCACATGCGCTCGAATGCCTGCCCCTGGTCGGCAGATCGGGGAATTCGGCTTCTAATCAGTATTCTAAATTATGCTCATTAGAAGCGGAATTCATTCCCGCGCATGTCCATACGGCCCCTGTCCGCAACCAGCATGTGTACATATTTGTGCAGCGCTCCATGGAACCAACGCCCACGCCTCTTGGCGTGCTTGCGTGCTGGCCGTCCCAATCAGCTCTTCCCCTTCTTCCACTCCTCCGCTCGCTGCAAGATCTCCCGTGCGTTCTGGCGGCTGAGGTCGGTGGCGGAGCCGAGCATGATGGCCAATTCCTGGACGCGCGCCGGGCCTTCGAGGTGCTGAATCGAGGTTTGGGTCTGCTCGCCGACGACTTCCTTGATGACGGTGAAGTGGGCGTCGCCATAGGCGGCCACCTGGGGCAGGTGGGTGACGCAGAGAACTTGGTGGCGGGGAGCAAGATTCCACAGCTTCTCACCCACCACGTAGCCGCTGCGCCCGCCGATGCCCACGTCTATCTCGTCGAAGATCAGGGTTGGCGTCTCGTCGGCGGCGGAGAGGATGCCCTTGAGTGCCAGCATGATGCGTGCCGTCTCGCCGCCGGAGGCGATGCGCGCCAGTGACTTGAGCGGTTCGCCCGGGTTGGGGGAAATTAGGAACTCGATGCGGTCAATGCCCGTAGCGTCGAAAGCGTAACGCCCAGGCGGAACCGCGGTACGTGTTCCTTGGTCCGTCTCCGCGTCTCCGCGTCTCCGCGTCCCCGTGTCTCCCTCTGCCGCCCTCTCCGCGTCCCCGCGTCCCCGCGTCCCCG
>DAOUCN010000401.1:0-3010 GCA_034431995.1 Chloroflexota bacterium | reverse complement strand
TGGAACGCTGTCGGCACCGCGTTGAGCAGCGTCGTCAGGTATTCCCGGCCTCCCACGTCCTGAAGCTGGTCCCGCCGCTCCAGCTCGTCGCACAAGGTGACGAAATCGGCCGGCTCGTGGCGGTCGTAGAGATCGAGCACGGCCGCGAAGATCCACCCGTTCTTCTCGCGATAGAAATCCTCATGCTTGAGGAACGGCGCGACCTTGACGATGGCATCCCGATCAATCAGGATGGAACCCAGGACTGCTTCTTCGGCCTCGATATTCTGGGGCGGCAGTTTCTCGTCAGCCATGCTCGTCTTCCCACGTCACAAGAGCGTCACCGAGGGCCCGCGCTGCTAGCGCTCCGTCAACAGACGTTTGATGGCTCATGGTGAGGCCCTTCATCGCCGCCGTCACGTGTCATCACTGGCACTACTACCAACCGGCATCTCGATACCTATCTCACGGAGCACTAGCTCAGGGACTCCGATGTCTGCTCATCCTGACCGGTACCGGCGTCCTCTCGGCCGAGGCTGTTGATGAAATCGCGAAAGACCGATAGCTTGTCTTCCTCTTCTTTGGTCTTCGCCTCGGCCTCCGGTACAATCCCTGCCTCCAGGAGCACCTTCTCGGCCACGAAGATCGGAGCGCGGGAGCGCAAGGCCAGGGCGATGGCATCGCTCGGCCGTGAGTCAATCTCCACTGCGCGGCCATCCAGATCAACCACGACGCGCGCATAGAACGTGTTGTCAAGCAGGTCGGTAACCATGATGCTGCGCACACGGCCGCCCATCGTCTCGATCACAGATTTGAGCAGATCATGAGTGAGGGGACGCTGCACAGGAACGCCCTGCAAAGCCAGCGCGATGGCACCGGCCTCTGGCGTCCCCACCCATATCAGCAAGTATCGTTCGCTTTCCTTCTCCTTCAGCACGACAACGCGTTGGAACCCTGACACGCTGACGCGCACGCTCTCAACAATCATCTCCACCATGGGTGTTGCACCTCCCTCTACGCACGCTCAGGGACATAGAACCAATAGCCCTCCTCAGCCTCATCCTTCTGATAGTGTGGATGCGTGGCGAAGAAGCGTAGTAGCGATGTGGTCGAAAAGGGCTTCTCGATATTGACGATGGGCAGCAGCTCCTCCAGATGTGCCCGGTAGACCGACTTGCCGTCCTTCGTCACCTTGGTCCCGATCTTCTCAAAGGCAAACATGATCACCGGGTCGCCTTTGCGTCGGTTGGCCTCATCCAGACGACGCACGTCCTTCAGGCCCTTGAAACGATTGCGCTCGAGCAAGAAGGCGTCGTCCACCCGGTAGTTCAGGGGCAGCGCCTGAAAGACGAACCGCTGACGCTTCTCGTCGTACAGGAGCACGGCCATCTCCCGCACGGGCTCTGGCTCGAATCTGACTGAGTACGTGTTGGCCTGGTCGGGCACACGGGCAATGGTGAGGATCGCCCCGCTCACGAACACGGCCAGGATCTCCGCCAACCCCTCGATCCATCCGCCGCGGTTGCCGGCAGGGTAGTGCAACTCCGCCGTCACCGAGACATCGAATTGCGGCGCCACGAAGCGCAGATGAGCGATCTTCTGGTCCTTGAGGAAAGGCGGCGGCAGGAGCAGTTTGGCGGGCGGCGAGTAGGGCAAGATGCCGTTCTCCCACTCGTAGAACGTCAGCGTGTGCACCCACCGGCCGTCCCATTGGCTCACCACCGGCGGCTCATCCTCCAGGTACTTCAGGTCTTGGCCGATCTCCGCCGCTTTGAGAGAAGCCCGGACAATTCGGGGAGCGGGTACACCTGTCAGCCACCACAGCCGCTGTTCGGCGGTGCCCACATACTCAAAGGTCTTCTTCTCCCCGGCCATGTGGTAATTCAGGGAAAAGCGAAATGTCCTGTAGTCCGGCGCATCTTGCCCTTTGCCAAAGACGCTGCTGCAGAGGACTTCGTCCGTCTCCGCCATCTCGCTGGCCGCTAGAAACTCCCGCGCTTGGCGCAGTTCGCCCTTCGTCAGCGGGACCAAGTGCTCTGCCAGCAGCCAGTCATCACCAAAAGAGACAAACCGCTCGTCGGACGCCAGCGCGTCGCGCAAGACCTCGCTGAAGAAGGCACGATGCTTCGCCAGGATTTCTGCTGGGCTTTTGGCCATGTTGATGACCACGCCTTGGGGCGTGACCACCTGCGGCACGCGCTTGGGCGGCGCGGGCGGGGCAACTGGCCGGGCCGGGCGCGGCTCCTTGATGGCAGGGGGCCGAATCAGCTCTCGCGGCTTGATCACAGGCTTGCTCTCGACGACGGCGAAGGCGTCTCGCTTGAAGATAGTCGGCTTGGGGGCAGGTTGCACCGCTGGCCGCACGACGCCCCCCGCCATATGGCGAGCTGTCGCCACCGGCAGCCGGTAGCCAGGACTGCCGTGGGCCGCCGGCGCTCGCCCACTGCGCGAGGTGGCGAAGTACACCGTTCCTGCTGCCTCTTCGCGGCGGAATACGCTGCTGTTCTTGCTGAGGACATCATCCAGAAGCCGTTCGACCTCCTCGATGTCAGTACGCAGACCCCGCTCGAGGAAGAAGGTACCCAGCTCGCGCAAGGATCGCCGAATGGGGGCATCCGCCCCATAGGCTCGCCCCTGGACCATCATCAGCTCAAAGACGCGAGCCGCCAGCTCTGCCTCTTCTGGGCTACCCACAAACGTGGGCTTGCCGTCCTCTGTCACGATTGAAACACCCTCCTCTGCATTGCACAACGCACCGGTGCCGCGTAGATGGACATCTACGTTGCTTCGCCCTCTGCCAGGACACGCTCCCTCAACAGAACGACATAGCGCTCGACAAGGGTGTCCAGCGGCAGCGGGCCGTTAGCCTCCCGCAAGAGTGCGACAATCTCCTCAAGATCCGATGCTTCCACCGTTGCCTGCTCCGGCATGGGGGACACGTCCTCCCCGCACCAAATTCCGATCCGTCCGCTATTCCAATTATACACGACAGGGCGGAGGATGACAAGAGCTTCCGGAGATGCTTCGCTAC
>DAOUCN010000400.1:0-5028 GCA_034431995.1 Chloroflexota bacterium | reverse complement strand
CCCGTGGGCAAGGCCAGCCCAGTGTACATACGGCCCAGGGCGAGGCCCAGGTTCTCATCCATAGCTACGCTTGTCGCGGTCGCTACAATCACCCGCTTGAGCTGGGGAATCTGCCCCTGCTCTGCGAGCAGATAGAGCGGTTCGACATAGAGGAACGAGTTCTCGATAGGGATGATGAGGAGATTGCCCCGGATGACCTTGGAGCCGCGCTGGCTCCAGAGGGTGACCTGCGCTGAGACATCGGTGTCTTGGCTAATGCGCGCCTCAACCTGGAGCGGCCCGAAGACCAGCTTGTCTTTGGGCATCTGGTAGAGCACACGCTTGCCGTAATCCTCACCGTCGCTCTTGGCCCCCAGCCAGGCCACCATGTTCTGCTTGTTGGCGGGGGTGAAGGGCAGGAGCAGGATGAACTCCTCCCGCTGGCCATCGGGCAAGCGCATGATGGCGTAGTAGGGCTCCATGCTCTGCTCTTTCTCGGCGTAGATCTCCTGGGGCAGCGCCCATACGTCTTCTTTGTTATAGAAAACCTGAGCATCGGTCATGTGGTAGAGGCGGAACATCTCCGCCTGCACGTTGAATAGACCCTCTGGATAGCGCAGGTGATCCCGCAGTTCTGCCGGCATCTGGGCCAGCGGCGTGAACAGGGTCGGGAAGACGCCCTGCCAGGCCCGGACCAGAGGGTCCTTCTCATCGGCGATGTAGAATGTTGGATTGCCGTCGTAGGCGTCAATGACCACTTTCACAGAGTTGCGGATGTAGTTATAGCCGTCTCGATGAGGCTCGCTGTACGGGTAACGGTCGGTCGCCGTGTACGCATCCTGAATCCAATAGAGCTTGCCGTCGGCGATGACAATGTACGGGTCGGGATCCAAGATCAGGAAGGGAGCCAGCAAGCGAATTCGCTGCTGAATGTTGCGATTCATCAGGATGCGGCTCTCAGGGGTAATGGCGTCTGTCAGGACGATGTTGATGTCGCCGAAGCGCAGGGCGAAGAAAAGCCGACGTAGGAAGCTGCCCACGCCGACGCCGTCGGCTCCGGCGTAAGTAGTGGTAACGTTCTGTTCGCCCATGGGGTAGTCGAACTCGGCGGTGCGGGTACGCACGATGACGTAATTGCCCTCCAGCTTCTCGCCGAAGTAGATAGCGGGCCGCTCGATCTTCACCTCGCCCACCGGCGGGATGTTCTTGACCACGAGATTGGGCGAGCCGTCGGGGGCAATCTCAGTGACGGGACTCATGGTCACGCCGTAACCGTGGGTGTAGACGAGCTTCTGGTTCACCCAGGTCTGGGCCTTGGTTGTCAGGCGCGAGACCGAGAGCTCGCGGGCCGAGAGCATCACCTGGCGATACTTGCCACTGATGGTGTAGCGGTCAATGTCCACGTCCAGGAAATCGTAGTAGGGGCGGATGCTCTGCAATTGGTCATAGGTGTCTAGGAGCGGGCGATAGTCCCACACGCGGATGTTCCCTACCGTCTCGGCGTGGCGGACGAGATCGGCCGCTGTCGGTGCGCCCTCGCCTGGGTATTTCTCTTCCATGATGGTGTCCAGGTCAAAGGCGCGGCGGGTAAAGGCGATGTTGTACCCGATGTAGGGCTTCTCTTTGGTGAACTCGCTGGGCTTGACCTGGAAGTTCTGCACGAAAGAGGGATACGCCTGTGCCACCAGGATTGTCACCACGATCCAGACGACGGCGGTCACCGCCAGCGGCTTGGTCGCTCGCAAGAAGATGTTCGCCAGGACTATCAGAGCGGCAGCCACGGTGATCCATGTGAGGATAGTGTAGGCAGGCCATTGGGCATGGACGTCTGTGTAGCTGGCGCCATAGACGACGCCCCGTGTGGAATAGACGAGCTCGTAGACGTCCAACTGGTAGTTCCACGCGAAGAGCAACAGGAAGATGGCGCCGAGTCCCGACAGGTGCGCCTTCACGCCAGACGTCAGCCTGAACTTGCCCAATGCCAAGGCGTATACTGCCGCGACAGCAACGGCGATGATGACGATGCCCGTCGCAAACCATACCTGGATCAGGCGGTAGACGGGCAAAGTAAACACGTAAAAGGAGACTTCGCGGCCGAATATGGGATCCGTCAAGCCAAAGGGGGACGCGTTGAGGTAGCGCAGAACGGTTTCCCATTGCGCTGATGCGATCATGCCCATGAAAATGCTCAGGATGATGCCAGCCAGGACGGCCAGGATGATCACCGTCCGTCTCGAAATCGCCAGGCCAGGGGAGAGGCGACTGGCAATCACGATGTTGACCATGAACAGCAGGAAGAAGAGCCCCGCAGCCACGGCAAAGATGGCCAACGCGGCCAGGATGCGCGTGGTGAAGACGCTTGCCTGGCCTAGGCTCTGGTACCAGAGCCAATCGGTGTAGAGAGCAGGCAAGGCCTGGGCGCTGAGCAGCAGAAGAGCCGCTATCAGGATGATCACCAGCGTTGGCAGACGACGCCGCACCCTGTCAATCTGTTCCTGGATATTGACGTCTGGCGGTTCGATATTGATGTCGAAGTCTCCGCTGCGTCGTCGTCGCGAGTACATGCGTCCCTCCTTGATGTCTTGCCCTTTCCTCTTGCGCCAGGGCAGCCCCTGTAGTACAATGCGGGTAGGCCGCCATGCATTCTACTACACTTGGGACTGCGACACAAGCCCCACTCTGTGATGCTGGCCCTGAAAAAGGTGATAACATCTGATATACTGGGCATCGGGGCATAGCGGATTGGTCGCCCACACGGCACAGGGCATGGTGGTGCGTCTCCACGACAACAGCACATAAGGAGGATTAGCAGATGCAATTGAAGGGAAAACGGGCCATCGTCTTTGCCGAGGCCAATTACCACGACCTGGAGCTATGGTACCCCGTCCTACGTCTGCGTGAGGAAGGGGTCGAGGTAGTTATCGTGGGCACGGGCAGCAGCCAGGAGTACACCGGCCGCCATGGCTATCCCCTGAAGGTGGATACCAGCGCTGACAAAGTGGATGCCAAGGACTTCGATGCCGTGATCGTGCCTGGCGGCTGGGCGCCCGACGTGCTGCGTCGTTACCCCAGCGTCCTCAAGATCGTGCGGGACGCCTTCACCCAGGGCAAGATCGTGGGCGCGATCTGCCATGCCGGGTCGGTGCTCGTGTCCGCTGGCGTGCTCAAGGGCAAGACGGCCACTTGCTTCGTGGCCATCAAGGACGATCTGACCAACGCTGGCGCCACCTACGTTGATCAGGAGGTTGTGCGCGACGGCAATCTCATCACGTCACGCGTTCCCAGCGACCTGCCAGCCTTCATGCGCGAGATCATCAAGGCGATGAAGGAATAGGCGTCAAGGTGTCACAGCGTCAGGGTGTCCGAGCGTCCAGGCGGAAGAGCGGCATAGGTATCTGGACGCCTAGCTGCCGTGACACCCGGACGCTAGTTAGGAGACTGCCATAGTACGGCCAACTACCATGCCGGCGACATCTGCAGCGGGCACTGCAGAACCTGCTCGCCGTCCGCCGTGGCTGCGGGTGCGCCTGGCGGGCGGGCAGAACTACATGGTCGTCCGCAACCTCATGCGCGGCCAGTCGCTGCACACCGTATGTGAGGAGGCCCACTGCCCGAACATCGGCGAATGTTGGGGACGGGGCACGGCTACCTTCCTCATCCTGGGCGACATCTGCACGCGGGGCTGCCGCTTCTGTGCCATCAGCAAGGGCAAACCGCGGCCGGTGGATTGGGAGGAGCCGGAGCGTCTGGCGCAGGCTGTGGAGGCCATGGGCCTGCACTACGTGGTGGTTACCTCCGTTGACCGCGACGATCTGCCCGATGGCGGTGCCAGCGTCTTCGCCAAGGTGATCGCCTCGATCCGCGCCCGTCGCCCGGGCTGCGGCATCGAGGTGCTGGTGCCGGACTTCCAGGGCCAGCGCCAGGCTATCGCCACGGTTGTGGCGGCCAGGCCCGATGTCTTCAACCACAACGTGGAGACCGTCCCCCGCCTCTATCGTCGCGTCCGTCCCGGCTCCATCTATGCGCGTTCCCTAGAGGTTCTGCGCTACGCAAAGGAGGCCGATGCCACTATGCTCACCAAGTCTGGCCTCATGGTCGGGCTAGGGGAAACGTGGGAAGAGATCGTCCAGGTGATGGCCGACCTGCGCGCCAATGGTGTGGACATCCTGACCATTGGTCAGTACTTGCGGCCTTCGGCGCGCCATCTGCCCATTGAGCGCTACTACACCCCCGAGGAATTCGCCGACCTCGAGGCAGACGGGCTGCGCATGGGCTTTCGCCATGTGGAGTCGGGACCGCTGGTACGCAGCTCGTACCATGCCGACAGCCAGGCGGAGGCGAGCCTGGGCCTGCTGGCGAAGCAGCGGCCGGGCAGCGAGGGGGAGTGAACCGAACAGGCGTGCGCAGGATGGATTGCGCTCTTCATCGCTGGACTACAGCATGGCCTGGGCTATGGAGCGCTGCACAAATACGCACATATGCCGGTTGCACACAGGGGTTGTATCGTCATGTGCGGGAATCAATTCTGCTCCTACTCAGTGGTCATAATATGATAACAGATTAGGAGCGGAATTCATTCGCGCGCCTGTTGCCTACCACCACGCGCGGTGGGTACTACCGCGTGCGCGGGAATCAATTCCGCTCCTGATATGAAAATAGCTGCGCCTGGGCCGTTTTCATCCGTGGCTGTGGGCCACGGCCCATGACGGCTAATCAGTGGACTACAGTATTATATTGATTAGAAGCAGAACTCATTCTCGCGCCTCTTGGCCGCACACGCGCTATACGTTCCAGCAGACGTTTGTTGGGCCTTCCGTAGGAGGTCGCCATGGCGGAATCTCTGATCTGGCTCGTGCAGGTATTGGCGGCTATTGCTACAGCGGTGGCTTTCATCGTTGCCTTTCTGGCGGGTCTGGCCCAAGTCACCGGCTACTCCTTGCGCGATGTCATCGAGCGACGGCGGCGCAAGAAGCCTGCGCCACCGGTGATAGAGTCACCCGCAGCTCCCCCTCTGCCCCCTCCTCCCCGCCTCACCGTCCCGCCCCACGC
>DAOUCN010000399.1:0-14176 GCA_034431995.1 Chloroflexota bacterium | reverse complement strand
GCCCTCAGCCGGGTCTACGTCAGCCGCTACCAGGAAGGGACCTTGGTCATCATTGCTGACGGCCCCCTCGCGCCCCTGCCCACCAGCACCCCTCACGCCAGCGCGACAGCGACGCCATCGCTGCCAGCGGCAGCAACGGCGACACCCACGCCCACCGCCAGCACGACGGCCACGACTACCACAACGCCGACCCTGACCAAGACCCCCGTGCTCCCGTCCGCAACGGCCACGGTCACACGGACTGCGACAAGAACAGCATCTACCACGCCGTCAGCCACGGCCTTCGTCCCCACGGCGACCGCCACATGGCCACCTGGGCCCACAGGCACCATCACCGTTGTCACCACAATCAACGCCGGCGCGGGAGCGAAGGGGTTGGCTGTTGACAAGACGCGTCATCATCTCTACGTGGCGATGATACTGGATGATGTCGTTAAAGTGTACGATGGCTGGAGCGGAACCTACGTGAAGACGCTCCTCACCGGCGGCAGCGAACCCAATGGCGTGGCTGTTGACGGCAGCAGCGGACGGGTCTTCGTGACCAACCGCGGCGCGGGCAACGTGTCGGCCATCAACCCCGATACGGGGGCCTACCAGACCATTGCTTCTGGCGCCTCGCCGTGGGGCATTGACGTTGACTCCGTGGGTAGGCGGGTGTACGCAGCCAATTTTGGCAGCGATACGGGCGGCGACACGGTGGCCGTCATTGAGGCCGATAGCCTGGCGCCTGTTGCCACCACCGCCATTGGCCGCCGCCCCGCCCTTGTTGCTGCCAACCCTGCCACGGGGCTGGCCTACGTGACGACCTTCTCTGCCGATGCAGGCACCTATGTGCTAAACAGCGCAGGCCAGGTGGTGGATCTCTTGCTGACGGGGAGCGGTTCCTTTGGGGTAGCGGTCAATCCATCGTCCAGCCGGGTCTACGTCACTAACCGTATGCAGAACCGGCTCTACGTGATCGGCCCCGGAGGCGGTCGCGTGCCGGTAGATCTGGGCGCGCCGGGCTATGGCGTGGCTGTCAACCCCTCCACCGACCATGTCTTCGTGGTCGTCATCTCAGGCGGCCAGGCAACACTCCAGGTGCGCGATGGGACCAGCGGTGCGCTCATCACAAGCATAGCCCTGGGCGCAGAGAACAGCGACGACGGCGGGCAAGGGATCGCCGTTGACCCTGTGCTGAATCGCGTGTACGTGGCCAACTATGGAGCGGGCACGATCACGGTTCTTGCCGATGCCGTGATGGCAGCCGCGCCTACGGCCACCGCCACGCCCACGCAACCGTACTCGCCTCCGCCGACGGCTACCCGAACCGGGACGCCAACCGACACCCCTACGATGACGGCCACGCCGACGCAGACGCTGACACCGACGGCGACGCCGACTCTCATCTCCACGCCAGTGGGAGGGTGGCCCTATCGTTCCTTCCTGCCAGTTGTCATTGTAGAGCCGCCGCCAACGCCCACCGCGACGCCGACGGTCACCCGCACCCCGACCATCACCCTGACGCCGACCATCACGCTCACGCCCACGCCTACGGCAACCTGGGTGGGCGTGGACTGGCAGATTCCCGACTGGCTGCGTGTGTCCGTCGTGCCGGCCAGCGTCGGCAGCGGGCAGGCCTACTGGAAGCTGGTGCGTGCCCTGTATCAGGACGAGACACAGTCCGGCGGCAACCACAACGTCTACTACCGCGTGCAGGATGATAGCGGGCAGGCGCTCTTCGGAATCTATGTCTGCCTGGGGTGGCCCGATGGCCAGGACTGCAACCAGCTCACGCAGCAGCGTACCAACTATCCTGAAGGCTACGGGGCTGACTATCCGCTCTTCGCTGGCTATAATCCCGCTGTGGGGCCTGGCCCATACTCGGCCTGGGTCAGCGGGCTGGCCAGCGAGCGCGTCGTAGGTCTGGGACTGCCATTGAACTACCATGTGAATTTCCTGCTCACATTCCAGCGGGCCGTGGCGCCATAGCGTCTGCACAATGAGGTGCAATCATGTCAAAGCCGCCAGCGAATCCTGGCACCCTGACTCCCTTCTTTCGCCCCAGGGGCGTGGCCGTCATCGGCGCCAGCCGTGACCCCGACAAGATGGGCTATGCCGTTCTACACCATCTGGCGGATCCCCGTAACCCCTACCCAGGGCCCATCTACCCCATTAACCCTAAGGCGGAGGAGATACTCGGCCTGCGCTGCTACCCCGACATCGGCGCCGTCCCCGATCCTGTGGAGCTGGCCGTGCTGGTGATCCCGGCGGAGGGCGTCGCTCAGGCTCTGGAAGGCTGCGGACGGCGGGGGATCAAGTGTGCAATCGTCGTGTCCAGCGGCTTTGGCGAGCTTGGGCCGAAGGGGAAGGCCAGGGAGCAGGAGATCGTTGCTGTCGCCCGCCGCTACCAGATGCGCGTTATGGGACCGAACTGCGTTGGCGTCATTGACACATCCACGCCCCTGAACACGACGTTTGCCATGAAGTTGCCAGCGCGGGGAAACATTGCCTTCCTCTCCCAGTCGGGCGCTCTGGGGGGCGGTATCATGGACTGGACGTTCGGGCGAGGGCTGGGCTTCAGCCGCTTCCTCAGCATCGGCAACGAGGCTGACCTCCACGAGACCGACATGCTGCCCCTGCTGGCCGATGATGAGAGGACGAGGGTGATTACCCTTTACCTCGAGGATGTCAAGGGTGGGCCAGCCTTTGTGGAGGCGCTACGTCGGGCGGCGGCCCACAAGCCCGTGTTGGCGGTGAAGGCCGGGCGCACCGCTGGAGGGCAAGCGGCAACGGCATCGCACACGGGTGCCCTGGCTGGCGTGCATGCCGCCTTTCGCGCCGCCTGTAAACAAACCGGCGCCATGGAGATCGGGACCATCGAGGCCATGTTCAATGCTGCCCTGGCCCTGGCCTACCAGCCGCTGCCGGCGGGGGACTCCATTGCCATTGTTAGCAATGCCGGCGGTCCGGCCGCCCTGGCCGCCGATGCCCTGGAGGGAGCAGGGCTGCATCTGGCGCGCACCGGCCCGCAGACGCAGACTGTCTTGCGCGGTTTTCTGCATCCAGACGCCCAGGTGGCTGGCCCCGTGGACATGCTGGGGGGCGCCGATGAGCATCAGTACCGACGCGCGATAGAGGCAGTGTTGGCGGACCCCTCAACGGATGGCGTGCTGGTCTGTCTGGTGCCGCATTTCCTGTTGCGACCCGCGGCGTGCGTGGAAGCCATCGGCGCGGCAGCGGCCAAAAGACCGGACAAGCCGGTGCTGGCCTGCCTGATGGGGCAGGCCAGTCTGGAGGCTGCATTTCAGGCAGCCCACGCTCACCGCATCCCGGCATACGTGTTTCCAGAAGACGCGGTGGCGGCGTTTGGCGTACTGCGCCAACGGGCGCGCTGGCTGGCCAGGCCGCACCACGCACCTGCTCCCCTGCCAGAAGTTAACATGATCCGGGCATTCAACGTTCTCGGGCGAGCACGAGAAGCCGGGGAGAGGTCACTGGATGCTTTCCGGAGCAAGTTGTTGCTGGCAAGCTACGGCCTTTTCATGCCTGCACACATGCTGGCCGCCAGCCCAGAGGAGGCGGTAACCGCGGCCAGGCGTATCGGCTTTCCCGTCGCGCTGAAGCTGGTCAGCCCCGACATCCCGCACAAGACGGACGTCGGCGGAGTGCTCCTGGACGTGCGGGATGAGGACGCTGTACGCGCCGGGTTCCAGACGATCATGACCTCTGCGAAGGCGGCACGGCCCCAGGCGCGCCTCAAGGGCGTGCAGGTGCAGCAGATGGTCACAGGTGGGCACGAGGTGATCATCGGCGTCAAGCGCGACCCGACCTTCGGACCGCTGGTGATGTTCGGCCTGGGCGGCATCTATGTGGAAGTGTTGGCGGACGTGAGCTTCCGCCTGGCGCCGCTAACGGAGATGGATGCTTGGGAGATGATTGACGAGGTGCGCTCGGCGAAGCTGTTGGCCGGACTGCGGGGCGCACCGCCGGCCGATCGAAAAGCCCTTGTGGATGCCATCGTGCGCGTGGGCCAGCTTGCGGCCAATCACCCAGAGATCGCCGAGCTAGACATCAATCCTCTGATGGTACTCCCGGAGGGGCAGGGGGCAGTAGCGGTGGATGCGCGGGTGATCCTCATTGACTAGCCGACAGCAGAGGTAGTTGGTCGCCAGCCTCCTGCGGGTTCCCCCTGGGTCGGGGGGCTAACTGGAAAGGGGGTTCCATGCACGCAGCCCGGTAAGCGCTATCCACGGCAGGGCGACGATGTTCTCATCGAGCCGTTTGATCTCGCTTCCGGTGTGCACAAGGACGCCTCCCGTTGCCTCTGGATTGTGGCGCAGAAACAGGCGCAGGCTATCGGCGTCCCCGTAGCGCGGCCTTTCCGTCAACTTGATCTCGAAGGCCAGCACGCGGCGGCCATGCTCAAGCACGACATCTACCTCTGGGCCAGCTGCCATGCGCCAGTAGAGCAATCGCCCGCGTGGGGCCAGCAAGTGGGTTAGGACACGGATATGGTGGAGCACGATGGCCTCGAAGAATGCTCCAGCTTCACGCGAGCGCGCCAGGGTATCCCGGTCATAGTAACCCGATAAGTACGCGACCAGACCTGGATCAGCCCAGAATAGCTTTGGTGACTTCACGAGTCGCGTGGTGTGGCTCGCTGTATAGGCTGGCAGGCGCTCCACCAGGTACGTGGATTCTAGGACATTGAGATAGCGGTGGACAGTCGGCTGAGACAGACCTGCATCCCGTGCGACCTCGGATTGGGTTAGAAGCTGTCCATTGCGCAATGCCAGCAGTTCCATGAGGCGATGGAAGTCGGCCAAGGCATCAATCTGGGAGATCTGGCGCAAATCCCGCTCCAAGTACGTCGCCACATAGCCCTCCCACCAGCGTACCCAGGACTCAGGCCGGTCAAAGGCCAACAGTGCTGGCATAAAGCCGCGCAGAGCGAGAGCAAAAGGGTCAACGTTTGACTGCGGGAGGCTGCCCTCAGCTGGCCATTGTCCTGCGAGGAGGTGCACAAGGACGTCTGGTGCAGGCATGCCGCGCATCTCGCCCAGGGTCATGGGCAACAAGACGAAGTAGACAGCCCGCCCGGCCAGGCTTTCGCTGATCTTCTGCATCAGCAACAGATTGGCTGAGCCAGACAGCACAAAACGCATGCCCGGCCGCTCATCAACGGCTCGCTTGACCGCAGGAAGAAGGTTTGGGGCTTTTTGCACCTCATCGAGAACCACCCGATCAGCGCCGGCCCACAGCGCCTGGGGATCGCGCTCTGCCTGCCCTAGAACATCAAAGTCGTCCATGGTGTGAGAGCGCCACTGCCGTACCGGCTCGGCGTTCCTGAGAAGTGTGCTCTTTCCTACCTGTCGCGCCCCTGTGAGGACAACCACACGGTGTTCAGACACGCAGGTCTGCAAAGCAGGCGTGATCCAGCGCTCGAGGTAATCTGATTCAGGTCGTGAATGAATTTCATTCATGGTGTGAATAGTATCACACATGGCGAGAATTGTCAATGCCTGCTGTGCAGCAACCGGACAACCCCCGCAGGTTGATTGGGATGTGTCCCAAGGGTCAGGTGGACAACTGTGGGCCAGCAGGGGCCAATCTACTTGGGACTGGGGAACTGCCCTGGGGCCACGGGCTGCGTCTCGGCCTGTCCCCCGACGACAGCGTGCAGGGTGACCCGAAAGGTCGTGTACTGCGTCGTTGAGCCTGTCCTCTTTGTCGTGAAGACCAGTGTATCTGCAAAGCGGGAATAGCGCGCCGTGCGCGTGAAACTGCCGGCGTCGCTGTCCCAGTCCTCTCCCGTGGTGAAGTACAGGTAGCGGGTGCCATCCTCCAGCCCCGAGACGGTGAAGCTGTCCTTGCTCTGGATGTAGAAGGACAGGATTGTCTCGTGGTTCAGGTCTGTGAGCACGGCCACTGCATCCACGCTCAAACCGTTGCTCACGGTCAGCTTGCCCAGGCCGTCTCTGGCGCTGTCCCTAATGAATGTTCCGGTCGCCAGCCGCCGAAGGGCCTTGGCAGCCACTACCGTGACCTCTGCTGTCTGCGTGATGTGCCCGGTGTCCGAGGCGACATCCAACCGGAATGTGTACGTGTTGCTGCCCTCTTGCCGGATATCCACGTAGACGTCGTTCACGCAGCCAGGCCCCCCTCGGTTCTTCTGGGGGTCCAGATCGCCGCCGCTAACCAGGACGCTCTTGGCGCGGTCGTCAATGTCACTCCAGCAGACCTTGATGGTGGCGCGGCCACCGGCGACAAGGTTCTGTCCTGGCACGATCTCTGCGGTGAGCCTGGGCTGGCGAAGAGAGCCAGGCGGCCGTGTCGGCGTAGCCGCAATCCCGCGGGTGGCTGTAGCACTGGGGGCCACGGTGCGGGAAGGCGTAGCCTTGCGGATAGGAGTGCGTGCGACCTGCTGCGCGGGCGTGGCCGAACAGCCTACCGCAGCGGCAAGGAGTCCAATGCACAGCCCGGCGGCCACCAGTCTGAGGCCACGGAGAGGCAATCTACCGAACATCGGCACCTCCTGTGTGACTCAAGCCTCCCGCGGTCCGCCGCGCCTGTGGGAAACCTGCGCGAGGATTCTGCTTTCAGGGTTGGTCAGCCATGATAAGAGGCCGACTGATGCCATGGCCCGGCTGGGGCTGCGTCAGGATTGCAGGTGCGAGACGGTCCGACAGGTTCTTTTTGTCGAAAGCAGCCGCGATGATAGTAGCTGGCATGGTCTCACGCGTTGTGGCATCATGGTTTGAGGTATACTCCGAGAATCGCATTGCGTAGCCAGGCCAGGGCCGGGAGCGCAAGCATCCGGCTGTAGAGCAGGCCCAGGGCGTAGGTGACGCGGGAGAAGTAGAGGTAGTCGTAGGTCTGGTCAACGGTGACCAGCATCTCGCGTGCCAGACCGACGCCTTGAAGGGCGCGGTCGAGGGCAGTGGGCGTGTTGCAGCGATAGTAGGTAGGAAACACATCTGCCGCGCTGACCCCCAGCCCCCCTTTCATCCAGCGGCGCAGGGATACAGGCAAGAGACGCGAGACCGATGTGATGGGGGCACGTGTGTTGGGCGTCTTGAAGACCAGCGCCCCGCCTGGCACAAGCAGGCGAGCGAACTGGGCGAAGACGCACCCCGGGTCGGCCAGATGCTCGATGACGTTGTAGCAGAGAATGAGGTCAAAGGACAAGTCGGCGAAAGGCAGGGCCGCCAGGTCGGCCAGGACGGGGACGGCCAATCCGCGCTGTTCTGCAATCCCCACGTCGGCGCCGACCAGCAGGCGCACGCGGTCGGCAAAGCGGTCGAGCACCCACGTGCCTGCGCCCGCGCCCGCGTCGAGGACAACAGCACCCCGACGAAGGTGTCGCTCAAGGGCGCGCTCCACCGTGCCGAAGACCAGGTCATCAACGGCGGGGTACAACCATTGGCGAAGAGCCAGACGTTGCTCGTTCGTCAGAGGCATGGTGACTCGACACCATCTGTTTGGGGGACGGCTAGCGGATCCAGTTCAACCAGACGGCGAAAGGACAGAAGGGGCAGATGCCCAGCAAATGGCCAGTCCGGCTCGGCGGTCAGACCTCCTTCACTGCCTCAAGGATTTCGGCAACGGTGAGGTCCGCAGACCGTATGAGACTTCTCAGTGTTCCCTTTGCTACCTCTGTGGTGTCACGCCACGACCTCCACCTGTCTCGTCTCAATTGACAGAGGAAGCCCTCGTTCAGCACGCACCTCCAGACGCAGTTGAATCGCCTCTTTGATGTTCTCCAGCGCCTCTTCCCTGGTACGTCCCTGGCTCACGCAGCCGGGGATCGCGGGGCACTCAACGATCCACATTCCGTCTTCGTCGCGCTCGAGAGTTATGTTGAACCTCACAGCATCCTCCAGGCAATGTCCCTCGGTGCTGTGGTGACCCTGCCGACAGCAGTATATTGCTGCCTGCTCCGAAAGTCAATATCCCACCTCCCCGGCTTCAATACGTCAATCACCCGCCGAGCGTGATTGCTTGCGCTCAGGCGGCGTGCTATAATCCTGCCAGCATGAGCGAGCAACCGACCCTGCCCCGCATCGGCGCGGCCTACCGAGGCGCCGACTTCGAGGACGAGCTAAAGACGACCCACGAGGACTACCGGCGGCGCAATCTGGCCGTGGTCACCAAGCACGAGGTACGCAAGGTGCGTCGGCGCGACGGCACGGTCATCTACGCCTCCAAGTCGGTCTCGGACTTCACCGGCGTCCTGGCCGGCGGCCGCTTCGTGGCCTTCGACGCCAAGTCGTTGCGCCGCCCTACTCTCACCTGGAAACCCGATGCCCGCCAACTCCACCAGCTCGATTACCTGCGCCAGGTCGCCGCCCTGGGCGGGATTGCCTTCTACCTGGTACGCAATGGCGGCGACGAGGCGCGCATCGTCCTGCCGGATGCTCTGGTTGAGGGCCAGAAGGTGGATCTGTCCACCTGCCCCCGGGTCACGCGCACGTACAGCGGCACACCGTGGGACTGGCTGGCGGTGTTGCAGGCCTCGGCGGGCGAGCCCGTTCCACGAACATGACTCGCCAAGACCGCCAAGAGAAGCAGGGAACGTGGATGGACGCCGAAAGGCGCGAATGAACGCAAGTCGTTCTCCGTTTCCGCGTTGATCCGCGCACGTTCCGCCTTTGTCCGCGTTCTCTTCGGCCCAGCTTGGGATCCGTGCACAGCTCAGGGGCAGGCCGATTCACCGCTGAGATCCAGAGGCCGCAGAGGAAAAACAGGCATGAACTCTGCGTTCTCTGCGGTGTATGAAACGCTTCGTTGGCAACTGCCCAGCCATTTATGCACGGATGTCAAGCCCAGCATCTTGCGCAGGCTGAGGGGTTGTGGTATACCACAACTGCAGCACGGCGACGTGGCCAAGAGGCTAAGGCGGGGGTCTGCAAAACCCCTATTCGGCGGTTCGAATCCGCCCGTCGCCTCCATCCTGTGCATCACCACAACGACACGAAGGCAGGAGGCTCTCTGCCTTCGTGTCTGCGCGTCTACGTGGTTGCCCGATTGGGAACTCAAGCCCGCCCGTCTCCCAGTGTTCGAGCGGCGTCTGTGCAGATGCCAAGGCGCGAAGAGCGCGGCCTACATCATCGCGGCGCGCGGTATGCCCTCGGTTTCACTCAGTATGCCCGCGAACTGCTCCAGGGCAGCCTCCAGATTGTCCACGATCTCTCTGGCTAGCTCCTCGGGCTCAGGCAGGTTCTCGGTGTCTTCCAGGCTCTCGTCTTTCAGCCAGAAGATGTCCAGGCTCACCTTATCGCGCTGCATGAGCTCTTCATAGGTGAAGGCCCGGAAGCGCTCCGTCTCGTGCCGGTCGTAACGGTTGGCCGGGTTGTAGCAGGTGATGAAGTCCTGCAGATGCTCGAAGCGCAGGGGACTGGTGCGCAATGTGAAGTGTTGGTTGGTGCGTAGGTCGTAGATCCACAGCTTCTGCGTCCAGGGCTTCTCGCTGGCGGGCTTGCGATCGAAGAAGAGCACGTTTGCCTTAACGCCCTGAGCGTAGAAGATGCCGGTGGGGAGCCGCAGGAGCGTGTGCACATCGCACTCATGCAGCAGCTTGCGGCGCACTGTCTCCCCCGCTCCACCCTCAAAGAGCACGTTGTCAGGCACGACGATGGCCGCCCGCCCGTGCATCTTGAGCAGCGTCTTGACGTGTTGCACGAAGTTCAGTTGCTTGTTGGATGTCGTGGCCCAGAAGTCCTGGCGCTCGTAGACTAGGGTCTCGCGGTCGGCCCTGCCCTCGCCGTTGAGAATCGTGATACTGCTTTTCCTGCCAAATGGCGGATTCGTCAGCACCATGTCGAAGCGGTCGCCTGGGTCGGCGGCTAGGGAGTCGCCCACCTGGATGGGACTCTCGTCGCCGCCGATGCCGTGCAGGTACAGGTTCATCACGCAGAGGCGGGCCACGCTGTCCACGATGTCCTTGCCGCTGAAGGTGCTGAACTTCAGAAATCGCTTCTGTTCTTTGTCCAGGGGATAGCGGCTGGCAATGTAGTCATGGGCGGCGAGAAGGAAGCCGCCCGTGCCGCAGGCCGGGTCATTGATGGTCATCCCAGGCTCAGGGCGCATGACCTCCACCATGGCCTTGATCAGCGGGCGCGGCGTGAAGTACTGGCCGGCCCCGCTCTTGATGTCCTCGGCGTTCTTCTCCAGCAGCCCCTCGTAGATCTCGCCTTTGACATCAATGTCCATGCCCACCCAGGTCTGATCGTTGATGAGGTCAATCAGGCGGCGCAGCTTAGCTGGGTCCTGGATCTTGTTCTGGGACTTGCGGAAGATGACGCCGAGCATCGCCCGCTCTCTGCCCAAGGTCTCCAGGATGTGCCGGTAGTGAGTCTCCAGGGCATCGCCCTCGCGCTCCAGCAGGCTCTGCCAGTCTAGGCCCGCAGGAATGGACGACGGGCGGTTGAAGGGCGGCCTGCTCTGCTCATCGGCCATCTTCAGGAAGAGCAGATAGGTGAGCTGCTCGACGTAGTCGCCGTAGCTCACGCCGTCGTCGCGCAGCACGTGGCAGTAATTCCATAGGCGTTGCACGATGGTCGCTGATTCGTTGGGCATTGCCAAGACTCCTGTATCGCTGTTCGTGCGCGATGCTTATCACGCCATGCGCCAGAACGAATTGGGCTTCTGATATGAAAAATGCGCATCTGTCATCGCACCGCGGCGTGCCTTCTTGTCCGCCGGTTGTGGAATACGCCTGGTTCCGACGACAGAGTCGTCGGACTCCACATCGCGCGAACGTTTTCATGCCCGGTTGTGCTGAGCGGGCATGATGACTAATCGGCTATGCCGTTATGGACAACGGATTGCAAGCGGAATTCCATTCCCGCGCATCGTCCGTAGAACCTGTGCAATGCGTGTCACCCCATGCGCCGGAATGAATTCGGCTCCTAATCGGCTGTGCCGTTATGGACAACGGATTAGGAGCGGAATTCCATTCCCGCGCCTGCTCCCGCGCCGCGCTGTCGCTCCACGCCGACTACGTGCCATCAACCCCCAGCAATGACAACTGCCCACCTTGTTGGTCTGTCCTCGCCATCCGCCGTAGGGCAGCCTTGCGCGGTCGTTGCTGCGGTTTCAACCGCTCCCTCTTTTCCCTCTCCGCCCTGATGCGCTCCAGCAGCTTCTCCGCCGGCTCATCGCTGGGGTCTTGGGGCACCAGCCTGCCTTCGAAGGCGGCCTTGAGGATGCTCTGGCGCAGCCTCTCTGCCTGCTTCAAGCCCGCCTCAATGGTTGCCTCCAACTGATCGGCTATCGAGAACCGGCGTTCGATTTCGGTCACGATCTGCCGCTGCTCGACCGTCGGCGCAATCGGAATGAGACTGTCCCGCACAAATGCGGCAGGCACGCGCAACTGCCCAGCCGTACCCGTGAAACTCGCCTTTGCCGCTTTTCGGAACTCCGACGTGCGCACAAAGTGGAAGAGCCACTCGGAGAGCACGCCGTGTTGCGGCCTGAAGACGTGAAACTCGGTAGAACCGAAGCCGAGCCCGTTCTTGAGCCCCCTGGCTATCGCAGCCTTGCCATTTTCCATACAGGGCGTAATCTTCGCGAAGAGTACATCCCCGTGATGGAACTGCGTGAATCCCCTGCGGACCTCGCCGAGCGGTCGGACTCTGGGATCAGAAATGCTGCCCGTGGCCGCATCAACGGCGGCCATTGGGACAAACGTAACCGGCATACTGTCCGGTAGGTCGCGCACGCTTGCGTCTGGGCAGTTTATGCTCGCTACCTGGCCTATGGTTGCCAGCGCCCATTGGTCTGGCAGAGTGCCATCGCCACGGCCCGCGCCTGGCACGCTTTCCCTCCGTATCCTTTCCAGCAGCACGCTGGCTGGCTCCAGCTCGCCCTTGTGCTTCTCGCGCCACTCTGCCGTCAGCTTGCCGGAGAAGGCGGCCTTGAGCACGGCCTGGCGGTAGCGCTTCACCAGCGCCTGCGCCCGCTTCAGCGCCTCCACACCGGCATCAAGCCGGGTGAACAGCTCCTCGATCTTCGCCACGATGCGGTGTTGCTCGGGGAGAGGAGGAAGGGCAACCGGTAGCTCCGCAAGCTGCCTCTTGGGCACTCCAGCTATGGTCGTACCCCTGTGCCTATACCGGAAGACCTGGACTGCCTGTGACAGGAAGTGGAGAGCGTATTCTGGGTCGACGTGCTTGTCTGAGCCAACCAGAGCCTGTGAGTCCTGGCTAAAGCACAGATCGATCGTCGTCAGGGCAACCTTCCCCAGTCCGACACGTGTGACAACGATGATGCTGCCCGCCGGCACCAGGTTGGTCGCGGAGTCCTGGATGGCCTCCGGTGTGATTTGCTTTCTCGGCCTGATGTCCTTAAGGTCGTAGATGTCTGCGCTCGTCATCCAGGGAATGCTGCCCTGCCAGTACTCCGCCACTTTGGTTGAAGGCGTGCCTCCTCCTACAATCGCCCAGATGTCTCCTACCGTGGCCCACGCCCATCCACGTGGCAAAGAGGGTAGCTCATTCGCCTCTCGCATCATCCTGCCAACACCTCGTTGAGTTCACCCATCACCTTCTCCAGGTCTGCCCCGAAAAGCTCTTGCGCTCGCAGGGGCCCGCCCCGCTGCTGGAAGGGGGCGTACTCGAAGTCCTCGCTGGTGATTGCCAGCGATGTGGCGATGTGATCGCGAATCATGTGCAGCCATTCCATCTGCTCAGCGGTGAAGGGCCTGCCGGAACGCTCCTGCTCGATGACCCAACGGGCGAAGCGCTCGTTCACCGTGTCGGGGAACGGCTCGAGCACATCCTGCTGGCCCAGGGCGAAGCGCAAGAGGGAAATGATGTTGGTCAACAGCTTCTGCGGCCCCGCCCCCCGCACGCGGGCCGCTTCCAACTGCATATACGCCTGCCAGAGCAGGTCGGGCGTCAGGTGGTAGGGGGGCTTCTCGATGGCCTCGGCCATTTGCCTGATGTGCTCGTAGGTGAGCCGCCGCTGGCCGTAGGGGCGGGCATAGATCAGTTGTAGGGCGGTCAGTTCGTCCTTGTTGTCCTCGATGAACTGCTTGAAGGTGCTGACGATGGTGCGCGCCCGCTCTTTCGCCTGCTCGTCGTAGCCAGCCAGGAGCAGGCGATCTTTGCTAACCGTGTCAATCGTCTGCTCATTGCGCTGCTTGATGTCAATGATGGTGTTTCTGACCCTGGGGTCGTCGAAGGGTTGACATGCCTCAGCGGCGAGGGCCTGCGCAGCCCGCCTGACCTGCTCCTTCGTGGGCGTCTCGGTAGCGAAGAGAGTTCTCGCCTTCTCGCTCTGGGCGTCGGGGTCCGTGGCATCCAGCAGGCCGTTGACCAGGTCATTCAGCGACTTCCCCGCCGTTGCCGTGGCGATTGCCTGCCTGTCCCTCTCGTCCAGTTCCCTTTCCAGGCGGGCCAGGCGGTTGGCGAGGGACAGGAGGGTGTCCTTGTCCCGTGTGCCCAGAGCCACCTGCTGTATCAGCTTCTCGAAGGGCACGCTGCGCTTGCGCTCCAGAGGGCGGGAGTCGGTCTTGTCGTTCTCGCACACGCCCACCGCGTCCACGATGACAAAGCGAGTCTTGTTCTTGGCGTCCGGCGTCACAGCCTGGAAGTCGGTGGAAGAGATCGTGCGCGTGCCGCGTCCTTTCATCTGCTCTAAGTAGACCCTGGACTTGACATCGCGCATGAAGATCAGGCACTCCAGGGGTTTGATGTCGGTGCCCGTGGAGATCATGTCCACGGTGACGGCGATGCGGGGATTGTAGGAGTTGCGGAAGGTGGCGATCAGGTCGTCGGTCCTCTCGCCGGTCGTGCGGTAGGTGATCTTCTTGCAGAACTCGTTGCCCTTGCCAAAGACCTCGCGCGTGATGTGGACGATGTCCTCGGCGTGGGAATCGTCCTTGGCGAAGACCAGGGTTTTCGGCACCTCGCTGCGACCAGGGAAGAGATCGGTGAACAGTCTGTCCCCGAAGGTCTGCATGACGGTGCGTATCTGGTCGGGGGCGACGACGGCGCGGTCGAGCTGGTCGGCGGCGTACTCCAGGTCCTCGTCAAGCCTCTCCCAGCGTCTCTTGCGGGTCAGCCGGTCGCGCTTGTCCACGTAGTAGCCGGCCTCCACCCGGCTGCCCCCCTCGGTGATCTCGGTCTGAATGCGGTACCCGTGGTAGCCGACTTTTACGCCATCGGGGACGGCCCGCTCGTGGCTGTAC
>DAOUCN010000398.1:0-1883 GCA_034431995.1 Chloroflexota bacterium | reverse complement strand
GCTCAGGTCCACCCATGCCTGCCTCCAACCCAGGTCGCGTCCTATGCCAACATCGCTCCCCAGGTATCCGTCCTGCACCACTACTTCACCGTTGACCTCCGCCCGGAGGTAGTCATGGGTCATGTTGTCTGCGCTAACGATGCGATACAAGAAAGACAGGGTGGGCCGGTACAGCGTGACGGGAATACTGACGGTGATAGCAAGAAACGACTCGCCATCGGCACCGGCATCATTGAGTCGTGAGCCCAGGAACGCCGCGTAGCCGCCCGTGTGCCCCTCCCCGGGGGCCAGGACCGGCGCCACCGAACCGCCCACGTCCCACGTCTGAGTGAGAACTCCACTCTCGAATTGCCAGTCCACGTCGGCCAGGATATTGTCTGCAGGTGGCAGGTGGAGACCCAGCCCCGTGACCACCGTGTGCCACGACAGGACGATGTTGTGCATGGGCGCCGGCTGGCCGAAGCTGACACGGGATACGAACAGCTCGTGCGCTCCTGCGCACACCGATGGCGCGATTCGAAATGTGCCATCATGGTTGGTGGCAACGTCGTCTCCCGGTGGGCGCAGGGACACACCCGCGTCTGCTATCGGCACGCCCCGGTTGTCCAGGACACGCCCCTGCACCAGACACGAAGTGATGGTCACGCAAGCGTCGCCATTGCCGCCCGGAAATGCCTCCACGTTGCCCGCCCAGTCGGTGGCGCTGGACTGGAAGCAATACGTGTGCCCGGGCAATCCCGTGAAAACGGCGTGCGTGCTGGTCACTCCCACTAGCCACTTCACCCAGGGGCCGCCTGGCCCGTCGCGATACTGGATCGTATACGACTGAACACCCGAGTTGTCGTCTGTCCCACTCCACTCAACAGCAAATGCCGCATCCCGCTGGGCCGGCGGCAGAGGCGAGACTGCCGACATCGGGGGCGTGTGATCCACCGCACGCCTGGCGTCAATCCTCCCCCACCCCACGAAGTCATCCGCCCCAGGATACTGCGCAGCGTTCACGTCACGGGCGGTGTTCTTGATCACCCTCTCCACCGCGTCCGCGCTTAGCTCTGGACGCACGGACCAGATGAGAGCTGCCAGACCCGCTACATGGGGAGCAGCCTGTGATGTTCCCGCCATCCAGGCATAGCCGGAGTGACCATACTGCCAATACGTGCTATAGATGCCCACGCCAGGGGCAGCTACATCCACCTCACGGTTGTACGTGGAAAACGAGGCACGCCGATCCTGCTCGTCCGTGGCCGCCACCGACACAACGCCCCTGTTGGCAGCCGGGTACATGACCGGATTCATGCCGTTGCATCCCTGTCCACCCCCTGCGCAATTACCCGCCGACGCAATGAGCAGCACCCCCAGACCATGGGCGTAATCAAGGGCATCTTGCAGCGCCTGAGAGTAGTCTGTCCCGTTGAGGCTCATATTCAGGATGCGTGCCCCGTGACTGGCCGCGTAGGCAATTCCGCTGATGAGTTGCGCATAGTTGCCGCAACCGTTCCCGTCGAGGACTTTGACAGGCATGAGCCGCGCTCCCCAGGAGATGCCCGCGATCCCGATCCCGTTGTCGGTCGCCGCTGCAGCAATGCCTGCCACGTGTGTACCGTGACCGTGGTCATCCTGGGGCAACACCATGCCGGGCACGAAGCTCGCTCCGGGCACCAGCTTGGGGCTAAGCTCAGGGTGCACAAGATCAATGCCCGTGTCAATGATAGCGATTGTGATAGCTGAGCTGCCTGTCACGATCTCCCATGCCCCGGCTGCATCAATCCGCGCCAGATTCCACTGGTACAGACTGAGAGCGGGGTCGTTGGGAAGCGTATCGGCGGACACAGGGTAGTTGGGTTCCACGTAGACAGCCAAGCCGCTGCGACGCAGTCTGGTCG
>DAOUCN010000397.1:0-5911 GCA_034431995.1 Chloroflexota bacterium | reverse complement strand
GCAGGGCCTTTTCATTGTGTTGTCATTCTGAGCGAGTGCTCCCCAACGAGCGAAGAATCTCAGTCGTGCCGAGCGAGATCCTTCGTCGCTGAAGGGCGCTCCTCAGGATGACAGCGAGAACGAAAAGACCCTGATGAAAGGGGCGCGAAGACTGGACAAGGGCGGCCAAATCGTGTATACTACAGCCGGAATCCAACTGCTCAAGGGAGGGTCTTTCACTGTGGCGAATACCAAGTCGGCCATGAAGATGATACGGGTTGCGGCCCGGCGGCGGGCGCGCAACGCGCCAGTCCGTCAGAGTCTGAAGACGCGCATCAAGCGCTCGGTGCAGGAGATCGTTGCCAAGAAGCCAACGGCGGCCACGAGTGTGGTGACCAGCATCAGCGCGCTGGACAAAGCCGCCGAGCGAGGGATCATCCATAAGAACAACGCGTCGCGGCGCAAGTCGCGCCTCATGCGCAAGCTGAACAAGATGGCCGCGGGCTAGAGGCCGCAGGGCAGGCGGCACAGAGGTCGGGTTTCCACCTGTACCCCGGCGTTCAGCGTAGCGGCCGGCGGTGCTTTCCCTTCCTCTGGCTGAGCAGGGGGCGCGCCTCTCTTGCGGGAAGGAGGTGGGGACAATAGACATAGCTTTTCTCTAGCACTCTGCCGGAGAATCCCCTGTGGGGCAGGTTTCCACACCTGCCGCACGTTCTGGCGGAAAGCTCCCCACGGGATACTCTCTTCGGCAGGCTCCGAGACGGTGAGATCAGGGTATTCACACAAATCCATTCAGGAGGGTGAGAGATGCATACTCCTCGTCGGTCCTTTGTGCTCGTGGTCGTCCTGCTTGTGGCTGCCACTATCATCAGCTCCTGTGGCGCCACCCCGACGCCCACGCCAACGAAAGTGCCACCCACGGCGACCAAACCACCGGCTCCCACAAACACACCGGTACCGCCCACAGCAACCAAGCCACCTGCCATAGCGACCCCGACCACCCCGCCCATGAAATGTGGCAAGCTGGCCAGCGCCTACACGCCAGCCGCCGGCCAACTTGGGGCTGCTGACAAGCCGATCGTCATTACGTTTGTGCCGTCTGGCGACACGGCCAAGATCGTCAGGGGCGGCACGGAGATGGCCGATTGTCTCACCAAGATGACCGGCCTGACCTACAAGATCGAGGTTGGCACCAGCTATGCTGCCTCCATCGAAGCCCTGGGCGCCAACAAGGCCCAGGTCAGCTTCCTGGCCACCTTCGCCATCCTGCTCGCCCAGCAGAAGTATGGCGTCGAGCCCGCGCTGATCGCTCAGCGCAAGTACACCACGAATGCCGTTGACCCCGACAAGGCCATGGCTGGGCAGATGTCACCCTACTACAAAGGCCAGTTCATTGCCAGGAAAGAGCTCAACGTCAAGACCTTTGCCGACCTCAAGGGCAAGACCTTCTGCTTCGTCTCGCCCAACTCGACATCGGGCGACATTATTCCGCGCATCATGCTCAAGGCCAACGGCATTGATCCCGACAAGGACCTCAAGGCCACCCAGTATGCTGGCGGTCACGACAAGGTTGCCATCGCCGTGTACCGGGGCGACTGTGATGCCGGCGTCACCTTTGTTGACGCCCTGACAGATGCCCAGTACAATCTCAAGGCCACCTTCCCCGACATTGCGGAGAAGGTCGTGGCCTTCGCTGTCAGCGACCGCATTCCGAACGATGGCATGCAATTCGCCAAGGGTCTTGATCCCAAGATCAAGGCCATCACCCTGGAAGGCATCCTGGCCATGATGGCTGATCCTGGAGGCAAGGCCACCATCAAGTCGGTGTACGCCTACGATGCTCTGGTGAAGCTCGACCAGCCATACTACGAGGACTTCGCCGCCGTTCTGAAGAAGGCCGGCGTTGATCCTGCCGCCTACGTGAAATAAACCTGATTGCGTGAGTTGTAGGGGCAGGTCTCCCTGACCTGCCCCTACGTCCACCAGGAAGCGGGAGTCCCCATGCTCAAAGTAGAACACCTCCGGAAGGTCTACCCCAACGGTACGGTTGCGCTCACCGACGTCAGCTTCGAAGTGGCTGACGGGGAATTCATGGCCATCATCGGCCTCAGCGGGTCGGGTAAGTCTACACTCCTGCGCTGCATCAATCGCCTCATTGAGCCAACGGCCGGCAAGGTCATCTGGGATGGGATTGACATTACAGCCGCCTCGGGCGCCGAGCTGCGCAAGATCCGGCGCCAGATCGGCATGATCTTTCAGCAGTTCAATCTGGTGAAGCGATCCTCGGTGATGACCAACGTCCTGGCCGGGCGCTTGGGATATGTCAGCCCGCTGCCGAGCCTGGCCGGCTACTTTCCGGCCCAGGATCGCGCCCTTGCCGTGGCGAATCTCGATCAAGTGGGCCTGAGCGACAAGGCGTATGTGCGCGCCGATTCACTGTCGGGCGGGCAGCAGCAACGTGTGGGCGTGGCGCGGGCCCTGATGCAGGAACCCAAGCTGCTCCTGGCCGACGAGCCCGTCGCCTCCTTGGACCCCGTCCTGGCGCACTCCATCTTGAAATACTTGGAGCAGTTGAACAAAGAGCGCAAAGTCACCGTCCTGTGCAGTCTGCACTTCCTGGACCTGGTCCATCGCTATGCCACACGTGCCATCGCCCTCAAAGATGGCCAAGTCGTCTTCCAGGGCCTGCCCCAGGAGATTGACGACGCGCAGTTCAAGGCGATCTACGGTCAAGAAGCCGAGCGGGTCTCGATCGTCTAGCTTGAAAACCGCCAAGGCGCCAAGAACGCCAAAGTTCCTCCCTGGGCTGTCGTTTTCATGCCTGGCCGTGCCGCAGAACGGTATGGTGACTAACAGAGAGAGTGCTGACCGACGATGAAAGCTACGGCTCCCCCCTCTAGCAGCACAAAGGCGTCGCTTGCGCCTGTGCTGTCCCTTCTCATCCCCGGCGCAGGACAGCTCTACCTTAAGCAGCTCTGGCGCGGCCTGTCTATCCTGCTGGCAACGCCTGTCCTTGTCTATGTCATCAATTGGGCCCTGGTCAACTTCGAGATCGGCAAGATCGCTTGGGGCGCGCTAACGACGAGTTGGCTGTGGATGCCGCTGGCCCTGTTCTGGGTGTGGAATGTCGTGGATGCCCATCGCCTGGCACGGGGTCAGGCGGCCAGCCCCCTCATCGGACTCTTGCTTGCCGCCTTGATCCTCTACGTGGTTGCCTGGAGCGTCACGGACGTCAAGCCAGAACGTCTGGTGACTCGCTTCAACGATGCCCGCAAGGTGATGACCGATCTGTTACACCCCAACCTGTTCGAGCGCGACGGGCAGGGAAGGCTCCACCCCAGCCAGAACTTCAGCGACATCTTCGGCAAGATTCAGCCCGGTCCCCCGCCCTCTTTGGCTGTTCGCCTCGGTCTGGTGCCCAAAGAGGCCACGGTGACGACCTACCTGCCCGGCAAACTGGTTGAGACAATCGCCATCGGTCTGCTGGCCACCATCTTCTCGACGGTCTTTGCCATCCCCCTCAGCTTCTTCGCCGCCCACAACGTCATGTCGCGCGTCCCCTTTGGCAATGCCATATACTACGCCATGCGCACGGTCCTCAACGTCGTGCGCGCCGTGGACACGATGATCTGGGGCATCATGGTCATCGTCTGGGTTGGCCTGGGCTCTTTTGCCGGCGTCATTGCCCTCACGATTCACTCGGTGGCCGCTCTGGGCAAGCTCTATTCCGAGGAGATCGAGCACATTGACCCTGGGCCTGTCGAAGCGGTGACTGCGACGGGTGCGAACCTGTTCCAGGTCGTCCGCTATGCGATCGTCCCGCAGATCGTGCCGCCCTTCTTGGCCTACACGTTGCTACGCTGGGACATCAACATGCGTTCCGCAACCATCGTCGGCTTTGTGGCCGGGGGTGGAATCGGGTACTTCGTGGTTGAGACGATTCGCATGGCAGCCTATCGCGACTACGCGGCTGCCCTGTGGGCTGTTGCCATCATCATCATTGCGGTGGACTACATTAGCTCCCGCTGGCGTGAGCGCATCCTGACGGAGTCGCCGGGCGCCGAGGCCCCCGTGCAGCGTCCCTTCTACAAGTCGCTGCGGGGCATGGTCTATACAGTCCTTGGGCTGGCGGTGTTCTTCTACTGCGTGCACATCGCCCGCATCAACCTGCGAGACCTGTTGCAGCCAGGGCCGACGTTTATCCGTCTGGTGCGGGATTTCGTCACCATTGACCTCAGCCCCAACGTGCTCGAGGTCGTGATCAAGCAACTGCTGATCACAGTCTTCCAGGCCATGCTGGCCACGACGCTGGGTGCGCTGGTCGCCATTCCTTTCAGCTTCCTTGCGGCCAAGAACCTCACAGGGCGCAGCAGGGCATTGCTCTGGTTGTACTATCTGAGCCGTGCCACCTTCAACGTCCTGCGCTCCATTGAAGCGCTGTTGTACGTGGCTATCTTCGTCTTCTGGGTGGGCATTGGGCCGTTTGCGGGCACCCTGGCGCTGGCCGTTACGACCTTTGCCCTCATTGGTAAGCTGTTCTCAGAAGCGATTGAGAACATAGACCCCGGGCCGCTGGAAGCCGTGACCGCAACGGGCGCCAACCGCCTGCAGGTGATCATGTACGCCGTCCTACCCCAGATTGTGCCGCCGTTCTTGTCCTATCTGATCTACCAGTGGGACATCAACGTTCGCATGGCGACGATCATTGGCTTTGCAGGCGGTGGCGGGATTGGCCTTCAGCTTATGACCTACTTCGGTTTGCTGCAGTACCACAAGGCAGGCACGGTCGTGCTCTTCATCGTCCTGGTTGTTGCCCTGATGGACTTCGCCAGCGCCAAGCTGAGGGAACGTCTGGTATAGTGGTTTGCACTAACCCAGCGCGGGAGGGAGGTTGCACAATGTCCAATGAGGAGGCTCACCGGTTTGAGCAGGAGGAGGCAGCCCTGAAACGCGCGACCGCCGACCACATCTCAGCCCACACCGTCGAGGTGGTGCAGGGGATGGCCAACACCATCCAGGCGACCAATGTGACCATACGTCAGGGCGGCGCCCGGGAAGTCCTGGCCAAGGGAGCGGTGGAGATCCGCCAGGGCGGGGCTGGCACGGTCAATGCGGACACGGTGAAGATGGTACAAGGGGCCGCGGGGATCGTGCGCTGCAGTCACGCCGAGCTGGGGGCGGGCAGCCGTCATCTTGCCGTCCTGGGCGAGACGGTGGACATGGAGCAAGGCGGGGCGTGTGTGGCGCTGGCCCGAGAGAATATGGAGATGCAGCAGAGCGGCGCGCTGTTGATGGTCGCCCAGACTGTGACGGCCCGCAACTCCGGCGCCGTGCTTATGTTGGCAAGCAACGTCGAGGGCGATGTGCGGGTAGCAATGGACCGCCAGAGCGCGGCGGCTTTCGGCGCGGCGTGCGGCGCCATGCTGGGCGTCTTTCTGCTGCTGGCGCGGCTGTTCCGGGGAAGGAAATAGCAGGAAGCAAGCAGCAGCAAGCGGGGAGCAGCAAGCAGTAGGAGTGTGGGGCGCTCTCGCGCGCGGGGTGCCCGTCAGGCTGCGGAAGCCTGTCGTGGCCCACAGGCCAGGGCGATCGCACCCCACACTAGGGCGTGTCGGTCTCTTGGCGTCACGCCGGTTCGTCACATCGGCTGGCGTCTGGTGGATCGTTCTAGCGGACCTGGCGGATGACGGTGACGACCTTGCCGCGGATCTGCACCTGGTCAGGGTTGCGGTAGATGGGAGCCATGGCGGAGTTGGCCGGCTGGAGCCGGATGCGCTCGCTGCCGCCGGGGCCTTTGGCTGGCTCTCGATAGAAGCGCTTGAGGGTAGCCTCGTTGTCTTCGAGGATGGCGACGACGATGTCACCGTTTTGGGCGACGGATTGGGGCTGGACGACGACGAGATCACCCTCGTCAATCAGGTCTTCGATCATGGAC
>DAOUCN010000396.1:0-11465 GCA_034431995.1 Chloroflexota bacterium | reverse complement strand
TCATTGTCTCGGTGGGCGTATGCGTCACCGTGGGTGTATGCGTCACCGTGGGCGTGTGGCTGGGCGTCGGCGTGTAGGTCCTGGTCGGCGTTGGCGACGGTGGCGGCGTGTTTAGCGCCTCGACGTAGGGCAGGAATGTCTTGTACTTGGCGTCCACGCGGATGCTGTAGCCCTTGTCGCAGCCATAGGCCCCATGTAGCTCGGTCACTCGGATGTACAGGCGCTGAGTAGTTGTCACGACCCAGATGATGCGTGAGGCAAACGGTTCAGGCCCACCGTAGTCGTCGTTGGAGACGAGCAGGTTGAAGGATGCGTCATACAGATCGAGCCAGGTATCGGTGCTGCCCAGCAGGCTGTAGGTGGTGATGGTGTAGGTGCCGCCGGCCGCCCCATCGAAGTACAGGTAGTCAGGATCGTTCGGCCTGTGGAACGTGTGGGCCTGCGCGCCGATCAAGCCCATCTTGATGAGCTTGGCCTGGCCGAAGCTGTCATCTGGCTCATAGAAGTCCGGGCAGGCCGGCGTTTGCGTCGGCGTGGGCGTCACCGATGGCGTAGAGGTCGGCGTGGCGGTCGGGGTGGCCGTGGGTACAGGCCCCAGCGGCGTGTTGTCCCACGCGCTGTTGTCGCCGGGATCGAGGTCTGGCCCTTGGCTGCCGTCGTCGCGGATGCTCACCGTGTTCGTGACGTGGGTCGTGCCTGGTGGAACCGGACTGTGCACCCGCACCTTGAACGTCGCCATGCCGCTCTGCCCAGGATTCAGACTCACAACGTAGGTGATGTACTGCCCGCCCACGGGAATCCAGTCACCCGTGGCCAGGTAATCGGTGTTGGCGGGCAGGTAGTCGGTAATCACCACGCCAGTGGCGACCTGCGTACCCGCGTTCGTGTAGTAGATCGTGTACGTGATGATCCCGCCCGGATAGCTAGAGATACCGCCGTCGGTCTTGAAGATCTGCAGATCGGGTCCGGCATTGAGCGCCAGGCAGGTGGGGTCTCTGAACTGCCCGGTGGACGGATCGTCCGACAGGGACGGGTCTATCTCCGCGGCATCGGCCGTGCCCGCGTTGCAGATGGTGTGTACGCTCTGCGGCACCGGACTGACTACCTGCACGGCAAACGTCATGGTCACCACGTTGAAGCCAGGGCTGGGCACCAGGCTGCCGATGCTGAATACCAGCGGGTCAGGCCCGGCAATGCTACCTTGGCTGGTTGATGCGCTGCCAGGGACATAGGACGCGTTGGTCGGAATCGAGTCGGTGAAGACGACACCAGTGGCTGTGCTGCCGCCCACGTTCCACAGGTAGATCGTGTAGGTAATGATGTCACCAGCCAGCAGCGGAGCGCCATCGGCATCGGTGGCCGACTTGAAGGCCAGTAGCACCGGCCGGGCGTTGATGGGCGTGATGTCCCAGGCCCAGTTGTTGTTGGGCGTGGGATCAGGCCCATAGGTACTGTCGGCGCCGATGCCCACCACGTTGTCTATGCTGGCCAACGTGCCCGGCACAGACGGATCCACCTGGACGACGAACTGGGTAGAGCCGGAACCACCAGCAGCAACCGTGCCCACGTTCTTGACGTAGGTGCTGCCGCCCAGCCACGACCAGCCATAGCCGATGTAGCCCGTATGGGCGGGCAGGGTCTCCGTCAGCCAGACGTTGGTGGCCGCCCGCGTGCCAGTGTTGGTGTAGTAGATGGTATACGTAATCAACTGCCCGGCCAGGACGGTAACGCCGCCGTCGTCCTTGCTCACCTGCATGTCGGGCACAGCCAGCACCGGTGTGGTATCAGTGCCCGTGTTGTTGATGGCGTTGGGGTCAGTGCCATTCGTACGATCATCGCCGATCTTGGCGGTATTGGTGATCAGGCTGACGCCATTCGGTATAGTCGTGGACACCTGCACCACGATGGTGATGCTCCCCGATGCCCCCGCTGCCAGGCTACCAATGGAGCGGGTGTAGGTGCTGGACGTATTGACCTGGCTCCAGCCGTAGCCCACGTAGTCCGTGTAGGCTGGGATGATGTCGGTTACCACAACGCCCGTCGCGCCCTGGTTACCAACGTTGCTGTAGGTGATTGTGTACACAACCGTTCCACCAGCCATGACCGATGCACCACCATCGGTCTTGGTGACCGCTAGATCAGGCGCGGCCTCAATCGGCGTTGTATCCGTCGAGGAGTTGTCGCTCGGTGTCGTGTCTGCCCCGTTGGTGCCGTCATCGGCGATGACCACTGTGTTCGTGATCAACGTCACGCCCGCAGGCACGCTGGAGTTGACCAGGACGGCGAACTGGGCCCAGCCACTGGCCCCGGCAGCCAGGGCACCGATGCTCCTGGTATAGGTCGAACCAAAAGCCAACGTCCAGGATGCGCCAGCATAGGTGGTATTGGCGGGCACGGTCTCCGTTAGCACGACGCCCGTGGCGCCCTGCTTGCCAGCGTTCGTGTAGTAGATCGTGTAGAGGACGGTATCGCCAGGCTCCGCCGTGATGCCGCCATCGGTCTTGGTTACCTGCAGGTCGGGCTCGGCCCTGACGGGCGTGTAGATCGTGGTCGTATTGTCCGAGTAGTCCTTGTCAGGTCCGTTGGCCCCATCGTCGCGGATAGAGACCGTGTTCGTGATATTGTGGGCGCCTGCCGGCAGGCTCGGCGCGACCTGGACGATGAACTGGGTGGAGCCCGAGCTGCTCACGGGCAGGTTGCCCACCGTCTTGGTATAGGTGCTGTTGCCGACAAAGGTCCAGCCTGTGCCGATGTAGCCCGTATTGGCAGGCAGGGTCTCGGTGAGAACCAGGTTTGTCGCTCCCTGGGTACCGATGTTGGTGAAAAAGATCGTGTAGGTGATCAGGCCGCCAGGGACGGCGGTGATCCCACCATCACTCTTGGTCACCACCAGGTTGGGGGCGGCCAGAACGGGTGTGACATCGCTGCCCGTGTTGTCGGACGGATTGCGATCAGGCCCGCTGGTGCCGTCGTCGCCGATCTGCACCGTGTTGGTGACGCTGGTCACGCCCGCGGGCAGCGGATCATTGACCTGCACCACGAAGATAGGCGGCCCGCCCGACGTGCCAGCCGGAACGGTGGCCAGGCTGCGCGTGTAGACACTGCCGCCAGCGTGGGTCCAGCCATAGCCCACATAGGTGGTATTGGCGGGCAGCGTCTCGGTCAACCGCACGTTGGCCGCATCCTGCGTGCCCGTGTTGCTGTAGTAGATGGTGTATGTGATGAGATCACCGGCGCTGGCAATCACGCCGCCGTCGCTCTTGGTCACCACCAGATCAGGGGCGGCCGTGATAGGCGTGGTGTCGCTGGACTGGTTGTTCCAGGACACGGGATCGGTGCCGTTCGTCCCATCGTCGCCGATGCGCACCGTGTTGACCACGTACTCCACGCCAGCCGGCACGGGATACACCACCTGCACGACGAAGAGCGCCACACCGCTATTCGTGCCCGTGTAGGCAGGTAGCGTGCCGATGCTCATGCTATACGTGCCGGTGGTGACGAGCGTCCAGCCGTAGCCGACGTAGGTGGTATTGGCAGGCAGTGTCTCGGTGAGCAGCACGTTGCTCGCACCGCGCGTGCCCGCGTTGGTGTAGTAGATGGTATACGTGATGAGCTGGCCAGCATCGGCGCTGGCGCCGCCATCAGTCTTGTAGACCTGGAGCTCGGGCCAGGCGTTGATCGGCGTGCACTCAGTGTACGTATTATCAGCCGGGACCGGATCGGGCCCGTTGGCGCCATTGTCCGCTATGGTGACGGTATTGCAGATCTGCTGAACGCCGGCAGGAACCGTTCCCGTCACCTCAACAATGAACTGCACCGATCCGCTTTGCTGGGCCAGGACGTCGCTGAGGGCATAGGTGTAGGTCGGTGTGCCACCCACGTTCACCCAGCCGGGGCCAACGAACGACGTGTTCGCGGGCAGAATGTCGGTCAGCACAACGGCCTGTGCCCCCTGATTGCCGGCGTTGGTGTAGTAGATCGTGTACGTAATGCGCCCCCCAGCCGTCACGCTGGCCGTATTGTCCACCTTCACCACCCGCAGGTCCGGCGCTGCGTTCAGGATGTCCACATCAACGGCCGTATTGTTGCCGGGGTTGAGGTCGGGCCCGTTTGCTCCGTTGTCGCTGATGACTACCGTGTTAGTGATAAAATCGACGCCGGCGGGCACGGTGACATCTACCCGCACGATGAACTGGACGAAGCCGCCGCTGTTGGCCGGCATGTCACCCCAGAAGTATGTGCGCTTGCCGCCGCCAGCGTCGGTCCAGTCGCCACCCAGGTAGGTCGTATACGTCGGCACCGTATCCGTGAGCCACACGCTCAGGGCGGGCTGGCTGCCCACGTTGGTGAAGAAGATAGTGTACGTAACCGTGTCACCAGGAGCCACCTGCGTCAGGCCGTCGTTCTTGACGATGACTAGGTCTGGCGCGGCGTAAACAGGCGTTGTGTCAATAGCCGTGTTATCTGTAGAATTGGCATCGGGACCATTGCTCCCGTCGTCGCCGATGGTCACCGTGTTGGTCACCACCGTCACGCCCGACGGTAGAGGGTTGTTCACCTTGACCACGATGTAGGTCGAACCCGTACCGCTCACAGGCACGCTACCCACCGCCTGGGTGAAGACCGAGGTGCTCACTGGATTCCACGGCCCGCTCCAGAAGGTGACATTGGGGTCTAGCGTCTCGGTAAGGACCACGCCCGTAGCGCCCTGATTGCCAACATTCGTATAGTGGATCGTGTACGTGATCAACTGACCCGCCAGGGCCGAGGCATCGTTGTCGGTCTTGGTGACCACCAGGTCAGGATAGGCATTCAGAACGTCGCTGTCCCGTCCCGTGTTGTTGTCGTAATCCGCCTCTGTGCCATTGAGGCCGTCGTCGCCGATCTGCACCGTGTTCGTGATGGTGTGCACACCGGCGGGTATGGTGGCATTTACCTGAACGACAATGGTCTGTGATCCCGACGTTCCAGCGGGCACCGTACCGATGGACCGGGTGTACACGTTGCCACCAGCAGCACTCCAGCCAAACCCCACATAGGTGGTGTTGTTCGGTATGGTTTCTGTCAGAACGACGCCGCTGGCGCCCTGCGTGCCCGTGTTGGTGTAGTAGATGGTGTAGACCAATACCTGGCCGGGCAGCACCGTGGTGAAGCCATCGGACTTGGTCACCCCCAGCTCTGGCACGGCGCTCACCGGTGTGCTATCGGTGGCCGTGTTATTGCCGGGGGTCGGGTCGGCCCCATTGCTCACATCGTCACTGATCACAACCGTATTGGTCACATAGTCCACGCCGGCAGGCAGCGGGTTGTTCACCTGCACCACGATGGTGATCCAGCCGCTGGTCTTGGCGGCCAGATTGCCAATGTAATACCCCCGCTGCCCGCCGCCCAGATCGGTCCAGCTATACCCAACGTAGGACGTGTTGGCGTCAAGCGTGTCCGTCATGCGGACGTTGGTCGCCTCTTGGCTGCCCGCGTTGGTGTAGTAGATCGTGTACGTGATGCGGTCGCCCGCGTTGACGCTGATGCCACCATCGCTCTTTGAGATCACGAAGTCAGGCTCCGCATGCAACTGATCTACGTCGCTGCTGCAGTTGTTGCCAGGATTTGGGTCCGGGCCATTGGCCCCGTCGTCGCTGCTGCAGACGGTATTGGTGACCCACTCGGCACCGGCCGGGAACTGATCGCCGACGAGAACGACGATGTAGGTGCTGCCGCTCCCTCCGGCTGGCAGGTTGCCGATCGACTTGGTGTAGACACCGCCAGCCCCTGACCAGCCGCCGCCCACCGGCACGAAGGATATCAGCTCGGTGAGCACAACACCCGTGGCATCCTGGTTGCCCACGTTGGCGTAGGTGATCGTATAGGTGATGATCTGGCCGGCGTAGACATCGGAAACGCCATTGGTCTTGCTCACCGTGAGATCGGGTGCAGCATTCACCGGCGTGGTGTCGGTCGCCGTCTCGTTGCCCGGGTTGCTGTCCTGGCCGTTAGTCAGATCATCAAAGATGGTCGCGGTGTTGGTGATCACGCTCACGCCCGCGGGCAGCGGGTTGACAATGTCCACGGCGAAGAAGGCCACACCGCCCCCGCCGCCGCCCGCGACACTGCCCAGGTAGGTCAGACATACGGTCCCGCCCACCGCGCCGTTAGGACAGCTCCAGACGGTAGGCAGGCTAGCTGTAGCATTGAACGTGGTATTCGTTGGCACCGTCTCGGTGATGAAGACACCCGTAGAGCCCTGGCTGCCGCTGTTGGCGTAGAACAGGGAGTACAGAACCGTCGCGCCGGGCACACCGGTCGCGCCGAAGTCCGTCTTGCTCAGACTCAGGTCTGGGTAGGCGTTGACCAGGGTGATGTCGCTGGCCACGTTGTTGGCGGGCGTGGGATCGGGGTCCTGTGGCACCAGTTCGAAGATGCTCACCACGTTGGTGATGTAGTTGACCCCGGCAGGCAGCACCGAGTTGACCTGCACCACGATGGCAATGGACCCCGACGCCCCAGCATTGAGGCTACCAATGGTGTACCAGTAGAGCTGGCCACCCACGGGCGTCCACGTGCCCCCCACGATGGTCGTGTACAGGGGAATGGAGTCCGACAGGATAACCCCGCTGGCGTTCTGATTGCCAACGTTGCTGTAGTAGATAGTGTACGTCACCTGACCGCCCGCTGCCACCGCCACGCCGCCGTCTGTCTTTGTCACCACCAGGTCAGGGCCAGCGACAACGTCTGTACATTCGCTGTCCGAGTTGTTCGACGGGTTAGAGTCCAGTCCCTGGGTGCCATTATCACGGATAGCGATGCTGTTGCAGACCGATGTCAGGCCGGCAGGTGCCGGAGTGACCACCTGTACGATGAACGGGAAGCTGGTAGACATGCCGGCGAGGACTGTGCCCACCGACCGCGTATACGTCGAGCCGGAAACAAGGGTCCAGCCGCCGCTGACAAGGGTGGTGTTGGCAGGGATAGTCTCGGTTAGGATGACGCCATAGGCGTCAAGGGACCCATTGTTGCCGTAGTTGATGGTATAGGTGATGCGCTCGCCCGGGCCGACGCTGGTGTAGGGAAAATCGGTCTTGGTGACCCACACGTCCACCGTGCCCGTTACCGGCGTCGTCTCGGTGAAGACGTTGTCTGAGGGATTCAGATCTGTGCCCTGGCTGCCGTCGTCGGCGATGCGAATGACATCCGTGACCCACAGCACGCCGCTGGGCAGCGGGCTGGCGAGCTGGACGGCAATGGTAACGTTGCCTCCCGCGCTCATACCCAGGGAACCGATGGACCGCGCGTAGTCGTTGCCGCCCACGAACGTCCAGCTCCCGCTATGGAAGCTCGTGTTGTTGGGGATGGTATCCGTGAGTACCACGCCGGTTGCGCCTTGGCTTCCGGCGTTCGTGTAGTAGATCGTGTAGACGATGACATCACCCGGATTCGCCGTGATGTTGCCATCGGTCTTCGTCACCACCAGGTCCGGCGCAGCGTTGATCAGCGTCCAGTCTACGGCCGTATTGTCCGAGTAGTTGCCGTCGGGGCCGCTGGCCCCGTCGTCGCCGATCGACACGGTATTGGTCACCGAATTGACGCCCACGGGGATGGGGGATGTGACGGTGACCACGAACTGGGCCGAGCCCGAGGCGCCGGGCGCGAGGCCGCCAATGTACATGACATAGGTGCCGGGCACAAGCAGCGACCAGCCGCCATCGGCGTAGCTCGTGTTGGCAGGCAGCGTGTCGGTCATACGCACATTCGTAGCGCCCTTGCTGCCGTTATTACCATAGTTGACGGTATACGTGATGCGTTGGCCAGGCACGCCTGGCATGCCGCCATCGCTCTTGGTAATCCACAGGTCAACGGTGCCCGTAACGGGTGTGCAGTCGCTGGCCACGTTGTTGCCGGGCGTGGGATCAGGCCCATTGAGACCGTCGTCACCGATCGTCACCGAGTTGCAGACCTGGTTAACCCCAGCCGGGATGGTGCTGTCCACCTTCACCACATACTGCACCTGACCGTACTTGTTAGGCCCGGTGGCAGGGATCGTGCCCACGTTGGTAATGTACACATCGCCCGGCAGCAGAACCCAGCCAGACCCGCCGGCGTAGGTGGTGTTGGCCGGCACCGGATCGGTCAGGGTCACATTGAAGGCCGCGCCACTCCCTACATTGGTATAGAAGATCGTGTAGGTGATCAACCCGCCGGCACCCTGAGTGATTCCCCCATCGCTCTTGCTCACCTGGAGGTCCGGCGTGCCTGTTATCTGGCTGGTGTGGGTGAACACGTTGTCGTTGTAGTTGTTTTCGGGGACAGTGCTGGAGATCCCCACGGTGTTGGTGAGGTACGCTCCCGAGGGGCTGATAGGCGTGGTGACGGTAATGACAATGGTGCCTGCGGCCCCGGTGTTCACTGTGATGCCTGAGGACCAGGTGAGCACCTGCCCGACCATGAGCGTGGGTGGGGGCGCGGCGGCGACGAAGCTGGTGCCATCGGGAATGCGGTCTGTGATGACGACGTTGGTCGCCGCTTCCAAACCCGTGTTGCTGTACACGATGGTGTACACGAGGAGATCGCCCGCGCTCACGGTGCTGGGCGCGGTCTTGACCACAGCCAATTCCGCACCGATGACGGTGGTTGAGGCATACGCCGTATTGTTGGTGGTGTCGCTATCGGTATCCCACATACCCGGCGTAATGATCGCCGTGTTGGTGATTTGCGTACCGATAGGAGTCGTCGGATAGATGAGAGTGTCAATATCGAAGAAGCCGCTGCCCCCCGCAGCTAGGGGCGGCATGTTATAGGTGAGGACGATCTGACTACCTTGGTAGCTGGTGATAGGGGCAGGAGAACCACCAAGGGTGTCGGAGATGTAGGCGACGCCAGCGGGCAGGATGTCTGTGATGTAGTACGAGCTATCCATGGCCCCGCCGCTTTGGTTGCTGTAACGGATGCGGAAGCTGATTCTCTGGCCGGGCTCGGCTTTGGGCCCCAGGTACTCCTTCGTCACGCTGAGGTCCACCGTGGCCTCGAGGCCAGGAGCAGCGACGGCTGCCGCAGGCAGTGGTGCACTGCCGCGCTCTCCCGCATCGGGCGCGGGAGCAGCGCGCACTGCCGCCGGGGGGCTGGCCTGCGCTGCGGGAATGGCCCACGCAAAGACTGCCATTCCTCCCGCAACCACGATGACCGCTAAGAGGATTGCCGCCAGGTGCCTGTGACGAGTCATCGTCCTCCTCCTTGTCCGCGGAAAAAGACACTGGGGAAAGGCCACAGTGGGCCGAGGAGACCGGGCGCACACAACCTGTGGTGAGGGCTTCGCCTTCTCTCCGCTATCTGTTTAGACGAGAACACCTCGCGCAGTGTGATGCACAACTCAGGAGCCATCGTCTGTACTCCTGCGCTCGTGTGTATAGATGGAGCTTCGTGTAACAACCAGCAGCGCGGGCCACCACCGGCGAGGGCATAAGACCTGACCGATAACATTATAACACAATGTCGCCCCCCTGTCCAGTGGCTTGCCCCATTTTCTCAGGGCCTGTGCAAAGTCAGCTCAGCCTCCCGCAGGTTGAGGAAGAAATACAGCCGAGCCATCCGCGGCCGTCACGGAGGCAGCCGGGACTACCCTGCGGGTTGTCGTCTGGATGCACGCTGGGAGTTCGCACTGGCCCTGCACTTCCGACGCCGCTGGGCGCGCCAGAACACTGCCCTCATTGACCTTACAACGCAGCGCTAGCATGAAAGGTACGCGCGCCCTACCCTCTTCTCAGCCAGCGCACAACCACCGCCACAGAGCCAGCCAGCAGCAGCACCCCCGCCACGATCATGACCCCGCCCAGCACCGTTGCCAGGCGAGTACCCAGTGCACCGCCACCCTTGTCGTTACTCGGCGCAGGAGGCAGCGGCAGCGGCCCCACTGCCACAGGCGACAACGCTGGCACCAGCGGCGTTTGGCGAGTCACCGATGCCGCACCTGTGGGACTCGCCGGCACCGAGCTTGGCGTGGCAGTTGCCGACGCCTTGCCTGCGGCTGGTGTGCTAACCACAGGGGAGACCGGCGGCGATGTGGGGAGCGGCGGCGTAGGTAACTCGGTGCGGGTGGGCGTCGGCGTGGGAATGGGTGCGGCCTGTGTGGGCGTTGGACTGGCAAGGGGGCTGCCCGGTTGTGTCGCTGTGGGCAGAGGGCTTGTCGGCTGCGTGGCTGTTGGCTGCACGGCGGCTGCTGTTGGCGTGTGGGGCGCCTCCGGTGTTGGCGCTGCTGTCACCTCCGGCAGAGGAGTCGCACCCATGGTCGTCGCCGTTGCCGTTGCCGTCGCTGTCAGTGTGGGCTTGGCCGTCGCCGTGGCTGTTGGCGACGGCGTCGCCGTGGCCGGCTGAGCGCTCGGCTCGACGACACTGATAAGCCCGCTGTCTATGAGGACGGCAAAGGGGTAGCCCTGCCGGTTCTTGATCTCGGCCAGCTCGATGATGAACCAGGACTCCTGACCGGCCTCCTTGCCGCGCACCTGCAACGAGAAGGCGGCGCCGACGCTGCTACCCGCAGAAGTCGTCACCTTCTTCGCTGCCGTATATCGTATTGTGCCCGTGGCATTGTCCACAGAATTGCGGGTGACGGTATCGGGCGGAGGCAGGGTGCCCGGGGAGACCTGCACTCCGTCCTTCGTGGGATCAGCGTCTATCACCTCGATCACCGCCGGATCGAAGGTGGCCCTCAGGTCAATCGAAAACACCTCCTGCCCATCCTCGATCACGACGGCCAGGCTCGCGATCTCGCCCTCACCCACCTCTAGCTCGATCGGGTCAGGGTAGACATAGACCTCTTGCTCCTCCTGTGCCTTGGCAGACAGAAGGAAGAAGCACACGCAGCAAAGGCACAAGATGGCGCAGACCAGTACACGCACAATGCTCTTCGCCGCAGCACGGCGGTCTCCGCCCAGACATGCAGGCTTCTTCCCTAAACCTAGCGCTCGCTGAGACATCTGCCTGTTCTCTGCCCCTCGAAGATGCATCGTCCACCGCGTCCAGAAATCACTCGGCGCAACAACCCCTGCCGGTGTCCATGAGTATACAGGAAATGCCGCCCTTGTCAAGGCAGCCATCCCACGTCACCAGAGTCTTTTCACTTCTCCGATGTCATGCTGAGAACCCCATACCGCCTTGCGGTATGTGTGGAACCGAAAACTCGCGTCATTCTGCCTGCCCTGGCCTGCCACCTGCCAGCCAGCCCCCAGGCCTGCGCCCCTCAGGCTGGCAGTCCAGGGGGCAGGCAGCATGACAACCGAGATGGGACGTTTCTGAGCCGACGCATGCCGCCGACGGCATGTGGTTCTGCTCAGAAACTCCGGTCTGTCATGCTGAGCGCAGTTCAGCGAAGCATCTCCCCTTAGGGCCACGAGAGATGGTTCGTCGCAGAGGACGCTCCTCCCTGGCCTGCCACGTGCCAGCCTGCCCCCTGGCCTGCGCCCAGGGCAGGCTGGCAG
>DAOUCN010000395.1:0-18296 GCA_034431995.1 Chloroflexota bacterium | reverse complement strand
AGCCAGGACTCCCCAGCCGTCCAAAGCCAGCACTGAAGAACACAAGCGGGAGCAACAGCACCAGGGCGATCACGCCCAACACCCTAAGGCGCTCGCCCAGGCTCTTGTGGGTGGCCGGGCTCAGAACGCCCATGACACCAACATCCACAGGTTGATCCTGTCTTTGCACCAGAATAGACGCCAGACCAGCTCCCCCCTGATCGTACATGATCTCGGCCACGCGGCCAAAAGCGTACCGTTCCAGTTCCGCCGGTGTGAAGGCAGCGATGTCGCGGCCAGGGGCCGTGAGCGTGAACATGGGCACAAGCTGAATCTGCTCGCCGGGATGCTGGCGGGCCTGCCGCAGGACGTCCTCCTCAGCTTGCCGCAGACCCTGCCCCGACTCAGTGGGCATGCTGCCAAAGAGCTTGACGAGGGCCGTGGTCATGATTTCCACCGCAGGGTCACGATCGGTGAGCTGGTGGAGTGCATAGACCAGCAGGGCAGTGCTGAGCACCGCCATCAGGAGCAGACCACTGATCCACTTGGCATCCACATGCCAGTAGGGACGAGACCTGTGAGGTTTGGGGGCAGCAGCCATGAGGGATCCTCCTTCAGCAGGATGCCTGCATTGTAGGGCTAGGGCATGGGACTGTCAACATTGTGAAGGATGTCGCATAGTTGTGGCGTGAACGGGAGGCTGTGTCCCGCCCTGCTGTTCTATGGCTCAACCATGAGCTGGTCCACCACCGCTGCCGTCACCTCTGTCGTCGTGGCCCTGCCCCCGAGGTCAGGGGTTAGGACGCCGCGGGCGATAACAGCACCGACCGCAGAGCGGACCCGCTGGCCCTGGGCTGTCTCACCGATGTGATCCAGGAGCATGGCCGCGGCCAGAATGGCGGCTAGGGGATTGGCGATGCCCTTGCCGGCGATGTCGGGCGCCGAACCGTGCACTGGCTCGAAGACAGCAGCCTGGTCGCCGATGTTCCCCGACGGCACCAAGCCGAGGCCGCCAACGAGGGCAGATGCTTCGTCGGAGAGGATGTCGCCAAAGAGGTTGGTGGTGACAAGAACGTCGAAGCGCTGTGGATCCGTGACCAGACGCATGGCAGCCGTATCCACCAGCATCTCGTCCACGCCTATGTCTGGGTATTCGGTCGCCATGCGCAGGCCGATGTCCCTGAACAGGCCGCATGTCTCCCTGAGGACATTTGCCTTGTGCACGATGGTAACCCGGCGGCGCCTTTGGCGGCGGGCTAGCTCAAAGGCGAAGCGTAGGATGCGCTCCGAGCCACGCACCGTGATCACGCGGCGCGCGATGGCCCGATCGGGCAGGCGCTCCTCCTGGCCGGCATACAGCCCCTCCGTGTTCTCACGCACGATGACCATGTCCACGCCGGTGCGCGAGGCAGCCAGCGGAACCGACTGCACGGGGCGCACATTGGCGTAGAGATCGAGGCTCTGCCGCATGGTGACGACGGCGCTCCTGTAGCCTTCGACGCGGGCGAGGGGCGACGATACTGCGCCGAAGAGGGCCGCATGACTGCTGCGTATGGCGGCCAGTGTCTCTTCCGGCACCGACGTGCCTCGTCGCTGGAAGCATGCCCATCCGGCCTCAGCCTGGACGAACGAGAGGTCGAGAGGGAGTGCCTGCAAGACGCGCACCGCTGCCGGTATGACTTCCTGGCCGATGCCATCACCAGGGATGATGCAGAGACGATACATGGCTTGTCCTTGTGCGTGTCTGTTTTGGCCATTATACCACATCGGAGCATCCCGCAGGTTGCCGACCCATGAGAACTCTTGTTGGCTCGCCAGTCTTGCCTCGCTGCGTGGCGTATGGTACAATAGGCGGCAGACGAACTGGCGCGAGGAGGGGCCTGTGTCATCGCTCATGAAACGCTTGCGCGACCATCCGAACCTGGTGGCGTGGTTTGCCCTGTCGGTAGGCATGGTCGTCATGGTACTCTACGCTGCCAAGGATGTGGGCTTCCAGCCGGGGCAACTGGCCGCGCTGGTTGTCGCCACCATCATACTGGCCGGCTTGTGCGTGTGGATCATCAACTGGGAGTGACGCCAAGAGCAGGGACGCGTCCCTCTCTGCGGAGGACAGTATGCCGAGCGTCTCCGTGGTTATGCCTGCATACAACGAGGCGCCGAATGTGGCCCAGGCGGTAGCAAGCGCTGTTGCTGCCATGGAGAAGATCACTCCAGACTATGAAGTCATCGTTGTAGATGATGGCAGCCGTGATGGAACGTCAGACGTGGTCAAGGGCCTGATACCGCAGTATCCGAAGCTGCGCCTTGTGCGCAATGACCCCAATCGGGGCTACGGCGGCGCCCTGCGCGCCGGATTCGAGACGGCCACCAAAGACCTCATCCTCTTTGCCCCTGCCGACAACCAGTTTGAGCTGGAGGAGGCTCCCCGCCTGCTGGCCATGATCGAGCAGGGGGCCGATATTGCCTCGGGCCATCGGACAGAGCGCAACGACCCCTTCATGCGCAAGGTCAACGCCTTTGGCTGGAACATGCTGATTCGTATCCTCTTCGGCTACCTCTGCCACGACATTGACTGCGGGTTCAAGGTCTTTCGGCGCCACATCTTGGAGCGCGTTCCTCTTCAGTCCAACGGTGCCATGATAGACACGGAGCTTCTGGCCGGAGCCAAGGCCCGCGGCTTCATCATCAGGGAAGCACCCGTCACGCACCTGCCCCGCACAGCGGGCAAGCCCACTGGGGCCAATATCCGCGTCATCCTGCGAGCCTTTCGCGACCTGGTACGCTTCCGTCTGCGCCTGAACGCCGAATTGGCGCAAGAGAAACGTCAGCATGGGTAGCAGCGCACCCAACCGTGGTCCCTACTCGATCCTGAGCATCGCCCCAACGTCCTTCTTCTACGACTACGGCTGCCACGTCCGCATCCTGGAAGAGAGCCTGGTGTTGCAGAAGCTGGGGCACCGGGTGACGATCTGCACCTATCATTCCGGTCGCGACGTGGCGGGGCTGAGGATTCGCCGCACGCCTGATATTCCGTGGAGACGGCGGGCAGAAGTTGGCTCCTCGCGTCACAAGATCGGCTTCGACATCCTGCTGGGTCTCAGGGTCTTCTGGGAAGCAGTGCGCCACCGCCCCGATGTCATCCACGCCCACCTCCACGAGGGCGCCCTCATCGGCGTGGTCGTGGGACGGGTGCTGCGCATTCCCGTCGTCTTCGACTACCAGGGCAGCATGACGGGCGAGATGATTGACCACCGCTTCCTCAACCCCAGGGGGCCTTTCTATCGGCCCGCGCTCTGGCTCGAAGGGATGATTGACCGCTCGCCCGATGCCATCATCACCAGTTCGTGCAGCGCCCTCTCGTCTCTCACCAACGATTTCGATTGCCCGCGCCAACGAGTCCATACCATTCCCGACGGCGTGAACCCTGACGCTTTCCGCCCTGCTTGGGATTGCCGGAGCCAACACGATGCTGCTAAGCTGCTGGAACTGCGGCGCTTCCTGGGTATCCCGGCAGCGAGCAAGGTCGTGGTCTACCTGGGTTTGCTCGCCCCGCACCAGGGCACAGACCTGCTGATTCAGGCGGCAGCAAGGGTGGCACGCCGGTGCCCGCATACCTTCTTCTTGATCATGGGCTTTCCCAATGTAGTGGGCTACTTCCAGCAAGCGAAGGCCCTGGGCCTTGAGCGCCAGGTCAGCTTTCCCGGTCGCATTCCCTACGAGCAGGCGCCAATGTACCTGGCGCTGGGGGACGTCGCTGTCTCACCCAAGATCTCAGCCACCGAGGGGGCAGGCAAGCTCCTGAACTACATGGCCGTGGGCCTGCCCGTCGTCTCGTTCGATACACCCGTCGCGCGGGAGTACCTGGGCGACGATGGAGTCTATGTGCCCCTGGGCGACGCTGAGGCCTTCGGCGAGGCCGTCGCCGATCTGTTGGGCGACGATGAGCGGCGTGCATTCCTGGGCCGTCGGCTCAGGGAGCGGGTGGTGGCAGAGTACTCGTGGGAACAGGCGGGCAGGCAGATCGTAGCAGTCTATGATAGGGGGCGGGGTAGAGGGTAGAGGCGTCATGCGGCGTCGTGTGCGTGAGATTGTGACATATCGCGAATTGCTGCGCAACCTGGTGGTCCGTGACCTGAAGGTGCGCTACCGCAATTCCTTCTTCGGCTTCCTGTGGGCGCTGGGGAATCCCTTGCTCATGATGGGCGTCTTCACGCTGGTGTTCACCGTGCTGTGGCCCCAGGAGATCCACAAGTTTCCGGTCTTTATCCTCTCAGCCATCCTGCCCTGGAACTTCTTCTCATCATCGGTCATGGGTGGCACCGGCAGTATCGTGAATAACGCCCATCTCATCAAGAAGGTCTACTTCCCGCGTGAGGTGCTGCCGGCGGCCGTGGTGTTCTCCAACATGGTCAACTTTTGCCTGGCGCTGGTGGCCCTCTTCGCCGTCATCCTGCTCTTCGGGATCAAGATCACGATATGGGTTGTGCTGCTGCCGCTGGTCATCGCCGTGCAGGCCCTCTTTACGCTGGGCGTGGTCTTCTTCCTGTCCGCCCTCGATGTGTCCTACCGAGACACAGAAGTGATCATGGATGTGATCATACTGGCCTGGTTCTTCCTGACGCCGGTCTTCTACCCCATTGAGCGGCTGCCCCAGACCTACACAGCGCTCGGGCTCACCTTTCCAGTACAACGCTTGATGTACATCCTGAACCCGATGGCCTCCCTCATTGCCTCCTATCGCTCGATCCTCTACGGTTCGTACAATGGTGGTCCCCCAGGGCCTCCCGGCCTGGACTTCTTCGCGCGCACCGTTGTCACGGCTGTGGCTGTGTTTCTCGTCGGCTGGCTATACTTCTCCCGCCGCAGCCGCCTGTTCGGTGAGGAGCTGTAGGCTGCGTGTACCGATGGCACGATGAAACGCAGATCGGTTGGCCGGGGCTCCGGTTCCAGGAACGCTGACAAACGCTGACTGGGCGCTGACACATGCTATCAAGAGCTCCGTTCTGCGTCCGTCAGCGGCTTGTCGGCGTCGTCTGCGTTCTTGAGACAAGCCGAGGCGCATGCGCCCGATGCAGATTTCGCCTTGTGATCGGCTTGGTGTTGCTGGCCAATCTCCACCCCAGATAGCATCTCCAGTGCCCTGGCCAAAGCGTGATTGCCCAGGTCGCCGCCCCCCGCAGCGACGACGGCGGCGTAGAGCTGGCTGACGAGGGCGAGACCAGGCAGAGGTAGATGCAGCCGATCAGCAGCCTCCAGCGCCAGCTTGACATCCTTGTGTTGGAGCTTGACGGTGAAGCCCGATTGCCACTCGCGCTTCATCATCATCGGACCGCGGCTCTGCAATATCCACGAGTTGGCCGAACCCGCGCTGATGGCATTGTAGACTTTCTCCAAGTCCACGCCCGATGCGCTGGCAAACAGAAATCCCTCGCTGATCGCCTCGATCATGCCAACCACGATGATCTGGTTGACCAGCTTCACCGTCTGCCCGGCACCGTGACCGCCGCAGTGGGTCACGCGCTGGCCCATGGCCTGAAAGACGGGCAGGCAGCGCTGGTAGATCGCCTCTTCGCCACCCACCATGATGGTCAGCGTGCCCTGCGCCGCGCCTATATCTCCACCGCTCACTGGCGCATCCAGCATGTCTATGCCTGCTTCCTTCAATCTGCCGGCGATCCCCTGCGTGGCCTGAGGGCTGATGGTGCTCATGTCAATGGCCACCAGACCCGGGTGCACGCCCTCGATCACTCCTCCCGGGCCCAGCAGCACCTCCTCCACCGCAGCCGTGTCACTGACCATGGTGATCACGACGTCGGAGGCCAGAGCCACCTCTCTCGGCGACGACGCGAGGATGGCTCCTGCCGCCACGACCTGCTCTGCACGCCCAGGCGTGCGATTCCACACCACGAGCGGGAATCCTGCCTTCAGGAGATTCATTGCCATCGGCCTGCCCATGATGCCCAGACCGATGAAGCCTACACGCTCTTTCATACTGGCGCCCCCCTTCGGAGACCGTAGGGCCGAAGCACTCGGCGACGAAGACGGACATGCCCACCGCCGTTCCTGTGCGCCGAATGTTTCGCTCCTACGAAGTGTATGATCGCTCCCCGCGCGTCTCGCCCACGGCCAGGGCTACCGGGAACGCCACCACCGCCGCAAAGCCCGCCAGCGCCAACACCCTGTCCACACCAACGAGCCCCGAGGCAGGAAGGGCCACCGCTGGCGACAAGAACATAGCGACGTCAATTGCGGCATCGAACATGCCCAGGGTAGTGGCCGCTCTCGCGGGCGGGGTTATGTCTGCCATCATCACGGTGCCAATCAAGAATGTGCTTCCCCCCGCCAGGCCATAGAGGCCATACCAGCCAACCAGCGCGCTGAGATCACGGGACACAGCGAGGCCAAGACAAGCCAGCAAGACGAGCGGCTGGGCCAGGACGGCGAAGATCCGCCGACCATAGCTGTCCGACAGCCTGCCCACCAAGATAGAAGCCACGGTGAACCCCGCTGCCTCCACGCCCAGAATGACGGCGATCTGCCAGGCCGCATAGCCCAGGCCCTGCGCTTTGACAGGAACGAAGGCAGACAGCACGGGAAAGGCAAGGTTGTTCACGATGCTAAACAAAGCAAAGGCATAGACGCGGGGCTGGACGAAAACAGCAGCCAGACTCCTCGGGTCTATGCGGTGATGCGCGTCTAGGTCAGAACGAACGCTCACCCAGAACGACAGCACGCTACAGGCAACAAGCGACAGCACGCCGTCTACGACAAAGGGTGTACGCAGGGAGTGAAGAGAGAACCAGCCACCAATGGCGGGCGCAACCAGGAACGACAGCCCCTGGGCGCCGCGGAAAACGCCAAAGAAGGTACCTTGGCGGTCAGCCGCTATCTCGGCTGCTAGGCCCAACAGCGCAGGCAGAACGACGGCATCGGCCGCGCCCCCGAGGATGCGCAGGAGCAAGAGAGCGTGCCACGATGGAGCAATGGCGCAGAGAAGGGATGTCAAACCGCCCATCGCCACACCGAGTACCACGACCTTGCGGCGGCCAAAGCGATCGGCGAGAATTCCGCTGAAGAACTGTAGCACAACGAGGGTCATGAGGGCCGACGAGAGGACGGCAGCCATCTCCTGAGGGCTGGCGCCAAGCTCGGCGGAGAGGCGAGGCAACGATGGGACACCCACCTGGGTGCTCAGGAAGAGCACAAAGGTCGTCACAGCCAGGAGGTAGAGTCTCACAGCAGGCGCGGTTTCCGTTCGCCCCAGCTCTCCCGCGGCCCCACGTCCCGGTCGTAAAGCAGGCGGTTGAGGCGCGCACGGGCCGGGGACACGCCCGCCGGATATGGCTCACCATTGGCCAGCAGGCGCTTGACGGCAACGACGATCACTATGGCCAGGCACAGGAAGAAAACGGCAGCAGGCTGATTGAGCGCCAAGGCAGCGAGCGGAAGGAGCGCGACGCCTATGCCATTGACAAGAGCTGTCAACCGCACAATCCTGCCGATCAAGAGGGACAGCAGGATGGCCAGAGCCGCCCAGGGAGCCATGACCGCCAAGCAGCCCAGCGTTGCGGCCATGCCGCGCCCCCCCCTGAACCCCAGGGCACACGACCAGTTGTGGCCAATCACAGCGCCAATGCCGCCTGCCGCAGCCGCTAGGGGATCGAGACTGAAGGACTGAGCCACCAAAGGAGGAATGGCGCCTTTGGCGATGTCCACGAGACCCACCACCACTGTCGCCCAGACTCCAAGTTGGACGCCCACATTGGTGCCCCCCACGTTGCCGGTGCCATATTGGCGGATGTCAATGCCCTTCAGCCAGCGGGCGAGCACATATGCTGTAGGAAAGGAGCCGAGAACATATCCAGCCGCGAGAAAGGCCAGCGTATGACCCCACATGGCTCTCTCCCCTGTCCTGTGGTGTGTTAGCGCAGAGTCTCATCCTCCGCAAAGAAGGCCACGCCCAGAACATCAGGTCCTGTGTGAGCGCCCATGGCTGGTGGGAACTCTGTAATCATGGACTCGACGCAGCGCACCCGTGCCACAATGGCATCCTTGAGCATGGCCGCTTCGAGGGGTGTCTGACCATGAAAGACGGCGATGTGAGCGGCTCGATTGTTGATCTCTTTGGCTACCAATTCGACAACCCGCTGACGGGCATGCTCCCGCGTCCGCTGTATCTCCAAAGGGCGAGCCTCGCCGTCGCGCATGCGAAAGATGGGACAGACCCGCAACAGAGAGCCGGCCAGACCGACGGCAGCAGGCACCCGCCCGCTGCGCACCAGCCAGCGCAGATCGCTGAGCGTCGCAATGATGTCTACCTTGGCAGACACTTCGGCCACCCGGCGAACGATCTCGTCTACAGACGCACCGCGGGCGGCAGCACGAGCCGCCTCCAGCACCACAAACCCCTGGCCCATGGCTGCCGACCCGCAGTCCAGCACATGGATATTGGCACCATCAACCAGATCGCTGGCCGTGCGCGCGGCCAAATAGGTCGAGCTCATCTTGGCCGACAGATGCACGGACACGATGTCAGTGGCAGACTTCGCCAACGTAGCATAGACGCGCAGGAAATCGCCCACCGAGGGGGCAGAGGTCGTAGGAGGCGTCATCTGCCCGTTCATGCGCTCATAAAAATCCCGCGGAGCCAGGTCTACCCCATCGCGAAACGTAGAACGGTCGAGGTGGAGCAATATCGGCACCACTTGGATGGCATAGCGCGCCAGATAGTCCGACGGCAGGTTGGCAGCGGAGTCGGTGACGATGGCCACCTGGCTCATGGACTCTCTCCCCCAGATAGGCAGACGATCACGAGCGCAAAATGTCCGCCACAATGCGGGCGACTTCAGGCTTGTCCCAGTAGCGATGGGCCGCTGCCGGATGCCCGCCCGACATCACCCGGCGATCCTTGACTGCGCACGCAGGAAACGCCTCGCCGATCGCCTGGCCGAACAGATCGGCGGCTGAATAGACGTTGTACCAGGCTGGCACGAAGGCAGGCACAAGGGACCCCACGTCTCGCCGCCGCCAGATGGTGCGGGCCACGAGAGCCAGGGGACATCCCAACGTGATCCAGGCCACAATATTGTAGTCCTGCGCACCCGACTGCAGCACGTCAAAGGCGATCAGGCAGCCCAGGCTGTGACTCAAGAGCACAACCCCCGACGACGATCTGCTCGCCTCGGCCAGCGCCTCGCGCAAACGCTGATGGATAATGCGCCGTCGGCGCGGCACAAGAAAATAGACAATGGGGCCGGCAATTCCGTTGATCACACCACGAATGAGAGCCAGAACGGGATCACAGACAGCCAGCCATCCGTGCATGCGTCTTATCAACCGGCCAGCCCGTCGGCGCGCTTCCAACCAGCGAGCCACGCGGTCGCGTCCGGCAATCAGAATCCCTCCCGCGTCAATGAGATCACCCCACCACACCGGCCGGTGCGGAGGCACCCAACCCAGGTCAGCGGCGACCGCAGCCACATGCTGATCGGCAAAGCCGTTGCTGCTCAGGCCGGTGCCGTGAACCGTGACGATGATCTTCTGTTGCAAGCCTAAAGCGAACCTCCCCGATATTCATGCCTGCCCGACGTGCATCGCCAGAGGCAACATGGGCGCAAAAATGGAGCGGAAGACGGGATTCGAACCCGCGGCCTTCTCCTTGGCAAGGAGACGCGCTACCGCTGCGCCACTTCCGCTCGCTGCCTCTGGGTCTGCCAGCATCTGAGCACATGGTGCCGAGGAGCAGGATCGAACTGCTGACACCGCGATTTTCAGTCGCGTGCTCTACCAACTGAGCTACCTCGGCACGCTGGACACACCGTGCTGCCAGTCGTCCTTGAGTGTCTTCATTCTACTCCATTCGTGCTCGCTTGTCAAGAGCTTGTGCATCATTGACATTGCAGACCCTGGTTGCTATAATACCCCCACTGTCCGTTTCCATCCGGGCTTACCTCACTCTTCACAGGAGTGCATGACATGCAGAGCGTACGTCCCATCGGCGATAGAGTGATCGAGAACGTGGAGAAAGTGATCATCGGCAAGCACCACGAGGTGCGCCTTGCCCTGATCGCCCTCCTCTGTCGTGGGCACACCCTCATTGAGGATGTGCCTGGCGTCGGCAAGACGATGCTGGCCAAGTCTATCGCCAGATCCATCGGCTGTAGCTTCAAGCGCATTCAGTTCACCCCAGACCTGCTGCCGTCGGACGTGACCGGGGTTTCTGTCTTCAACCAACAGACCCGCCAGTTCGAGTTTCGCCCGGGGCCGATCATCGCCCAGATCGTCCTTGCTGATGAGATCAACCGGGCAACCCCCAAGACCCAGTCGGCCCTTCTGGAGGCCATGGAAGAGCGCCAGGTCACAGTGGATGGCGTGACCCACACGCTGCCCACTCCCTTCCTGGTGCTGGCTACCCAGAACCCCATTGAGTATGAAGGCACGTTCCCGCTGCCGGAAGCTCAGCTCGATCGCTTCCTCATGCGCATCAGCCTAGGCTATCCCAGCAAGACCGACGAAATCACCATCATGGACCGCCAGCAGTTCGTTCACCCCATCGAGAACCTGTCGCAGGTCGTTGCCGTAGACGAACTGCAACAGGCCCAGGAAGCCATCAAGCAGGTCTACCTCGATCCCCTGATCAAGGAGTACATCGTCTCGATTGTGGATGCGACCCGCACCCACCCAGAGGTCTATCTGGGCGCCAGCCCTCGCGGCAGCCTCGCCCTCTTCAAGACCAGTCAGGCTCTGGCGGCCCTCGATGGCCGCGACTACGTGATCCCCGATGACATCAAGGCTCTGGCCGAGGTTACCCTCGCCCATCGTGTCATCGTCAGCCCCGCCGCCCGCCTGAAGAACATCAGCCCGCGGGCCGTGGTGGGCGAGATCCTGGAATCCGTTCCGGTTCCCGGCGCCAAGGTCGGGCGCTAGATAGCGCCTGGCCAGGAATCACCGGTTCTGAGAGAACCTCTCTTCACGTGGAGACAGAACGCCGACACCGTCGCTCTCACGGTGTCGGCGTTTGCTCTTCACGCCTTGCTTTGCAGAACACAAACACGTGCGCGGCAATCACCGTCCTGCGCTTCCGGAATCCCCTTTGAGGACCAGCGGCAGGAGAAGACGCCGCGCAAGCGTTGTGGGTGTAGCGCTGGGCGACGGCTGTGCTGGTGCTGTCGCTGTGGCCGTGGGCGACGGCTGCGCCGCGATCGTCAGGCGACCCAGGCGGTTCGCCTCCGCCTGCGTGAACCAGACGGCATCCCCGACCACTACGACATCCTCCGGCAGCGATCCCTGTCCAGGCAATGGGTACTCCACGAAGGCGCGGCTGGCGGGGTCAAAGTGCACGATCTTGCCGGCCATTCTCTCCACCAACCACAGTTTCCCGCTGCCATCCAGGCTCAGCCCAGTTGGGTACGCGTCGGCGGTAGGGAGGGCGAACTCCTCCACCTGCCCGCTCGCAGGATCGAGCCGGCCCAGCTTGTTGCCCAGGCCCTCAGCAAACCAGACGTTGCCATTGCCGTCCACTACCAGCGCGGTGGGGTAGCTGTCAGCCGTTGGGATGGCATACGTTGTGATGGTCATGGCTGCCGGACGGTACACGCCGATGACGTTGGCCACAGCCGCGGCAAACCATACATTGCCGCCAGCATCCAGTGCCAGCGCCACAGGATAGGCATCGTCGAGGGGAAGCGGATACAGCTCTGCTGTAGAAGTGATGGGCCAGAAACAGCCGATGGCGTTGCCATCACCGGCGGCGAACCACACACACCCGTTGCTCCCGATGGCGAGGTCAGTCGGGTGCATGCCGGGCTCCAGTGCCAGGTACTCCGTCACCGTCCCGTCTGGCGCCACCACGCCGAGCGCATCGGCAAGCAGCTCGGCAAACCAAACCGAGCCATCAGGGCCTGCCACGATGCCCTGCGGCCAGGCTCCCGGTGTCAACCCGAACTCGGTCATGCCAGAGCTCGTGCCCGGCGTAGCCTGGGCAGGGGCCAACCTCCCCACCTGGTCGGCCCCTGCCTCCACGAACCAGAGATTTCCGCTGGCGTCAGCCGTAAGCGCTTGCGGCCACGCGCCCTCCGTAGGCAGCGGGAACTCCTCGATACTCCAACCCTGCTCTGTGTGGATTGAGGGAATGCACACTGTCGCCTGGGTCGGGCCCGTCCCCGCCTCGGCTCCCACCACAACGACCATTGCCAGTGCGAACAGAACGGCCACCGTCACCCAGCTACCATGACCCGCCATGTTCATCGGCGCCGCCTCTCCCCAGCCGCTATGGCATCGCTTGACCCGCGTCGGTAGCTGAGGTGAGAGGTCGGCGCCAGATGAGCGTTACCTTCAGGGCGTGACGGTAGACCCGCCCGTCGCCACCGATCACCACCACCTCGCCCAGCTTTGGTCGGGTGGGGACGGGCGGCATGGGCGGCGCAGCCGCTAGCGTCACCGGGTAGGGCACGCCCGGCAGCACAGTGAAGGGGGCAGATGGCGCCAGCGTCAGGTACGGCGTGATGTCCCCCGTCAACTTGAGGTGAGCGTTCTCGATGGTGATGTTGCTGGTCATGGTCACCACGCGACTCATCTCGTGCCCAAGCTCCAGGTGCATAATGACCACCGGTGGGCGCCAGTGGATGGCAGGCGGCTGGGGCGCTGGCCCAATGACGACGTTCACGAACAGGCTGCGCGGGTAGACCCGCTCCTGGTCGGAGATCTGCACCAAGCCGCTCACCACCCGACGGGCTGGCCCCGGCTGGATGTCGGCCGCCGTTGTCGCCGTGGGAGACGGGAGGTGCGCCGTCAGCTGCAATGTATAGGTGACTCCTGGTGTGATCTCCATTGGGCCTGTCAGCGACAGGTCCAGAAGATGATTCAGGGGTGCCGTCGCCCGCAAGCGGGCGTTGGCAATTGTGATCGAGCTTGTGAACGTCACCACCGCGCTAGCCGCAGACGGCGCAGGCTCCACGGACGCGGCGGGCTCCAGCTCAAGCCGAACCTCCGGCGGAGTCCACTGGATCGGCGGCCGCACGTTGGTGCGCAGGAGAGTGACGAACAGGGCGTGCGGATACACGCGATTCAGGCCCACGACCTGGACCATGCCCATGATCATGTGGGGAGCATTTTCCTCGGGCATGGTGATGTCCAGTTCCACCGGATAGGTCGGGCCAGGGACAACGGGAAATGGAGCAGAGGGGTGCACGCGCACATAGCGGCTGAGCGGGAAGCTCACCAGCAGCGAGGCATGGGGGATGGCCACCTCGCTGGTGAAGTGCACCCGGGCGTGGTAGCTCTCGCCAGGAGCCAGAGGGATCGTGAGGCCGGGTGGCGTCCAGGTGATCGCGGCCTGCAGCTCGGCGTCTGGCTGTTGCTCGTCCTGCCGCAGCTCGATGTCATCCGCCAGCGCAACGGGCGCGAAGGCGGCGAGACACACAGCCAGGGCGACGAGCAGACTCGCAAGGGCAATGGGCCTTTTCATGGTATCCTCCGTGGCTGTTCACGTGCCAAACAGCTTTCCACATGGCATAACGAGCGAGGGAACGAAAATGTTACGGCGTTGCTTTGCCCGCCAGAGTGTGATAGAATGGGAGCAGATGGAGGGCCGGGGAGGAAGGGTTGACGATTCGCTGTAGCGTTGGCGTGACAGCGCATAACGAGGAAGCCAACATCGGCAAGCTGCTGCAATCTCTGACCGAGCAAGAGCTGCGCAATGTGGAGATCGCCGAGATTATCGTGGTTGCCAGCGGCTGCACCGATCGCACAGAGGACATCGTCCGCGAGTGGTGCCAGCGCGAACCGCGGGTGCGTCTCCTCGTTCAGAAGGCGCGGGAGGGGAAACCGGCCGCAGTCAATCTCTTCCTGCGGGAAGCGCGGGAAGACATCTGCGTCCTGGAAAGCGGGGACACGCTGCCAGGCCCAGACACCATCGAGAACCTCGTTTGTCCCTTTGCCGATCCCACGGTGGGCATGACCGGCGCCCAGAAGATTCCTGTCAATGCCCCAGAAGATGTCGTCGGCTATCTCTCCCACCTGCGCCTGCGCATGGAACATGAGCTATGCATGGAGATTCCACGCCTGGGGGAACTGGTGGCCTTTCGTAAGGTCTTGGAGCACATCCCGCCGGACGTGGCCATGGACGAGGCTTTCGTCGAGGCCCTTGTCATTCGCCGGGGCATGGAGGTGCGCTACGCTCCAGAGGCAAAGGTGTACAACAAAGGCCCGACAACCGTGGGCGACTTCATCCGCCAGCGGCGGCGCAACTATGCCGGGCACTTACACCTGAAGCGGAAATACGGCTACCGAGTCTCCAGTCTCGACACCTGGCGCGTCTTGCGCATTGGCCTGGATGAGGTGTGGAAAGCCGTGCGTGTCATTCTGTACTTGATCTGGCTGGCATCGCTCGAGCTCCTGGCTCGCGTCCTGGGTGCCTATGACTACTACATCCGCGGCCGCAAGCACGTGGTGTGGGATATGGCCTGGACGACGAAGAGTGTGGAGCTCCAGAAAACGGACACGCCGAAGGGCAAAGCGTAGGTCTGGCGCGCGCTCCGGCGGCTGCTGTGACGCCACCACCTGGCGTGTACATCTCCGTCCGTCATCCGTCGTCCCTGGCTATTCGTCTTGGGGAGGGAAAACAAACTCGCCTTGAGGGGCTTCGCCGTCACACTCTTGAAAATCGCCGTCAGCCTGGGCCTTATCGTTTACCTGGTGCGGGGAGTGAAGCTGGAGGAGATGGGCCGTCTGATCAGCCGGGCCAATCTGGCTCTGCTCGCCCTTGCCCTTGTGCTCTACCTGGCCGCCATCACGGTAGGCAACCTCAAGTGGCGCATCCTGCTCCAGGCCCAGCGCATCGCGGTACCCTTCACCGATCTCCTGGCCTATACCTTCGCCGGGCTATTCTTTGGCAATGTCCTGCCCACGAACATAGGGGGCGACCTGGTGCGTGCCTACGATCTGTCGCGGCATACAGGCTATGTCGAGGAGTCGGCCATTTCGGTGCTGATTGACCGTCTCGTTGGGTTGACGGCATTCCTGGCCGCGGCTGTGGTGATGGCCGTGCTGGCCGCGCTGGTCATCGCCGAAAACGCCGACCTGGAGAAGATCATCGTTGCCACGGTGATTGCCTTTGCCGCCTTCATAGCCGCCTTCAGTCTGCTCCTCAGCCGACGGGCGATGCGCCGCCTGGCTTTCGTCTTCGACGCGCGTCCGTTGGCTGTGCTCAAGCCAGCGGCCCAGCGAGTCTTTGTTGCCTTACAAGTCTACCGCCACAGCCATGCCGCCTTGGCCAGGGCCTTTGTGCTGTCCTTGACCATTGTCCTGCTGACCGCTGGCACCCAATGGCTGATCAGCCAAGCCTTGGGCCTGGGCATTGACCTGTTCTACTTTCTGTTGTTCAATCCGCTGATCGCCTTTGTGCTACTGGTTCCCATCTCGGTGAACGGCATCGGCCTTAAGGAGATCGCCTTCGTCTTCTTCCTGGGGCGGGTCGGGGTGAGCACGGAAGCGGCCTTTTCCCTGTCGCTGGTCTTTCACGCCGTGATTGTGCTGTCCAGCCTGCCCGGTGGCTTTGTCTGGTTCCGAGAGCGTTCGACGCCCCCCATCATGGCCGACGCCCCAGGCACATCACAGTCGCCGGTTGGTCGTAGTGCCATTCATGGCACGTGGCGGCGGCGATGAATCGCCTCGCTACGAGCTATCACACGTTTGCTGACAGAGCACTTGTAGAAGATGCCCGTGTCCTCACCGTCCGATGCCCAGGGCATGCATCCAACTGGACGTCGTGTCCCTGTGTGTTGCCCTTTGTGGCAAGCTGAGAGGAGACCACCATGAGTGAGAAAACCGGCTCGCAGCACCCACTCGTCCGCCTCGCTCGCGCCGCCATTGAGGCGTATATCCGCAAGGGCGAGGTCATCGCCCCGCCCACAGAACTCACGCCAGAGATGCGCCAGAAAGCCGGCACCTTCGTCTCCCTCCATCGTCATGGCCAACTGCGCGGCTGCATCGGCACCTTCTCGCCTACCCAGGCCAACGTGGCGCGCGAGATCATTCGCAACGCCGTTGCCGCGGCCACGGAAGACTGGCGTTTCACCCCCGTCCGGCCTCACGAACTCGCTGACCTGGAGATCTCGGTGGACGTTCTCTCACCACCGGAGCCGGTTCCGGATCCCAGCGAGCTGGATCCCCGACGCTACGGAGTCATCGTGGTAGCTGGCCACCGGCGCGGCCTGCTTCTGCCCGACCTGGAGGGCGTGGACACGGTGGCCCAGCAGATAGACATCTGCCGGCGCAAGGCCGGCATCGGCCCCAACGAGCCTGTGGAGCTCTTCCGGTTCACGGTGCAACGGTACAGGTGACTCGAGGGAGGCTGGCGATATACAGGCATATGAGTTCCCCACCAAAGTGACATCTGATGGGAAGCTGCAGCTTCCAAGCACCGGCTGAAGAGCATCCCGCACGGTCAGCATGTGCGGGTTGTCCTGCTGGTTGGAGAGAGCGCGGACGCCGCGGAGGACAACGCCACATGGTCTCGTCTGATGGCTGAGCAGTTCCTGGCAGGCCATGGCCCAGTAGACGAGATCTACCATAGGGTCTCGCCATGACGGAGCACAATCCGGGAGAAATCGTCTTGTTGGAGTTCCCTAAGGAGGTTCCCCATGTCAATCCCGATCCTGATTGCGGTGTACGTCCTGCTGGTGGTGGTGTTCTACCTGCCCCTGTTCCTCTCCTGGCTCAAGCAACGGACCTTCAAGGAAGCTAGGAGCCAGCTCTTCCGCGGACTGATCTCCATCTTCGACAACGCTCCGGCAGAGAACGTCTCTTGTGCACCCGAGACGCAGATGCTCTACCGGCGGCTGGTGGAGATGTATCCCGGCCTGCGGGATCACTACCCGACTGCTGGCGAGGCGCTGGAAGACCTGCTGACTTCTATGGACGCCTTGCCCGAAGCCCAGTTCGACAAGCTGTTTGGCGTGGTACCCCCCAGGGAGCGGCGCGCCCGCATCGCCGGCACCCTCGGCGAGATGAAGGTTCAGGTTCCCTTCTCCTCCCTGCCCTCGGCCCAGGGCAGCCTGCTCAACGTGATGAAGCACGCCATCGAGGCGGGCAACGCCGAGCTGGCGACGACCACCCTGGGCAAGATCGCCGACGAGCTGGAGATCCTTGACCGCAAGCTGAGCAAGCAGGCCCAGCGTACCCAATGGGCATGGATGATCGCGGCCGTCGGGGTCCTGAGCACCATCGTCTTCGCAATCGTGACAATGGTAGCGTTCCTCGCGCGATGAGTGGCGCCAGGGCGTGCGCGAAGCCAAACTACCTTTCCTGTCTCCGCGCCAGATCGGCAACGCCGGAGCGGAGCAGCGGCGCGCAGAGGACACCATACGGGTACAAGCACGATGCCTAGTCAGAATGCAATGGACAACAGCCCAGCAATACCCGTGCCGGTCACGTCGTATCGCGTTACGAGCCACGCGCGGACAGAAATGGCTCGCCGCCAAATCAGCGAAAGCGATGTCTCCAGGGTGCTTTCTGCGCGTGAACAGACAGAGATGGTTCGTCCGGGACGGACAGTCTATCAGGCTCGCCTGCCCTTTGGTGACCCGCCGAAAGTCTATCTGCTGCGCGTCGTTGTTGATATGGAACGGCATCCGCCTGAAGTCGTTACGGCCTACCGCACCAGCAAGATAGACAAGTACTGGAGGACTTCCCCATGAAAATAACATATGACAGTGAGACCGATACACTAACAATCATCTTCTCCGACACACCTGTGGCAGAGAGCGACGAGGACAAACCGGGGGTCATTCTGGACTACGATGCGAAGGGCAATCTGGTGTCCATCGAAATACTCGATGCCTCTCTGCGTGTTGCGCTGCCCAACCGTATCGAGTACCAGTTTGCTCCTGTTCATGCGTAGCGATCAGCAATGGCTAACGATACCAGTTGGCTTCTAACCCACGCCGATCACATCGCAACGCTGACCCTCAACCGCCCGCAGGCCATGAACAGCCTGACGGTGGAGGCGCTCTACGAGTTGCGCGATATCACCGCCCATCTGCGGGCGAGCAAAGATGTCTGGACAGTCATCGTGCAGGGCGCGGGAGATCACTTCTCAGCGGGGGCAGATCCAGACCTGCTCAGGCAAATAACCGATGTGCCAGAGCCTGCTTTCCGCGAGGGGTTGCTGAACCTCCAGCAATGCCTCGATGACTTCGAGACGCTGGAAAAGCCAACTATCGCCAAGATCCGCGGCTTCTGCATCGGCGGTGGCCTGATCCTGGCCCTGTGCTGCGACTTCCGCATCGCCAGCCAGCGCACCGTCTTCAGCCTGCCTG
>DAOUCN010000394.1:0-11823 GCA_034431995.1 Chloroflexota bacterium | reverse complement strand
GGGCTACTGGTGGGTGTGGCGGTGGCGGTGGCAGTTGCCGTCGCGGTGCTGGTGGGCGTGGGCTGGAGCTCGGAACTAACGAAGACAACGGCGATGGCATTCACCTGCGGGTTTTGCACACCCTGCACAAAGTCTATGGTCAGCTCGCCGTCGGTCACGTTGACAATAAACACTTTGTCGGCAGCGGCAATGTTCTTGCCTCCGGCGTCGGCGAAGATGTCATAGCTGGAGAGGACGGTGTTGCCTTCCATCCTCACGTCGAAGGAGCGCTGGCCAGAGGCATTGAAGTAGATTTCGGCGAACTTGAGCGTGACCGAGTAAGCGCCATAGGGCACGGTGAAGCGGTAGCCGGGTGTGGCCGAGCCCGCCCAGTAGCGCAGCGATTGGTAGAGCGTATCGTCATCGGTGTTGGCGATGGCGTTGCTGGTGGTGTAGACGGCGCCGCCGACATAGCCCCAACTCCCTGTGCTGAAGGCCTGGTCTGCTGCCCAGAGCTTGCCTTGCGTGTCGGTGTAGGCCGGGCCGCCGCAATTCACGCGTTGCTCGTAGGGCGTCGGGGTGAAGGTAGGCGTTGCCGTGGATGTTGCGGTCGCAGTATCGGTGGCGGTGGGCGTTGCGGTATGAGTCGCCGTGGCGCTCGCCGTCGGCGTGTGCGTTTGCGTAGCGGTGGCTGTCCACGTAGCGGTCGGTGTGGGAGGCAGGGGCACGTCCCGCGGCGAGATGGCCAGGGCGTACTCCACCTCGACCAGGGCGGTGGCACCAGGCTCCTCTAGACGCTCAAAGGCCGCGAGTTCCCACGGCACGTTTTGGTAGACCGCGTTCCAGGTGTCCCAAGGGTCTGGATTGTAGTCGGCGATGCTCCACCGCACCCAGGGGAAATGGGGGGGGCCTATGCTGTAGATGTCATGGGAGACGAACTGAGCGTCCCAGTGAATCTCTGGCCCGTGCGGCCCGGGGTGGATGGGCAAGACCTCACCGGGCCAGCCCTCCTCGGCATGATCGCGGAAGGGATCGCTCAGGGCGATCTGGCCGGTGGCAGGATTGACGCCCGCGGCGGTGACGTAGTGGCCGCCGATGCGCCACCAGGCCCCGTCGTCGAACTCCCAGAAACCCAGCAGCAGAATGACATTCTCACTCCGTGAGATCTCTTGTGCCACCCAGTCATAGGTTGGCGCCTGCACGAGCGTGACCGAGTACCACGCCCCCAGGCCAACATCGTCGAGGTAGCTGACCACGCTGCTGTACATCACATGTGGCTCGATGCCCCAGAACGGCCAGGTAGACTCGCCGCTGATGTCCATGCGAATGGCCAGATCGGTGAGGAAGGGTAACGCGTTCACGAGATCATGGTCGTCCCAGGGGCCAGAGGCTTGGACGAGGGGATAGGTGTCGTTGATCTCCGGCGGTGGGATGGGCAGGGACTCGAATTTGGAGTCGAACCACCAGAGGCAGTTGCCCACTGCAACGGCGCCCGAAGCATGCCACGCGCCAGTGTCAGGATTGTAGAACCAGGAGTCATATTTCATGTCGAAGTCGGGGACGCCGTTGGGCGCATAGTCGGGCCAGCCGCCTGCTTTCCAGATGGGCGTGGGCGAGGCAGTTGGCGTCACGGTGGGTGACTGTGTAGGCGTGGCCGTCGCTGTCGCAGTGGCAGTGGCCGTCCCGGTGGCAGTTGCGGTCGCCGTGTCTGTTGGTGTGGCAGTTGCGGTCGCCGTGTCTGTTGGTGTGGCGGTGGCGGTTGGCGTCGCCGTGTCTGTTGGTGTGGCGGTGGCGGTTGCCGTCGCCGTGTCTGTTGGTGTGGCGGTGGCCGTTGCCGTCGCCGTGTGCGTGCGCGTTGGCGTGTGTGTTGCCGTCGGTGTGTAGGACGGCGTCGGCGTGTAGGTGTGCGTCGGCGTGTGGGTGGGCGTATAGGTCGGCGTGTTGGTAGGGGTAGCGGTGGCCACGAACTCGGCGTCCTCGATGACGGTGATGCTGGCGGAGGCGAAATTGCCGATGTAGGCGCGGAAGAGACCAGAATGCACCGCCACCGGCGCCGGGTTGTTGATGAAGGCGCTGTCCAGGGGCGAGAAGACGCGGCTGACGCTGTCGTCGGCGCCGCGCATCACCCATATCTGGCTATCTCCCGCCGCGCCGATGTAGTATTGGCCCAGGTTGTTGGCATTGGCCGCCAGGCTGCCGAAGATCTCGTCAACGTCGCCGCCCGGCGTGCCACGCGTGTTGCCGAAGAAGGTGACAACGGGGCCGAAGCCAAATCCTCCCCGATCGAGGACGTTCAGGTGGTTGGCCGGGTTGTCGCCTGCCTGCCCGGAGAGCACGTAGAGTCTCCCTGTGTACCTGTTGAAGGCCATGCCATAGGGGACTTCCCGCTCGCCGCCGGGGAGAATGAACCGCTGGCGCTCGACAGGATAGTCGGGAGGATCGAGGTAGACCTGGGCCACACGTTGGGAGTTGCGCAGGCCAACGTAGAGATAGTGGCTGCCAGGGGCAGGGTCAATCGCTAGGCCGAAAGGGCCGGTATTGGCGCCGAAGAACAGGCGGGGTGGCTCTTCGACGAGGCCGCGCAAGATGGCGACCTCGCCTGTTCCGTTCAGAGAGACAAAGACGCGGCCATCGCTGTCAACTGCAAAGAGGCTGGGGTGGCTGGCACAACAGAGGTTGATGGTCGCGGCAACGGTGTTGGACCCAGCATCAATAACGGTGACGCTGTCCAGGTCGAAGTTCGCCACGTAGACGAGGTCGCCGGCAACGGCGATACCAAAGGGATGGCCCCCGATGACGATGTCTGCGGCCTTTGGCGCCAGGCTATCGGCGTCGAACACTTTGACCCTGCCGCCGCTGCGGCTGGTGACATAGAGGGTGTTGCTGGGCTCGTGGACGGCGAGGCCGTTGGGCTGATCAACGCCGGTGATCGTGCCCACGATGGTGGGCAGGGTGCCACCAGGGGGGATGGCAACGGGGAAAAGGGGGCGCCTCGACTGCACCAGCGTCGCCGCCGAGAGGCCCCGGCTGGCAGACGCCAGGAGCAGGAGGACAGTAAGGCCGACGAGAACCAGGGCCAGGGCAGGGATCCGCTGTTGTCCGCTTCGCATGGGCCGCCTCCTGCTGGCAGAGGGCCAGCGTGATGCTCTTCACGATGTATAGAGACGAAAAAGCACTAGGACAGTTACGGCTTCAGGTTGGACGTGCAGCGGGCGACGGCACGCAGGGGCACGGCCGGCCCCGTCCCTGTCAGACCTGTGGCGTCAGTAGACCTTGAGAACGGTCTCCTCGATGGTGCCCACTGACACAGCGCGCTCCGCGACCACGACCTTGTATGCCGTTTCCAAGTCTGCGAGATTCTTCCTCAGGATGTCCTCGCGGGATGCGGCGAGTGCCTGGAAGATGCTGAGAACAACGGCGGCAACCGTGGTTTCGGAAGGCATGTGCACAGGAGATCCGGCGGCACACACCAGCACCACGTCTGCGGCGCGCGCCACAGGGGTCATGTCAGATCCGCTCAGAGCGATGGTCTTGGCCCCCCGCTCTCGCGCATGCGCAAGAATTGCCGCCACCTGGCCACTGAGCCCCGAGAAACCGATGCCAATCACCACGTCCCCTGGGCCCACGTCCCGCAGCTCTATGGCCATCCGCACAGGATCGCCTGAGACGGATAGCGCTGGTAGGCCAATCAACCTTAACTGGCTGGCGAAAAGCTCTGCGAGCAGCCGGGCCGTGTATAGCCCGCAGATGAAGATGCGTTTGGCTTTGCCGACCGCTTCCACTGCCTGGTCGGCCATGTCAGAGGAGATGCGGTTGAGGGTACGCTCCAGATTCTCCTTTTCGACCGTCAAGGCCCGCATAAAGAGCTTCCCTGCTTGACCAGCGCCCTCTACCGGCCGAAATCCTGCGCTCATCTCTTGCTTGACAGCCGCTTGCACCTCGGCCAGGAGTTCAGGATAGCCTGGGTAGTCCAGTCGCTGTGCGAAACGGGTGACGGTGGCGACATCAACGTTGACGGTGGCTGCCAGCTTGGAGGCGGTCATGAAGGCAGCTTCCCGATAGGACGTCATGAGGAAGTCGGCAATGCGCTTCTGACTCTTGCTGAGCCGAACGTAGTTGTGGCGGATACGTTGGCGATACATTGTCTTTTCCTCCTTTCAGCGTCTTGGCGGCATTATGCAGATACTTATTGATCTGCGAGCTACTAATACCATGATTCTTGCCGCATGTCAAGTTGGTTGCCTAGGTGCCGCAGGGCCTTTTCATTGTGTTGTCATTCTGAGCGAGCTCCCCAATGAGCGAAGAATCTCAGTCGTGCCGAGCGAGATCCTTCGTCGCTGAAGGGCGCTCCTCAGGATGACAGCGAGAACGAAAAGACCCTGCCGGGTGCCGTGCCGGAGACCACTATCATATTTGGGCGCTCTGTGGTACAATGGGCGCATCCCATCAGGAGGCACGCACGCATGACGTTTGTGGGACGACGCGACGGCATCGGCCTGCGCTTCGATGACCAGGGCAAGCTCGCCACTGTCGAGATTGGCCGTTTCGGCCTCGCTTTCCACCTGCATGAAGAAATGGGTATGCCGATTGGCCCCCTTACCCCAGCCCTCCCCTTTCTACCGCTGGAAGCGAGTCTGGACATGTCTGATGCCCGCTATCATGGTCTCGATCCTTACAGCGGCCGCCAGGCGAGTCAGACGATGGGGGACAGCAGGCGCACGATCACCGTTCTGCAGGGCGAGACGGCGTCCTTCGGCCTGGCCACCGCAAATCCTGTGGTGGCGCGAGCGCGTCTGGAGATGAACGTGGCTGGCGGGGTGCGGTGGCTCCTTCGTGTGTCCAATGCCGTCTGGCAGCCGCTGGGCACTGGGGGCGCGGAGACGCATCTGGGACCCGGCACCACGCTCCAGGTGACAACGGCGGGCCGCCTGGCCATCGGCGATGAGGGCCGCACACTGCATGTCGAGCTGCGGGAGGGGCCTGCGGTCATCGAGATGTGGCTGCACAGCCAACCCTCCCTGCCCCTGGCGCCCGCCATTGTCTTGTGCGATCCCAACCAGATCAGCGAGGCAGCTATCGTTGCGTCAGCGGTGGGAGCAAAGGACAGGGCCTACCTGCCCATCCTCGACCTCGCCTATCCGCCATTGACGCCGGAGCAATTCCAGGCTGCCAACGCCCGCAGCAATGAACTCGTCACCCGCCTGGGGCAGATCGAAGAGGGGGCTGCCGGCGCCGGGCAGGGCGCTCGGGGCGGTGGCATTGTCTTGCCGGGGGGTCAGGCGGCGCGCCAGCCAGACGAGCGAGAAGCTGCCCGCCAGCGCGACGAAGTCTTGCGGGAGCTGCTGCCCTTGCAGCAGAAGATTCGCGCCTATCTCTTCTGGCTGCGCCGGCGTTCCCAGATCCCGCTGTGGGTGGCTGCTCTGGCAGGCGAGGCAGGTGGCCATGTGGTGGCTTTGGCGGCCTATCCGCCGGACGTGATGGCCGATCTCGCGGCCGAGTCGCGGGTGACAGTCCTGCTGCCGGACTCTCTGCAGAGCCGCAGCGATCCCTGGCGGCAGGCCGTTGCCAGTGTGACCGAAGCGGGCAGGGTCGAGATCCTCTTCTGGCACGATCTGGAGGATCTGGCGCTGCAGGCGTGGGGCAAGATCCATGGCGGTGGCCGCCCGGGTTTCTTCACGATTCCCGACGAACCAGCGTTCTATCCCCTGGGCCTGGTGGATGCCCTGCGTAGGGGGCGCGTCCTGCAGCCGCGGGGCCGCGCAGGGGCCAAAGTGAGCCTGACGGCGATTCATCAAGAGCTCAACGCCGGAGCCGCGAGCGACCATGCGGTGATTGTTGAGGCTGATGGCAGTGTAGCGTCGCTCATGGGCGCCCTCTATGCCCACCACAGCGGCGCTCGCCTCTACGTCAATCAACGGCCGGATGTCAACGCGATCCTGACTCAGGTGGACGTGCTGGCAGACAAGATACGCCGAGAAGAGCTCTCCGCGCTGGCCGCCAGCTCCTATCGCTACCTGGGAGAGCACCGCAAGGAGTTCCTGCAGAGCCAGCAGGCCGACCCCCAGCTTAAGCAGATAGCCGCGGGGCTGTCTATCCTCGAATTGCCCAGCGTGGTGCCCACGCCGTATTCCGATGCCGCCTTTGTTCAGGCTCTCACGACCTATCTCGCAACGCAGGACGCTGGCGCCGTCCAGGGCTACCGCTACACAGACGCGGAGTGGCAGAGCGATTTCTCCGCCCTGGAAAAGCTGGTGACGGCTGCCCTGGCGGAGGATGTGCGGCAGGCGATGGCTGCTGTGCCCCGTATCACGGCTTTCACCAGAGGGACGCCCTACAGCCTGGTTTCGGGCTGGGAGGGCAAGGCCGTGGGGCTGGTGCCGGCCGAGCAGGCGGCACCGGTCATCCTGCGCTCCATTGCCCTGGCCCAGGTGCCCCGTCCGTCGGGTGGTCTGGCCTTGAGTCTTGATCCGGGCATCCAGAAGCGGCCTGCACCCGAGGTGAGCGAGGCCGGCGAGCGCGTCATCACCGTGCGGGGAGGGGCAGCCTCGTTGAGCAGTCTGGCTCTGCTGGGTGGCCTGCTCCCATTGGACGCTCTGCTGTTGCACAGCCGGGGCAGTGCAGACACCGTCTTTCTGGGCGACAATCAAAATCGCCTGGTGGAGGTTCATGCGGAGGACATCGCCGACAATGTCCGCTTCGCCAGTGCGCCCCTGGTCGTCTACGCCTCGCCTCTCGCCTGGAGGGGAATAGGCGCGGCGTGCCTGGAGGCAGGCGCCGCCGCCTGCGTGGGTACCCTGTGGCCGGTGGATGAGGGGCCAGCCAACGAGGTGGCGCGGCTCGTTCTGGCGGGCGCGCTGGCGCAAGGAGGGAATCCGGCGGACGTGCTGCGAGGGCTTTCGGCCTTCGATGCCCGTACCCGGCACGCCTACGTCTACCTGGGCCCGGCGGGCTTGCCTCCGGCAAGGAGCGGTGAGGAGACTCCGGCGGTGGAGGGCGAGCTCAGCCTCTACGGGCCGGCGGCTCGCCTGGCGGCCGCGGGCGCGACCGAGACGGCGGCCCTGGTCTACGAACGGATGCGCAGCAAGGCAGCGGCGCGGGGGGAAGGGCAGCCAGGGCTGCGGGCAGAGTTGCTCCTGCTTGACGCAGACTACCAGTGCCGTCCGCTTGAGCGACGGCGAGAGCGTCCCGCGCCGGAGAGCGCGGACAAGGTAGGGCAGACCCTCGACCTGCTGGACAAGCTCGGCCTATCCGGCGAGGTCGAGCAGGAGATGCGGGTCTTTGTGCAGGAGCGGATGGCGGCCCTCGCGCTGGCAGCCGGCGACACTGCCTATGGACAGGAATTGCTGGAAGCGGTGCGTAGCGCATACAAAACGAGCGGCCGCATTGTGGGCGAGCTGTCGGCGCTGAATCAGATCGGTCTGGTGCAGCAGCGCCAACAGCAATGGTCCGCGGCGCGCCAGACATTCCTCGACCTGGAGGCCAGGCTGACTCCGCTTGGCCATGCTGTGGGCATCGTCATGGTGTGCACCAATCTGGCCTATGTTTCTCTGCCCTTGGCGATGTACCCCGATGCGGCGCGCCATGTGCAGATGGCCATGCGGGTGAGCCTCTTGCTGGGTCCGCAGGTGGTGCAGGGAACGCTGGTCCACGTGCTGAATATCGCCAAGGTGATGGCGCAGGCGCGGGCTTACAATGAGGTGAGCGGTCTCAGTCGCGCCGTGAGCGACCTCGTGGTGGCCGATGGCACCCTGCGGGGAGGGAGTCGTGTGGCCATCGTTAACATGCTGTCGCTGATGGGGGAGACGGCGCAGGTTCTGGCGAGCAGCCTGCCGGTGCAGGAGCGGGAAGAGAAGCTATCGGGCCTGGTGGCGCGGGCGCAGGAGATGGAGCTGGGCCGCGTTTTGGGGCTCGACGCCTGGGTGCTGGCCGCAGCGGCGCCGCCCGGACAGGCCCAGCCTTCCTCTGGCGGCGCTGGGGGATAATGAGCATACGCGGGCCGCAACGTTATGACCGCGGCTTCGTCAAAGCTTGTGTGGAGCCCGACCGTGCGATGAAACTGAGCCAATTGCTAGATGCCCTGATGACCAAGACCATCATGGGCGACGGCGATCCCGACATCACCGCTGTTACTGCCGACTCGCGGCGCGTGACGCCCGGCGCTCTCTTCGTCGCGGTGACGGGCAGCAACGTGGATGGCCATGCCTTCATCGGCGACGCCCTGCGGCGGGGGGCACGGGCGGTCGTTGGGGAGAAACAACCAGCGGCGGACAGGATGTCCGCCCTACCGTTGGTGTTGCCCGTTCCCTACGTCATGGTGCCCGACACGCGCTCGGCCCTGGCCCATCTCTCTGCCGCCTGGCACGGCTTCCCGGCCCGGCGGCTCAGGGTGATCGGCGTCACGGGGACCGACGGCAAGACCACGACGGCTACCTGCGTCCGTTCCATCCTGGAGGCGGCTGGCCTGCGGGCGGGCCTGGTGTCCACCGTTGCCGCCTCGATCGGCAGCAGCGAGATAGATACCGGCTTCCACACGACAACGCCGGAAGCGCCAGAGTTGCAGGAATACCTCGGTCGCATGGTGGCTGAGGGCTGCGCCTATGCCGTCGTGGAGACGACGTCCCATGCCCTGCATCAGAAACGGGTGGACGCCTGCGAGTACGACGTGGCAGTGATTACCAACATCACCCACGAGCACCTGGACTACCATGGCAGCTTTGAGCAATACCGAGACGCGAAGGCCATGCTCTTCCGCCTGCTGAGCACCGCCGTGCGCAAGCCCGGTCTGCCCAAGATCGCTGTGCTCAATGCCGACGACGCGAGCTATGCGTATCTGCGGGCCATCCCTGCCGACGTCCATCTGAGCTACGGTCTGGCTGCTCCCGCCGACGTAACGGCCCGCGACGTGCGCCTGCACGAGGTCGGCGCCGAGTTTGTGGCCGTGACGCCAGAGGGCGCGCTGCCCATCACCATCCCCTTCCCAGGTCGCTACAACGTGGCCAATGCCCTGGCGGCGATCGCGGTGGCCGTGGGCCTGGGGCTGCCCCACGAGGCCATCCAGCGCGGGCTGGCCGCCGTCCCCCCCGTCAAGGGGCGCATGGAACGGATCGAAGAGGGACAGGACTTCATGGCGATCGTGGACTTTGCCCACACGCCCAACGCCCTGGAGCAGGCCCTGCTGGTGGCTCGCGGCATGGCGAGGGGGCGGGTGATCGTTGTCTTCGGCTGTGCCGGCCTGCGTGATCGGCAGAAGCGGCCTCTGATGGGGGCGGTCGCCGGGCGGCTGGCAGACTTCACCGTGATCACGGCGGAGGACCCGCGCACGGAGAGCCTGTCCAAGATCATGCAGCAGATTGCTGCGGGGCTGAAGCAGGTGGGCCGACACGAGGGGCGCGACTACGTGCGCATCGCCGATCGCGCCCTGGCCATTGCCTTTGCCGTTGATATGGCTCGTGCGGGTGATCTGGTGATTGTGACGGGCAAGGGGCACGAGCAGAGTCTGTGTTTCGGCAGCATCGAATATCCCTGGAGTGACCACGCCGCGCTGCGGGCTGCCCTGGCGCGGGCCGCACACAGGTCAATGAGGAGCGTATATGACACGGCAGCGTAGTCGAGGACTCGTGCTCATGTGTGTGATCGCTGTCATGGCGACAGCGTGCAGCCTGACGGGCGGGGCAAAGGGGACGCCCGAACCTGAAGTGATCGAGGGCGTGTCCTTGCTGACAGGGCTTTCGTCGCCATTCCACGTGACAGGCCAGGAGTCGGCTAGCTACAGGATCCCCGCTGGCCAGGATTTCACGGCCACCGTTGAGCCGGCCAACCTGGGCAACAAGGAATTGCTGGCGGCCTTCGTCTGCCTGCTGGATTTCCGGCAGGTGCCGTGTGTGGAGAAGCAGGGAACGGTGTTCCGCTACCGCCTGAAGGCGGGACAGGAGGGGGCGTTTCCCATTCGTCTGAGCGGGCTGGCCGAAGGACAGCACGACCTCGTCATGTTCTCGTTCTATGATCCGGACCAGCACAGCAGCAAAGAGGAGTTCCGCCAGATGAGCCGCTTCATGTTCCAGGCGGTGCGCGCGACCTTATTTGTTGGTTCGGCAAAGGGGGCGCCGACGGTCACCTACGCTGCCTCGTCGCAGCCCGACGACCGGGCAAAGCAAGGGCAGGGGCTTTTTGTCCTGAGCGATCAGCCAGTGGGGCCGCAGGAGCCTTCTCCCTGGCGGCAGAAGGATGTCGCGCCGGGAGCGACGGTGGCGTACCATGTCGCCTTCAACAACGTGGACACGAAGCCGGCCCAGGTGGGCGTGGTCGCCTTCCTGAACTTCGAGCAGGTTCCTGTGACGCCCGGGACGCCTGTGATCTTCGCCCGCGTGGGCAGCAAGGAGCGGGTGTCCATCGCCGCCAGCCTGGCTGCACCACGCAAGGCAGGCAACCATGAACTGGTGGTCTTGCTGGTGGACAACCCCTATCTTGACTTGCTGGCCAATGCGAAGAAGACGCCCGACGAGCGAGCGGGCTTCGGCGCCGAGTGCTCGGAACGCGTCCTCATTCGGGTACGCTGACAGGTGCAGGATTACTATTTGTTCATATTTGGGCGTGTACGGGCTTCACCGCTTGACAATCACTCGTGCGAGGACTATACTAGAGTGGAGTGTACCGCCATGCAGGCCGCTAGTGCCCGACGATCAATCGTCGGGCTACAGGAACAAAGCCCGCTGGAAGCGGGCTGGGTCGAGGCCGGTCAGCGAACGCTCTCAAAGACACCCCGGGTTGGGTTATGGTTCTCTTTCGTCAACGCTGTCTTCCCTGAGGGAGGTGAGAAGGGAGCCGATCACCGTTATCCGCTGCTGATGTCCTGGGCCGTCTCCCCAACGGCCGCGTCAGCCCTCGCGTGTACGTCGGTGTCGTATGCATTGTGCTCTCATGGCGGTGGCATCTCACGTATTCAGTGATCAAGGGAGGATCGAGATGAAGAAGTTTGCATGGGTGTTGGTAACTGCGTTGGCATTGCTGGCGGTGTCGGTGGCGCCGGTGTTGGCCGACGACCTGCCCGAGGCCGGGACGGCAGCGCCGGGCGTGTTCACCAACGTGAGCGGGGGCGTGGGTGGCAAGGGGGCCCTGCCGGCCGCGCCGCCACTGGGTTCGGTGGCGCTGTCGAAGAGCGGGTCCAAGTGGATTGACCACTATGTCACCCAGCTCACCTACAAGAACTACATCGTACTGCCGAACGGCGACTGGTGGCCACCGCTTCCCTGGAGCTGGGTGGAGCAGTCGGTGACGCGCGCGGGGGCGCCGCAGACCATCCAGTTCCAGCGCCTGGGCAACTATGCGTGCGCCGTGGGGTTCGGCTGCAGCCCGTGGAATAAGGCGTGGGCTTGGGGCGTGGACGGTCTGAGCTTCTGGGGCTGGGGGTATCCGCCTATTCCTGCCACAGGCCTGGGCGTGAAGAGCATTTCCCGCCACACCTTCGGCTGGCTGTACCAGAACAAGGCCAAGCAGTATGACGTGTACCTGGTTCTGAACGGCTGGCTGTCGCCGTAGCAGTCTGGTGTCATAGACCTGACAGGTCTGGGAGACCTGTCAGGTCTCGTGTGTTGTGCGTTCGACAGAGGGCGGAGCGCCAGGGTTAGGTGCGCCCTCTGTGCCTTTGCTGAGGTGTATCCAACCTCCCGCAGGTTCCCAACCTGCGGGAGGTTTCTTGGTCGCTGTAGTCGTGTCAGGGCCTTTTCATTGTGTTGTCATTCTGAGCGAGTGCTCCCCAACGAGCGAAGAATCTCAGTCGTGCCGAGCGAGATCCTTCGTCGCTGAAGGGCGCTCCTCAGGATGACAGCGAGAACGAAAAGACCCTGG